>NZ_JACIYP010000509.1 GCF_014359905.1 Hoeflea sp. | reverse complement strand
GATATGCAAGCCGCGAAGAAACGCGTCATGAACACCTGGCGGCCTTGCGCGAACTCTATGGCTACAAGATGTTCACTGGTCGAGGGTCGCGCGATCTCAAGGTCTGGCTGGAGGGTGAGGCCGAAAAGGTGCGTTCGAACGAGGACTTGGCCCGGCGCTTCGTGGAACAGTGCCAGGCAACTCAGACGATCCTGCCCGGGATCAGCGTCATCGAGCGGCTTTGTGCGGACGCGCTTGTCGCTGCAGAACGGCGGATTGATGCCCGGATTGTTGATCGCCTGGATGGTGCCACCCGCGACCGGCTTGATACCCTTTTGACCGAAGACGCGGGTGGTTTGATCAGCCGCTTTGTCTGGCTGCGCCAGTTTGAGGTGGGCCAGAACTCGGCCGACATGAACCGCCTGCTCGATCGGCTGGAATTCCTGCGGGGTATTGCTCTGGACAAGGCCATTCTGGTCGATGTGCCACCCCACCGCGTTGCCCGCCTCCGGCGGCAAGGGGAACGATACTTCGCCGGGGATCTGCGGGACATATCAGGCGACCGACGTTTTGCCATCCTCGCGGTCTGCGCCGTTGAATGGCGCAGCGCCCTTGCCGATGCGGTGGTCGAGACCCATGACCGGATCGTCGGCAAGACCTGGCGCGAGGCGAAATCCCGCTGTGAAGCCCGCGCGGACGACGCCAAAGCCGCACTGAAGGACACCCTGCAGGCCTTTTCGACCCTCGGATCGGCCCTGCTGGAGGCGCATGAAGATCAGGCCTCTCTCGACGAGGCCGTCCGAAACGCGGGCGGCTGGTCATCGCTCAAGGGGCTTGTCGCCACCGCTGCCCAACTTACCCACACGTTGACTGCCGATCCGCTGGCACATGTTGTTCATGGGTATCATCGCTTCCGTCGCTATGCCCCGCGCATGCTGCGGTTGCTCGACATTCAGGCCGCGCCCGTGGCCGTGCCCTTGTTGGACGCCGCAGAGATCATCGCAGGCACGGAGACGGCTGCGACCCTGCCGCTGACCTTTCTGCGCCGGGGCTCGAAATGGCATCGGCATCTGAATGGGGAAGATGACGATGCGCACCGGCTGTGGGAAGTGGCAGTCCTGTTCCATCTGCGGGAAGCTTTCCGCTCCGGCGATATCTGGCTCGCACATTCCCGGAGATTTGGTGACCTGAAAGACGCGCTGGTTCCAGCCGAGGTTGCGCGCGCAACACCAAGGCTGGCCATGCCGTTCGAGCCCGAAATCTGGCTGGCGGATCGCAAGGCGCGCATGTCCGATGCCCTTCGCCGGTTGGCGCGTGCGGCGAAGGCCGGAGCCATACCGGGCGGGTCCATCGAGGACGGTGTCCTGAAAATCGACCGGCTGATCGCCGCCGTCCCCGAAGAAGCGGAAGCCATGGTGCTTGATCTTTATAGCCGCCTGCCCGGCACTCGGATCACCGATCTCCTGCTCGAGGTGGATGGCGAAGTCGGTTTCACCGAGGCATCTACGCATCTGCGCACGGGGGTGCCCTGCACTGACAGGATCGGCCTTCTGAACGTACTGCTCGCCGAGGGGCTGAACCTCGGCCTCAGTAAAATGGCCGGCGCCACGAACACCCATGATTACTTCCAGCTATCGCGCCTGTCGCGGTGGCATGTCGAAAGCGAGGCGATGGCGCGCGCCCTGGCCATGGTGATCGAGGGGCAATC
>NZ_JACIYP010000508.1 GCF_014359905.1 Hoeflea sp. | reverse complement strand
TGGGCTTATACATCTGCGCCCAGCTCCCGCAGATAGCCCGTCATTTTTGCCCGAACCTCAGCCAGTTCCGCCTCTATCCGCACTATATCCTTCTGCACGGCGGCCACGTCGATTTCATCCTCCGGCTCGAAGGTGTCGACGTAGCGGGGGATGTTCAGATTGAAGCCGTTTTCTGCGATCTCCTCGGGGCTCGCGTTGTGGGAATACTTTGCGATTTCGGTCCGATTAGCGAAAGTCTCAAGGATCTTCGCCACATGCGCGTCGTCAAGCATGTTCATGGTCTTGCCGGGCGTGAATTCGCGGCTTGCGTCGATGAACAGCACATCGCGGCGGTCCTCATTCGCGCCACCCTCTTCCCGGGAGCGGTCGAAAATCAGGATAGCCACTGGAATGCCGGTGGTGGTGAACAGGTTGGCAGGCAGGCCGACAACGGCATCAAGCAGGTTTTCCTCGATCAACGCCTGACGGATGCGACCCTCGCCCCCAGCGCGGAACAGCACGCCATGCGGCACGATCACCGCCACACGCCCGGTCTGGCGTTTGGCGATCTCGATCATGTGGGTAATGAAGGCATAGTCGCCCTTGGACTTCGGCGGCACACCGCGCCAGTAGCGTTTGAACTGGTCGCTGGCAGCGTCTTCCGCCCCCCATTTGTCGAGGCTGAATGGCGGGTTGGCCACCACCACGTCGAATTTCTGCAGGTGGTCGCCCTCCACCAGCGCCGGGCTGTTGAGCGTGTCGCACCATTCGATGCGGGCGGCATCGCGGGCGTGCAGAAACATATTCATCCGCGCCAGCGCCCAAGTGGCCCCGTTCACCTCTTGCCCATAAAGGGCGAAGTTCTCGGACCCCACCTCCTGCGATGCCTGGATCAGAAGCGAGCCAGACCCGCAGGCCGGATCGCAGATCGTGTCACCGGGTTTGGGGGCGGCAAGTTTCGCGAGAAGGCCCGAGACGGCAGAAGGCGTATAGAACTCGCCCGCTTTCTTGCCCGCATCCGAGGCGAAACGCGAAATCAGGTAGATGTAGCACTCGCCGATGATGTCCTCGCTGACCCGGCTGGGGCTGAGGTCCATCGCCGGTTTGGCAAAATCCTCAAGCATGTTCTTGAGGCGGCGGTTCCGGTCTTTCGGTCGGCCAAGGTTGGATTCCGAGTTGAAGTCGATGTTGCGAAAGACCCCTTCGAGCTTGGCGCGGTTCGCGTCTTCAATCCGCTCAAGGGCGACGTTGATCAGTTCGCCGATATTTGCCTCGTTCCGCTGACCATGAAGGTCATAGAAGCTTGCGCCCTCGGGCAGGATGAAACGCTCACGTTCCAGCCTGCGGCGGATGCGGGCTTCGTCTTCACCGTATTGCTTTCGGTAGTTGACGAGATGATCGTTCCAGAGGTCCGAGATGTATTTCAGGAACAGCATCACAAGGATGTAGTCCTTGTACTGCCCGGCATCGACGACACCCCGGAAGGTGTCGCAAGCGGCCCATGCGGTCTGGTTGATTTGTTGCTGGGTAATCTGGTCGGTCATTGCGGGTATCCCTGTTGTGGGGCGAGCCTGGCCCACTCGCTTAAAATGAGGCTATGGAACTGAGCGCGACGGTCTGCGAGTTCTCGCAAGAGGCCGCCCTCACGTCGTGCGAGGGCATCGACGGTCGCGATGTGGTGCTGGGTTTCGAGGTCAGGTAAAGGGATTTCCAGCCG
>NZ_JACIYP010000507.1 GCF_014359905.1 Hoeflea sp. | reverse complement strand
CTTATGTCAAAAGAGGTCGCACCGGCTGTGAAACCGGGTAGCGATTTCGAGTTGAACTAGAACCCTGCAGTCCAGCTGGAAGCGCGTTCAGATTCAAGGTCCGGATTCCCGCCGCTGGTGTAGACAACTGTGCCCGCACCTGCGCCGAAGCCACCGCCGGGGAGCAAAAACGCCTGATAGGGGACATATTGCTGGTACAGCGAAGGCGCTTTGAACGATCGTGCCCAGCTCGCACGAAGAATCAGAGACGATACTGGCGCATAGATGAGCCCGATCCTCGGCGTCGCGAGCTGGTCCAGCCCCTGATAATCCTCGTAACGCAGCGCGCCTGAAAGACCAAGTCTGTCAATCCCGCGGATTTCGAGCTCTGTCGATACAAACGGCAAATAAACTTCGCCATAGAGGTAACGACTGCGGCGCGTAACATCGAAAGCTGCAGACGGTGCACCGTCAATAAGCCTCGTGAAATCCATGGCATTATGGCGAATACCGCCACCGATCGCCATCCGCGCGCTGCCACCTGCCAGTTCGAACAGCGGGCCTTCCGCGCCTATGTCGAGCGATGTGACGCTATTGCAGTAGCACCCACTCGTAATCCTGGTGTTACCGCCAATAGGTGTAGAGCTAGTATGATAGTTGGTGTGGTCGCGGCCGAGCACGCCAACGATTTTAGCTTCCCAGTTCGATCCCAGCTGCAGTTCCAGCGACGGCGCTACCGTCAAGCTTTCGACATCCGGGCGAAACAGAAAGCGTGATGCTGGAGTTCCGCCAACGGTTTCGGACTCGCGCCGCGAGAAAAGGACATCCACCTTTGCTACAATGCGCTCGCCAAGGCTCTGATGGGCAGAAAAAGTCACCGCATGGCGATGCTGCGAGGGATAAAGATAGCTGTCAGGGTCTAGCGATCCCGCATAAGAGCGCTGACGCGATTCAATCTCCGAATTGCGCGCAAAGTCATAGGCAATAAGAAAGCCGCCCCCGTTCCAGGTCGTACCGCCGACGATATCGGCCTGCTGTCGGAAATAGCCCCCGCCTGTGCTCGCTCCGATCTGCGCCGAGGTTGCGACACCCTCGAAGTCGCGGCGAAGGATGACGTTAACAACACCCGCAACCGCGTCGGACCCATAAAGAGCGGACGCACCATCGGACAACACTTCGATGCGATCAAGCGCCGCCAGCGGGATCGCCGAAATATCGACGCCGCCAAATGCGGAATCATAAGGCAGCCGATGCCCGTTCAGGAGCGTCAAAGTTGCATCGGGTCCCAGACCACGCAGATTTGCGTTCGATGCCGAATTGACATTGCTGTTGATCAGGCCTGCCCCGGTGCCGATTCCCGGATTTTGCCCCCCGTTAAAGTTTTGCGGCAAGGAGCGCATTGCCTCGCCAAGATCGACCTGCCCTGCTACGATGATGGCTTCCTGGTCGAGTGTGATGACATCGCCTGCCACTGCCGCGCCCCGGATCCGTGATCCCGTTACAACAATGCTCCCATGTTGATCCGGCGTTACATTGCCCTTGGTGCCTTCAGGATCTGTTGTCCGCTCCTGTGCATCTGTTTTGTCTGCTACTGCATCCTGGGCAGCAACTGCTTGCGGTGCGAAGGTAAGCGCTGTTCCCGCCAGCAAGGCCGAAAATATATGTCTGTGTTGCATCGATATCTCCCTGATCGGTTCCGGCCATGATTTTTATTTTTT
>NZ_JACIYP010000506.1 GCF_014359905.1 Hoeflea sp. | reverse complement strand
GGGACAAAGGTGGTCTGGACAGTGGTCATCGCAATCACCGCGGCGCAGTTCGCAATTACCTACACCCCATTGATCCAATCCGTTCTTGGCACCGAGCCAGTCGCTCTCTTCGACGGACTACTGATCGTCGGAATTGGAGCTGCCTTCTTCGCGATCATTGAGATCGAAAAGCAAATACGTCTGGGGTTGAAATCATGACGTGGCCACCAAGACAAAAATCGCCACCTGCTCCGATGCCGACTGCGGACCAGCTGCCAGCGATCGTGCCCTCTGCGCAACTCCCGCAGCAAAACCATCCGCACAACAACCTCGACCGTGCGGTAGGTGGCACCTTGGCGAAGCTGAGCGGCGGAGTTTCGCCGCATGCCTTCTTTCAGGCGTGGAGCGACTGGGCGCAACATCTCGCCCGCTCGCCAGGTCGGCAGCTCGAACTCGTCGAACGCGCCCAGCAGAACGTGCTGAAAATCATGGCGCTTTCCACCAACCCGGGCAGTCCGCCGCCCTTCGCGCCAAAGCCCTATGACAAGCGCTTTGCCCATCCCGGCTGGCAGAGCTTCCCGTTTCAGCTCTGGCAACAGGGGTTCCTTGCCGTGCAGGATTGGTGGGACCATGCCACCGAACCGATGCGCGGCCTCCGGCCCGAGGACGCCGACCGAACCCGGTTTCTGGCCCGCCAGACGCTGGATGTGCTGTCACCGTCGAACCAGCCGCTCCTCAATCCCGAAATCCTTGGCGAGACAATGAAGACCGGCGGCCGCAACCTGACCGAAGGGGCCGCGCACTTCCTTGAGGACGCGATCAAGACCCTGACGAACCGCCACGATCCGCCGCCCGAAGGCTACCGGATTGGCAAGGATCTGGCCTGCACTCCCGGCCAGGTGGTCTTTCGCAACGACCTGATGGAGCTGATCCAGTATGCCCCGACGACGCCAGAGGTCCACGCCCGTCCGATCCTGATCGTCCCGGCCTGGATCATGAAATACTACATCCTCGACCTGTCGCCTGCGAACTCGCTGGTGCGCTACCTGGTTGCCCAAGGCTTTACCGTCTTCATGATCTCGTGGATCAACCCGACGGCCGAACACCGCGACCTGTCGCTGGAGGATTACCGCAAGCGCGGCGTTCTGGCGGCACTGGACGCCGTGACAAACATCGTGCCGGACACACCCGTGCAGGCCGTCGGCTACTGCCTCGGCGGCACGATCCTGGCGATTGCGGCGGCCACCATGGCGCGCGACGGCGATGACCGGCTTGCCTCGGTCACGTTGATGGCCGCGCAGGTCGATTTCGCCGAAGCGGGCGAGCTTCTCCTTTTCCTCGACGAAAGCCAGGTCGCCTTTCTGGAAGACCTCATGTGGGAACAGGGTTATCTCGACCGCCCGCAGATGGCCCGCGCCTTTGCCGCGATCCGGGCCGAGGACCTGATCTGGACCCGTGCTGTCCAACGCTACTTCCTCGGGCGCGAGGACGTGCCGACCGACATCGGCGTCTGGCTGTCGGACACCACCCGCATGCCCGCGCGGATGCACTCGCAATACCTGCGCGGCCTGTTCCTGGAAAATCGGCTGACGGCGGGGCGGTTTGCGGTCGAGGGCCGGGTGATCGCGCTGAAAGACCTCTCGGCGCCGCTGTTCGTGGTGGGAACCGAGACGGACCACATTGCGCCCTGGCGGTCGGTTTACAAGACGCAACTGTTCAC
>NZ_JACIYP010000505.1 GCF_014359905.1 Hoeflea sp. | reverse complement strand
CGCGCAGGTCGGGTTGCAGCGCTTCGCGCCAGGCTTTCGTGTAGTCGGCGCCGCTGATCAGGCTTTGGGCCGCCAGACGCCCGGATCGCATCGCATAGCGCAGCCCGAATCCTGCCAACGCGTCCTGAAAACCCGCATGCTCGCCGATCACCGGGTTTCCGGCCTGCATCGCCGTGCGCGGCAATCGGACATTCCCGAAACCGCCGAAACCTCTTGGCGTATTCATTTCCAAGCCTGCGTGACGCTTGAAGTATTCCACGGTTGCCCCGAGATATTTCGCTTGATCGCGAAAGCCCGAGAACATGCAACTGGCCACCGTGCCGCGCCCCCGGTGCACGAGCAGATAGGCGTAGCCCTTCGGGGCAAGCTCGGTCCCGAAGGCCAGCCACGCGCCATCGGCCATGGAGGTCTCAAAGACGTAGCCCACGGCGATGATATCGGCCCGCCTTGGTCCGCCCGCCAGGATCATGCTGCTCGTGGTCCTTTTCACGCGATCGTTGAACCGCACCTCGGCCCCGGCCGTGCGGGCCTGATCCAGCAAGGCCCGGTCAAGCGTTCCCGGCGCGGTGCCTCGGCGCAAAAGATAGAACAGGGGCTTCGATCCATGCACCCGGTGGGCCTTGGCATGGCTGTCGAAGACGATGCCTTCGGTTACACTGCGATGATCGAAATCGGCGGCAACACCGGCATCGGCCAGTTCGTCCAGAACGTTCTGCGTGGCGCTCCAGTTTTCCAGACCCTGAAAGTCGTCGTGGAACCGATGGCCAACATCTTGGTGCCATTCTCGCACTACGACACGACGATTGGCCTTTGCCAAGACGATTGCACAGACCAGCCCCGCCGGGCCGGCGCCGACGATTTCAATCGCTTTTTCTTTAGGGTCGGCGGAACCTGGTGCTAGCACCATCATACCAACCTTGTTCGGTGCGATCGACGCCCTGAAAGGCAAGATTTACGTCCGCACTGTGAGTCAGATCCCGTAAGCCCAAGCCGGCAGTCTGCCCATGTTGACATCCACCATCCCGACGCCGGGCACGCTTTCGACGGCGACGCGAATTGCATTCTCCTCGAAATCGCTGTCGGCGACACCCCAGACGGAGACATTGCCGTTTTCCACCGTGTAGTTGATCAGGTTGACCGCTGCACCGGGCACTTCCTTCAGAGCCTCTTTGATCTTCGCACGAAGCACGCGGTCGTCCTCCGACGGCTCCGGCAGCACCCCTTCCTTGAGTGCCGACAAGGCATGGAGCAGGTTCGCCCGGCTGACAATGCCGACCACTTGACCGGATCGCAGCACCGGCACCCGCTTGATCCTGTGCTTTTCCAGAAGGCGCGCGATCTCGGCGACAGTCGTGTCTTCCTCGACGGAAACGACATCGCGTGTCATCACATCCTCAACGTGGTGGCTTTTGAGTTTCACGAAATCCCGGGTGGAATCGCTCGATCCGCCCAGGACTTCGAGCCACCAGGACCGGCGTGGGCCGTCGGTTTCGCGGACACGCCGCATGAGATCGCCTTCGCTGACAAGTCCCTTGAGGCCGCCCTCTGCGTCGACGACGGGCAGCGCGCTGATGTGGTGGTCCAGCATCAGGCGCACCGCGTCCTCGACTTGTCCCTCCAGCGGGACCGAGATCACGGATGTTGTCATGATATCCTTGGCTTGCATGTCATGGTCTCCTTCTTGGACTATTGGACGATT
>NZ_JACIYP010000504.1 GCF_014359905.1 Hoeflea sp. | reverse complement strand
CGTAGGGGCGTACGGTAGTCTGCGTTGGCGCTCCCGAAGCCTGCGGATTTCCGCACCCGCGATTTGGCGCCGGTGTACCGTAGTCTGCGTGGAGGAATTCCGGCGCGAGGAGAGTTCCGCATTGGTGTGACGCTCTGCCAACACACGCTGCCTCGGTCGCCGGCGAAGGCCTCGCTCGACTACATATTCATGGCCAGCGTCAGCAAGACCGACATCGCGCGCCAGCATGAAGACCCGCCGCCAGCCACCTGCTCGTGTGGCAGACAGGCCTGATGAGACAAGCATCGTCGGGTGCGGTGGTGCCTTCCGTGCGTCTCCGATCTCAAAGCGTGCTGTCGTGCTTTCGGGCTGTCGTGCCAGCACGACCTTTTGTTTTCGTGCTTGAACGAAATCCCGCCTCCGGACAGCCGATCCCTGCCGCCGTTGCCTCTCGCAGCAAGCAAGCCTTACCGGCTACTTGCCCTTGGGCGGCACGAACAGCTGGTCGGTGCGGCTGGGCGTCATGAGGAGGCCCCGCTCGTCCAGCCGGATGCGCAGCCTCGGGAAGGCTGTGCGGATCTGCGCGACGTCCTCGGCAAAGTCCTGCTTGAACCGCCGGAAGGTTTTGACGTCCCGGCCGAACTGATCGGCCAGCGGCCGCCAGGCAAGGCGGTAGGGGCGTTTGACGGTGGGGAGCCTGTAGGAGAGCCACAGGATGATGTCGATCTGACGCGCCGAATGAGCGAAGGCTCTGAGCGCGCGGATATCGACGGGCAGCGCATGGGACTTCAGCGACTGGAAGAAGGCCTCGTCGAGAGTGAGCGTCGAGTTCCACAGCATGCGCTGGTCCGGCGACCGTGGAAGCCAAAGGTCGAAGGAGCTGATGGGTTGGCTGTTGAGGGTGCGCGCTTCGGTTCCGCTCCACAGGCCAAGCTGGATCCGCGAGGCCGCAATCCGGTTGAGCTGCTCCTTGAACTGGGTGATCGTGCCGCGGCGCCCGCCGGTCACGGCAAAGCCGAGATCGCGGATGAAGGCACTCATGGAATCGCCGAGGTCGATCGTCGGGGTGTTCTGGCGCACCGCCATCGTGCAGATGTGAAGCATGAGGAGACGGGCCTTGGGACCGTACGGAACACCCTGACGCACCATGGCGCCGGTATAGGGATCCTTCAGGTAGCCCGGCTGCACGACCAGCGAGTTTCGGCCATACTCCCGCACCACGTCCTGGTGGTCGTCCTTGGGACGCCGATAGGGCAGCCCGCAGAGCGCAATCACGCTGTGGATGTGATGGCGGTCCGCATCGACCAGGGGACGGGCAGCAATTGTTTCACGAGTGCGATCGATGCGGCGGGCAACCGGTGTCATCGCCGCCTGGCGGGCCGCACTTGCGTTGCGCTCCCGCTGCTCCTCGACAAGCGAGCGCGCGAGAATGTCTCGCATCCGCCCGGGCGCCAAGGCCTCGAGACGCTGCGCGAGATCCGGGTCGAGTGCGACACCGTCGATCTGGGTGCGGACAAGCTCCTGCATCGAACCAGCCCCCTCAACCGCGCCGGGCGCGGAACTCGGCCAGAAGCTCCTGCAGAAGGGCGGACTGGGTCACGCCGTAGTCGAGGGCGGCCTGCTTGAAGTCGCGCTTGAAGCCGGCCGGCACCTTGAAGTTCAGGGCGACGGTCTCGGCCGGGTCCGGGCGCCGGAGCGTCTCGCGAACCGCCTCACGCCCCGG
>NZ_JACIYP010000503.1 GCF_014359905.1 Hoeflea sp. | reverse complement strand
ATTTTAACCGTTGTCCCGACGCTGAAATGGGTGACTTTTCAGTGCAGAATAGGGTAAACTGCTGGCCAGCATCCGGGGGCCGGACATGAATGTTGATTTCGCTGCCACCTGGCGTCAACGACCACTGTCAACCATGCCATGTTTCATCTGCGTTGCCGCGGCGCTTCTGTGCGCTGCGTCCCCTGCCATGGCGCAGGGGGAGGTTCTTTTGACTGTGCTCGATAGCGCAAGCGGCAAAGAGATAACCTTTGATCGGGGCGATCTTGAAGCCTTGCCACGGCACCGGCTCGATACGCACACTTCGGTGACCGACGGTGTGCATCATTTCGAAGGGCCGCTGATGCGCGATGTGCTTGGCGTCGCGCAATTCCACGGCGAGGAAATACTGGCGATTGCCCTTAACGACTATGAGATCACCATTCCCCTGTCAGATTTCGAGCGGTTTGACGTTATCGCGGCGCTGGAAATGGACGGGAAGGCGCTTACGCCGCGCGACAAGGGGCCGATCTGGATCGTTTATCCCAGAGACGAGCACGTCGAGCTTCAGGACATCCGTTTTGACTATCGCTGGGTATGGCAATTGTGCCGTATCGAGATTCGGTGAAGCAAAGACGGAGAAAAGCATCGGCATTTTTTGACCTGAAATCCGCCGGTTCCGTAACGGCATGGCCCGCGGTTTTGACAAGACTTTGGTATTATGTCACGCCTTTGGGCGTTCTCGGCGCCTGCATCGGGCTGCTTGCGCATGCGCTGGTTCAGCTGTCCGAAGTCACGCATACGATGCGGATGGACGCGCCGGGCAACATGCTGTGGGTGATCGGGCAGGCCGAAGTCGAGACACTCCGAAGCCAGAACGCCCTGACCACCGCACGGCTGAATGGCTGGGACGAAAGCTCTCGCAAGATGGCGGAGCAGCGCTATGAGATTCTGATCAGTCGACTCGTGCTGTTGGCGGAGGGGCCGCAGCAGCGCGATCTTGAGGCACTCGGCAGCGCCGACCCCATCGCCGAACTGACCGCACATGTCCAGGGTCTGGATCCCGCGCTTCAGCCCTTCGACGAAGATATCGCCATCGAGTTGACGTCGATTCTGTCCCGGCTGGGCAGGGAGCTCAATCGTGCGGCGAACCGGCAGATGGTGGTCAACTGGGAAAGGCTGTCGGCGCAATTCGACCAGTATCGTCAAACGGTATCGCAGGTAATCCTGTCGGTGGCCGGGGTCATCTTCGGCACCCTCCTGCTGGGTTGGCAGATCATCGCGGGCAAGCGGTCTCAACTGCGTGGACAGGAGGCCCGGCTGCGCGCTGCTCAGCTTGAACAGGAGTTGAAGGGAATGCGCGCGACGGCAAAATACCACGAGGATTTCGCTTCCGTCGTGTCGCATCAGTTCCGCACCCCGTTGGCGATCATCGACAGCGCGGCGCAAAGGCTGGTGCGCGCCGGCAAGCCTTTGGACGAGACGGCATTGCTGGAACGCCGGGCTCTCATCCGGCAGACCGTGGGCCGTCTGGCACGGCTGGTGGATGCGGCGCTGATGGCCGGGCAACTGGACAATGGGCTTGTCGATATCCATCCGGCCGAAATCGATCTTGCCGTATTCGCGCGTGATGTCTCCGACAACTTCATGCGAAGCATGCCGGCGCGCAAGATCTGCGTCGAAGTGCCGGATGCGCCGCTGATGGTGCGTTGCGATCCTTCGCTGTTG
>NZ_JACIYP010000502.1 GCF_014359905.1 Hoeflea sp. | reverse complement strand
CCGGCTTGCCTTGTCGCCGTCTCGAAGGCCAGCTTTCGTGCGCGCAGGGTTCGCTCCAGCTCCTTGTCGTAGACGACCATGACGACCCGCTGAGCACCGGCAACGGTGCGCTGCCAGGGCGTTGCGATGTGACGGCCGTACTTCTCCGCGAGGTCCTCGATGCGTGCCATGGCTAGACCCTCGTAGCGGCTGGATCGAGGCGAGCGACATTCAGCTCGACCACATCACCGGCCATTCTCAGATCGATGAGTCCGATCCGCTTCGCTTCCAGGGCCAGCTGGCGGGCCTGCCCCGGATCGCAGTCCAGCAGTTGAAGCCAGCCCGAGGAGAAAAGGTCGGCGCCACGGTAGCCCGCAGCGTAGGCAAGGTAGAGGGCGAAGGCGACAGCGACGGGGATTGCGCGCACCAGACGACGCTTTTTGAATGTGCGTCCTTCAAGGTGACCAGACTGGGTCCAGCTGCTGGCGGCGTTCCGGCAGACTTTTTCGAGGATGCTTTCGTTCAAGCGATCCTCGACCGAAGCCCGCAGGGCGGCTTTCATAGGCTCGCGCTGCAGCTCCGCGCCGGGGGGCAAGGGGATGACGGCCGTGCACGTGGCGGCAAGTAGGGGATCACGTGCTATCGCCGCCAGAAGTGCTAGCAGTGGTCGACTGTCGGGATCGAGAGACCAGAGCCGTCGGAGCACCCGAAACAGCGGCAGATCCCGGTCCAACCCATACAGCTCACCTAGTCGTTGATTCGAGAGGCGGCGCGTTGCCGCAGTCGCCTTGGACAGGCAATTCCCCTCAATAATCGCTGCGGCGTAGTCGGCCCGTTTTCCGGCCTCTGGCGCTGCGTCGAGCACCGCCTCCAACTCTGCCAACATCATGGTCCGGCTGGTGTGGGTTCCTATGGCGCCGAATCGAAAGCCGGCCTCCTCGGCGCGTGCTCGCGGCCCGTTGGAAGGAAAGAGGCGGAAATGAGATGTCTGAGGTTCGAGCATGTCCGTGCCGGCAAGTTTGCCGGCATAACCTCTCACAATCCAATATACCTGTCAACCGAGACGGCCCTCTCGCCGGCAAGTTTGCCGGCCATCGTGTCGGGCTCGGCGTGATCTCCAAGGTCGGTGGGGCTCAGGTATCCCTTCGATGGGCCCAAGCGTCAGGCGAGGGCAGAGTGGAATACGCAACAGAGCGATCCGTTTCGCAACAAAGAGGCAATTAAGGGAAACGAATTGGCGTTGACATGCAACGATATCGACTGTAAACGCATTCAGGGCGTGGCTCTCCGTGCCCTTCTCAGGAGTCAGTATGGAGCATTTCTCGATAATTCAGGCCCTGTGCCGAGCAGCAATGGCGGACGCCTCGCCCGCGTTGCGGAAGCAGGTGGAGCGGCTGAGGGACGCGCTCGCCAAGGAGGGGGAGACCAAACAAGCAGCGGCCCTGACCAGCCTCCTCACCACCGCCGAACGGACAAAGGAGATGGCACCGAGCCGGCTTGCGCGTTCGAGGGCGCAAATGCCTGGGGAAACGCTCAGTCGTAATACACCACTCCCTGTCGATCGCGAGACGTCTGCGCCGCTGGCCGAGATCCTGTTTCCAGCGGACATTCGCGCCGACCCGCCCTTGTTCAATTCGACGGTCACCGCGGCGATCGAGACGATCATCGAGGAATGGGCGAACTTTGAGGCGCTCTCCGCCATCGACCTTCAACCGCCAAAGACCTG
>NZ_JACIYP010000501.1 GCF_014359905.1 Hoeflea sp. | reverse complement strand
ACCCGACCAGCGACAGGTCGTAGTCATCAGCCAGCAGGTCGTTCAGTTCGGCCGAGAGCAGCGCCTCGTCCCACGGGCTTTCAGCCAGCCGGTTGTCCGCGATGCGGTAGGCCCGCCGCTGCGCCTCGGTCAGATGCCCGAGTACGATCACCGGCGCTTCGGTCAATCCGAGCTGCGTCGCCGCCAGCACCCGTCCGTGGCCCGCGATCAGCTCCCCGTCCTCGCCGACGAGGCAGGGCACGGTCCAGCCGAACTCGGCCATGCTGGCCGCGATCTTCGCCACCTGGTCTGCGCCATGCACCTTCGCGTTTTTCGCGTAGGGCTGAAGGCGCGCAAGCGGCCACATCTCGATCCGCTCGGGGGCGAAGGCGAGGGTCATGCAGGTTCCTGTCGATGGTCGATCGGCATCCGCCGGGTGGACTCCGGCACGGAGGGGTCCACCGGCTTCCGGCCGGACTCCGGCATCCGCGGGGTATCCACCCCGGGCGGCCGGTCAGATGTCTGAATTCACAGTGCTTTCAGGGCGTCGCGGCTGGACGCTGGACTCCGGTGGCTTCCCAAAAATCCGGCCCTGTCGCTGGCGAAATGCCGAGCCAAGCCCGCCAGCATACGAATGTCGCCAGGAAGGAACCGTAAAATCAATGACTTACGGGTCGGTGGGGACAGTTTTGCCGGTCAAGCGGTGGGCGTTTGCCCGGCTTCGAACTGTCTCCCCTTCAGACCCCGTCTGGACCCCGAACTGGCTTCCGGTTGGACCCCGGGAATCCAGCGCTGCGGCCATCGTCCCTTCATTCACGTCTCGAGCGATCATACCCCGTTTGTAGCCCTCAGAGCCGGTTCGTGAAACCCTCCTGGATGTCTCTCCGAAAATTCCCTCACAGGACGATTTTCCTTGACAGCCGGTCGGCATTTTCGATCACGAAGCGCCGCGATCGCTTGGCAGAAGGCACGCGCCCGCTGAGCCGCCAGGTGATCAGCGCGACGCCGTACTGCCAGTGCCGATTGGCAGCCGGACGGCTTAGCCCGATCTCCCAGCCGATCTTCTTCCACGGTGTCCGGTTCGCGCGCAGCCAGACGATCCGTGCGTCGTCCTTCTCGAGCCACCGCAGCCAGAGCATCGCTTCCTCGGCTTCCGTGATCTGCCGCGGGTTCGGCCGCGGCCGACGCATCTGAGGCTCCTGACCGACTTGATCCGCGAAGGTGTGGAAATACTCCGGCCAGGCGTTGAAATAGCCCTGCGGCTTCACGGCCGGCAGTTGCGCAAACACGTCGGCGGCCAGTTCGAGGCGGTCCTGAACGCGGGCAGTTGTCCATTCACGCACGAGCCCCGTCCTCCTGCCGCTTTCCGTAGAGCTTCTCACCGAGTTGACGGACCAGCTCGCGCTCCGGCCAGGTTAGCCGGTGATCGTCGACGGAGACGGCGAGTAGACCCTCGTCATGCCAGCCATCGCGCTTCACTTGGTCCGGACCCCGGCGCGTGCCGCCGTAGCCTTTCGGATACCACCTCATCCCAGGCCCCCGTTCGTCTCGATCGCCCAGTGCAGAATGGCGATGGCGTCGGCCTCGTTGTCGTCTGCGGGTGAGAACCCTCGTGCTCGCGCCGCGGCGATCATCGCCTCCTTGGGCGCGTTGCCCCTGCCGGTGGCGTGGCGTTTGATCGATCCAACGGCGACGCCCTCGTATGGCACGCCGCGAAGCTCGGCCCAAGT
>NZ_JACIYP010000500.1 GCF_014359905.1 Hoeflea sp. | reverse complement strand
GCGGCGCCTGTCTGACCTGTCCCTGCCGGCCTTAACCGCTACAGCAGCAGCCCTTCGACTTGCCCGGCACCGCCTCTCGTTTCGTCTCCGCCCGCTGTTCCCCCGCAGACAGTTCGGGCGCGGTCGAGGGCTTCGCTGAATCGGCTGGAGCGCGGTCTGCGTGACCGCAACAGGAACCCTCGTTCCGCGTGGTCGAGCCGCCGCTCGAATGCTTGGTATCGGTGTGCATCGCATCGCCCTTTCATGTGCGTCCATGTCCGATCACAGCCGGACAGCCGGGCGGCCCGAATGGAACCGCGATCCGATCCTACAGACGCGACGACGCACCCAGCATTACAGCTCAGCGCCTCCAGTCAGCTCATTGCGGCGGCGACGTGCGCGCTCCGCTTCTTCGCACCGGCAGTCGAGGAAACCGTGGATCGGGCAGGTCAGGCACATCTCCTCCAGCCGCCTCTTCAGCGCCTGCCGGCCGCGATGGAGCCTCACCGTGACGTTGTTCAAGGTGACGCCGAGGCTCGCCGCGACCCTTTCCCGCGGCTCTCCCAGCAAATCGATGCGCCAGATAACTTCGGCGTATTCGGGCTTCAGCGTGGGCAGGAGCTTGTAGAGACAGTTGCACACCGCCTCGTCGAGTTCTTCGTCGGCCTCGATTTCAATGGCTTCAAGATCGTTGGGATTCATGACCGGCTCCCGCTGCCGCCGCCTGGCGGACCGACGTTGATGGTCGACGATGGTCGTGGCGAGGATCCGGCTCAGCCAACCACGAACAGTGCGCACATCGCGCAACTGCGTCGATCGCTCGATCGCCCGCAGCATGAAGGCCTGCAGGACATCTTCGGCGGCTTCGGAGCTACCCAGTCGCCGCTGCAGGAAACTCAGGATCTGCCGACGGCTCTCGACGAGCGCCCGCCGCACCGCAGCATCAGCCGCCCTGGCGGCCGCGTTATGCCCATCGTCGCCGCCCGAGCGGTCTTCTGGATCCTCGCCAGTCATCGTTCACCTCCTCTCCTTCAGACGTCCAGCCTATCGACGCCTTACACCGGTGGCGCCGAATGCGGAGGCGGAACTTCGATGCCCTGTGACCGCAACGACGTCGGAGCAGGAGGTGAGGCTCGCTCTCGCGGTACGCGCAACGACTGAGACCGGGATTGAGAAGATGCCTCCGCTCCGTTCAGGGGAAGTGAAATGGTTACTTCCTGGACATCAGGTATTTAGCGAAGGCGGCAATGCCCAGAATCACGAACACCAATATCAGAAGCCAGACCAGCCCCATGGTACCCATGCCCCACATTCCGTCATATCCTTCCATCATCTCGTGTCTCCCTTCGTTGAGTGTTTCTGTGCTCGGGCACGGCTATCGATCTGGCACCGCAACAGTGCTACGTCTGTCCGATATTCAACAGGCGCCTCAACGCTGATCGGTAGCGCGCCGGCATAGCTTTCCAGCCTGCGGGAAGCAGAGTGATGAGGCCGAGCGCGAGCACGGTTACGCCGGCACGCCGCCAGTCGCCGGAGGCGAGCTCGTCGCCGAAATGCGCCAGCAGGAAGCTCGCGGGAATGATGCCAAGGAGGGTTGCGACGGCGAAGCGCCAAGTCCTGAGCGGTGTCAGACCGGCGGCGTAGCTGATGATGTCGAAGGACAGGAACGGCATCAGCCGCGTCACGAACACGACCACCATCAAGGCGTTCTGGGATCTGATGAAACGGTGC
>NZ_JACIYP010000050.1 GCF_014359905.1 Hoeflea sp. | reverse complement strand
TCTACCGATATAGGCTTGATTTCGCTATTGCCGGCAAAGCGCCAATCACGGTGGCGCTTCAAAATCATTATGGCCGATTGCAAGGGTGTCTGAACCCGATAGATAGGTATGTCTTCAACACTGGCACGCACAGATTCAGCGAGCGCCCGGCGACGGGTTTCAAATATTTCACCCATGCGCTGAACGAACCATCCGCTGTAACCCTTAGGATTCGAACGCTGCCACTCGGCAGTCATCATTGCGTAGTCAGCGCGTTCGTTGTCCGTAATTGCGATGGCCGTCTGCGTCCAACGGGCGTCAAACCCACTCGTCTCCAGCAACAGTCTTTGGCGATTGGCATCAGGGAGCGCCGGAACAATATCCATATGAAATTGAGCGCCGTCGGCATAATTCAGCACCCAACAGCGGCGGCCCTCACGCACCGGCTTTGTCATAGACTGAGCGCGATGATAGGAGTGGATTTCAGCGCCAAGCAGCTCCTTCAGTTGTTTCTGGGTCAAATCAGCAGTCGTCAGCCCACGAAATTCGCATATCGAGTCAACGTCGTAATCTTCGCGGTCGTCGATGGGACGAATTGCCGTTCCGAGCCGGAAAGAACCCTGCACATAAACCTGCGGCTTGTATTGCCGGATCGTCGACTTTTCCCGGTGAAACCATTCGCCAAGAGCGTTGTAGCTGTCATTGGCTTCCCGATATCTGGCCTCGCTCACTCCAAGATCATCGGCCAGCGCTTCCAGGTAGCTTTCTGCGGCCTGCGTTACTTGAATTCCATTTGCCATCGACTCGGCCTCGCTTCATGGTTTCACGATTTGTTCCACCTGCTTCATTTGTGGTCAAGTCGAATATGGGAAGTTTCACTTTCTATCCACAGGTTTAAGCCGACTCAGCCGAGGCAACCCGAGAGCGGCAGGCTGGCGATCAACCGGCACAGCGCAGCGCGAAAGGCCTGATGTCTCCCGGCGGCTTGGGGGAGTCGCCCGGCGACCATATTTCTCAGCTCAACGCTCTGATCGGACTGCGCAGACCTGGCTAAGCGCGCCAAACAGGATGCAGACTAGTAACCGTACTTGTCCTGACGGTCCCTGAAGGCCTTTTCGCCGCCCTCCATCGTCGAGGTAATCACCTTGCAGATTTCCGGCTTGTCGATCGCGCCGGCGCACTCGAATTGACGCTCGCCGCTATCCTTGACGTCGAGATATCCAACCAGTTCGGAAGAGCCGTTCACGACGATATTCGCGTTGTGGCTCGCGAAGATGAGCTGGCGGTTCTGCTTGGCGGTATGAAGCTTGTCTGTAAGGTCGGCGATTATCTTGTTATCGAGATCGCCTTCGGGCTGGTCGATAATCAGCGGGCCACCCGGCTGTTCCAGCAGCATGAACAGTAGTGCGGCGGCGCGCTGGCCCTCGGATGCCTTCTCAAAGGAAATCTCGCGGGCACCGTCGCAATAGGACAAGGTGATTTCAGGTTTGGCTACCGCAGTCGCGATGGCTTCAACTCGCGACGTGTCCATGCGTTCGGTCAGCGCTGATCGAATACGCTCGGTATCGCCGAGTATCTTCATGAGGTCGGGGCACTTCGGCTGCTCCTCGCTGCTAGCCGCTCCCATCTGGCGCCAGTACAGCAGCGAAAGACAGTCTGTACGCAGCCGGTCCACCATATCCGCGGCTGAATCTTTGGCAAGAGCGTCTTCAAGCCGGTCGATGCGCGTCGCCTCCTGAGACCCCGTCTTGGCGGCAACCGCGTCGATCGCCTCTCTGATCTCCGAAGTATCGCCGGCGGCGGCAACGATGGCTTTGATCTTGCCGCTCGACAGCTTTTCGATCTCTTTCGCCCAAGCCTGGGTGCGTTCTGCCCGCTGATCGTTGACAGTCCTGAGACCGGCAAGAACCTTGGTCAAGGCGGCAGTGGGATCACCTTCGGCCTTGAGCCTCGCTTCGAGATCGCCGATCTGGTTGGTGAGCTCGGTGATTTCCTCGCGGAGCTTGATGATCTGCGCGGTGACCGTCTTGTGGGCGCCGAGCTTTTCCAGCACGGCATCCCGGGCGGTCCGCGCCTGCTGTAACTTCGTGGCCCAAGCGGTTTCGGCACCGGTCAGGACGGTGCGCCTCTTGGCAAGGTCACCTCGCAGCTGCTTTATGCCGGTGCCGAAAGTCTTGAACAGGTCGCGATAGCTTTGCTGAACGGCTTCCACCTCTCCTTTGAGGTCCGTTGAAAGATCGCGCTCGTTGACAAGTTCGGCGGCGCTCACCTCTAGCTCCTGCAGAATCTGGTCGGCATGATTTGATGCCTGAAAGCGCTTCGACTCAAAGTCGTTCGCCTTGTCGAAGTGATCCACCTTGGCCTGATCGTCCGGTGACAGGGTCGGCAACGTCTTCTCAAGAGCCTCGACGCGCTGACGAAGCGAGTCCCTCGTCGTCGTTAGGTTGCGGAGTTTCGACTGCTCCAGCCAATGCTTGGCAACAGCTTGGATCGCCGCCTTGACCTTTCCCTTTGCGGCTTCGATATCGGCGGCCAGCCGGTCATCCTCCTTCTTGAAATCCGGATTGACGAACTGGAGCAAATCGGAGAGTCGGGTTTTCTGGCCCGCCTGCTTGCCAATCTCGGCGAGCTCGCCCTGGCTATACACGACGGCGGGAAACAGCGCGCGCAGCTCCTTGACCGTGATCGTCTGGGTCGAACCGTTTGGATAGGTGATCCGAGGCTGGTAGGTGGTGGCCGGCCCACGGACAATTTTGAAAGGCGCATTATCCTGAATCACGGTCAGCGACACCTGCCCGCCCTTGGAGACGAGCGTATCGTTGATAAGATCGTGCATGCGGTGCGTGCCAGAGTAGTGCTCGCGTGGCGCGTCGTAGCAGCTTCGGCCTAGACCAAATGCGAGGTATTCGAGGAACGAGCTCTTGCCGCTACCGCGCCCGCCGATGACGGCGTTGAATTCCGGACTGAGCGCGATCGAGGTCGGTTGCAGGATCGTGGAGCCTTCTACCTCAATGGTGGCGGCGACCAGCGAGGGTATCGCGGGCGGCTCAATCCGTATGCGGGACCGATGCCCCAGAAAGGCCTGCCTGATCGCTTCCGCCGTTGGCTCGGCCAGCTTGATCCAAGTGTCATTCGTACCGAGCGCGCCGTAGTCGGCTGACCGGCTGTCCGAGGTCGGGAGAGGGTAAATCTCTCTGGTTGACCACGTCTTGTCAGTACCGGAAAGCCGCGTGCGGTTCTTGGCGCCGAGCGTACTGATGGTCTGGCCGCGATCAAGATAGCCGCCGACATACGGCATTCGGCGAAAATCGCCGTGGCTGCCGTCTGTCAAGACAGTGTGACTGTTCCCTTGCGAAACATTCGGCAGGACGATGTAGCGGCCGCGCAGGTGCTCAACCTCGTCGAGCAGCCTAGCGATCTCGGGATAGGCGCAGGCGAGCTGCGTCACCTTGGGGGCCACGGCACCCTTCTCCTCAAGAGCCGCAAACGCGACCCCGAGCTTCCCTTGCGCCTGCTTGCGCCAGTCCTCGGACAGATCGGCATCGAAGATGATGAGGCACTGCTTGCCGCCGCTCGCCGTCAGCTCCATCCCGGGAAAGAGCCAGAGGTCGAAGTCCGGATCGGCGTTGCGGCGCTGTTCGATCTCTTTCTGAACGTAAGGGACCATGATCATCTCGTGATGATCCGTCAACGCGACCGCCTGCAATCCTTTCGCGACGCACTGGTCCACGAACTCCTTCGCCCATTGCGCTCGCGCCACGTCAACGTCCTGCGTGGTCGCCTTTGCGCCTGTCGTCGTAATGGATTCACCGAGGCCGACGGGCCGCGCGCCCGTCCAGTTCGGATCGCGGGGCGTATGTATCTGGAAATCACATTTTTTCCAAGAAGCGAAGCTCATGAGCAGCGCCACCATAGTCTCGGTAGAGACGCCTGCTGAAGTTGCCATTTTGTGCGTCTGTCATGGTTATCTAGCTGTGCCATCGTTCATCTACACGACATGCGCGAGAACCTCAGTGACCAGTTCACTGACGTTTCTCTGCCGCAATAGCCGTACCTCACGGTCTGCATCTGAAAACCCGCCAGGCTCGAACAGCGCGACGGCGACCGGACCATCCTTGAGATAACCTTCCGTCTTTTTGTCGTCCGTGAAGCGTGTGCGTAGGATGCCGAGCGCGCGGTCAATGACGGCGGCATGCTTACCTTTGCGCGCTTCGCGGAAAAGCGCCGCGACAGCCTCGGGGCCGCCAGGCCAGTGCTCGATGCAGTAAACAAGATCGTGTGCATCCTTGCGTTCACCCCGATCGTCCAGCGCCAGCGCCTTCAGGCACGTGAAGCTCACCAGATCCGCGAAGCGGATTGTTTCGGTTGCCATGCCACCATCACCGAGAAGGGCTGCGGTAATCTCTTGGGTGAGATGATGGTCGAACACCATGGAAGCGTGCGGGATGTTCAGGGCCGATATCCGCCCCTCCGTGGGCAGTGGTTTTACCCTGCCACCCGCCACCTCGGGATTGTCCGCCAGCAGTTCAAGAATAACGATTGTGTCCTCGTCAATCCGAGCCTTCCACCGCCAGGAAACCTTCTGGCCTGCATCGTTCTCACCGCGCTCGAACCCCATCTTTTTCAGGTTCTCTTCGACAGTATGGTAGGCTTCAGTCTCGGCTAGCATCTCCAGCGCAACGACAATATCGACATCGCCGGTACCGGCGTGCGCGGGCGCGGCGGGCGGGCGGTCCGGGATCAGGTAGCGGGGAACGAGCCCACCGACGAGATAGACGGACCTTTTCCATGGTCCCAAGCCGTGCAGCAGCGTAACTAGAACTCGCTCGCAGCTTTCTGTAACGGCAGCACTATAACCGTCCTGGGTTGTAGGCTTGGCCATCAGAAACCGATCCTTTCGTGGCGCAGGTGTGCCGCCATCTCGCGGGACCGCCCCTCACCCGTCAGCAGGTCGAGATAGACCTGCACCGGGCTCGCAAGCCAAGCATCATCAACACGTTCTTTGAACAGAAACTCGCCCGATGTCGGCGTCTCTATGACGTTCAGATTTGCGCCTTCGCCGACGCTGCGTGCGCCGAGTTCGGCCAGAGCTTCCTCGGCCGCCGACCCCGGCTTCATACGGCATGCGACCTGCGAAAGCGCTGAAAGGAAAGGAGAATAGCGCTGCGCGGCCGCTTCCCGCGTGATGACGTAGGAAACCTCATGCTCCCGGCATGCCGCAGCGAGGCGCCTGATAATTGTGTCCGGTTCACCACGCGGTACGTAGTAACGGCGTTCACCGCGCAGCCGTGTCGCCTGCACCTGTTTGCTCCATTCGTCCAGGAGGGCCGTGGGGGCGATCAGGCGCCGCTCTTTGGCGGGACCTTGCCCGCGCGATTCGAGCCAGTCATAGCGCTCTAGCGAGATCAGGGTTTCCGAAGCGGTCGAAGGTGCAACCTCAGCGATCTCGGCCAATGCCGTCGCCCCGAACCATTCACCGCGCTTGACGAGTAACGTGTGGACTATCTGGGCGCGCTTGCCCTTGAACAGGGAGCGAACCGATTTTTCGAGGGTCTTCGGCGGCGACTTTTCCACGAAGATGTAGGCGCCGGGGACGGGTACGTAGAGGCTGCCGCCGGTATCGTAGTAGCCGACATTCTCGTGCCGCAGCAATTCCCGCGCGCCCTGAGATATCGATTCGGCAGCTAGGAACGGAATGCTGGAAGCGCCGTGCTCTACCCCCTCACGGTGGACATAGCGGTCAAGCTGCCAGAGGATTTGCCGCACGTCGCGCGGGTAGACCGATTTTTTGACCTCGATGAGAAGGACGATATTGCGCCCACCAACATCTAGGCGCATTTCGGCGTCAATCCTGTACTGACTACCAGAGTCGAGGCGTTCAACGACCGGCTCCGATGCTTCAACTTGCGGCAGCCCCCGGAATGCTTCCCGGAGATGTTCCAGCACGTATTGCTCGTTCCTGCGGGTATTCTCTAACACGATTTGAGCCATTTTCGCTGCACAGCATATAACCGACTTATAGTGCATATACGAGAAAATAGCAATATTCACTGCGCAGCGAATTTTACGATAGAAGCGGAAGCTCAAGAAATATTGCTTTGGGTCGCCAGAAGCCTTGGCCGAGGTCGCGCCTGCTGAGCGAGTACCTGCTCGCCGCGCACCACCTTTCGTTAAATACAAATTCTCTTGTAATAAATTTTATAATTACATTAAATATAGTGTAATATGTAAATTAGCTAGCGCTTCGCCTCCAGACGAGGTGAGCCTCCCTGCCATCCTCCGCCGGAAACAGCGCTGCATGAACCGGCGACGCCAGCATCGGATCGTCGAGCCGGACACTCAGATATTCCTTCTCACCGCCCCGCTCCCGCCATGCGGCGCCGACTTCGGAGCGCCCGACGAACACCCGGAAGGCTGGCGCCCGTTCGCTGTCGCGATTGTCGTTCGGTACAAACCGCAGCTTCGCGTCGATGGTGAGGGTCCGGATCGTGCCGGACCAGCCGCCTTCCTTTGTCTGCGTGAACATCCCGATCACAGGCATCTCAGTCCTCCTTGCCCGTTGTGAGCGATGCCCTTACCGGTGCGAGCCTCTTCTGAGCTGCAGTCTTAGCGACGCCAGCACCCTCACCTTCCGGCAACTCCTTCCGCGCTTTGGCGAATCCACGATCTGCCTCCAGAAAACTCTGCAGCATGTAGGGAATGAGCTCCGGCACCGATTCAGCCTCGCCATAGGTCTCGCGATAAAGCGCGGCATAGGCCTGCAGCGCCTTGTTGAGATCGGGTGGCGCGATGAAGGTGATCTTGACCGGCGTGCGGTCGGGGAGTTTGCCGAGTTTCAGGTCGGGCATGGTTCTCATCCTCGATAGGGACGCAGGATCAGGTCCTTCTGCACGATGACGCGGATCGGCCAGCCGGGCCTCACCGTGATGGTCGGCTGGATGTTGAGATTCTTTTCGGTGAGGCGCTGGCCGGCCTGCGAAACGTTTTGCTGCGTCGACTGGCGGATCGCGCGCAGGAGATCGCTCTCCTCGCTGCCGAAACCGAGCTCGGTGCCAACGCCCAGAAGCGTCGCCAGCGCCACGCCCTTGACGAGCGCCCATGTGTGGTAGTCGACCTCGTCAGCGACGCCGGCATAACCGGCGGCATCCGTCGCCGGCAGATTGTCGATCACGATCGAGGAACCATCCGGCATCACGATGCGATGCCAGACGAGCAGCGCCCGCGACTGACCGAAGGCGACGACACTGTCGTAACTGCCGATGAGCCTCGATCCTTGCGGAATCAGCAAAGCCCTTCCGCTCACCGTGTCAAAAATATTTTCTGTGATCTGGGCAACCACAAGGCCCGGCAGATCGGAGTTGAGCCCCGTGATCAGGCTCGCGGCGATGACGCTGCCGGCCATCAACTGATGCGCCGAGACCGGTTCCTGCAGCGTGTGGCGGTTATAGATGTCAGGATCCGGTCCCCGGTTCATAAAATCGAGCTTGCGCTGCTGATGGTTCTGGTCGCGCTCCGGATCGAGGTTGAGACGCTCGTCGACTGCGGCGACAGCTTGAAGACCTGTGCTCTCCCTCGCATCAGCCACTCTCGATTGCGAAGCACGCCCCTCGCCGCTTCCGCTCCCCTTCAATTGAAAGAACACGCCTGCTTCCGCCGCCTGCCGCGCCTGTTGCGCTAGTCTGAGCCTTTCGGCGCGAGCGTCGTTCTCCTCGGCGCTCGGCACGAAGGTCGGGCGGAGGCCGGCGCTATTGTCGATGCCGAGTTCCGCCTCGCGCCTGAGGATCGGGCGGCCAAATTCGCCGGGAAGCGGCGCGCCGAGTTCGGGGATCGGCTTCGGGATCTCGTCGTAGCTCACGGGCAGCGCCGCCAGCCCCTCCGCCCTCTCCTTACGCTCCGGGTGGTAGAGCTCCCCACCATCCGGCGCCGCGAGACGAAAGCTTGAGCCTTCCAGCGCCAGAAAGGCGAGCGCGAAAATCGTCGCCGAGCCCGTCGCCGCGACGCCGATGACGACACTGCGCCGGAACCGTGTCACACGGCGCGGCTTGGCGCGCAGCGCCAGCGTTTCGGGATCGACTTTCCCCGACGACTGCGTCTGACCCTGAGGCGAGGCGGGACCGGCCATATCTCTCTCCTATCGTCCCGGCCGCAGCCGCGAGGGGCGATCATCGACGACGCCCGCTACCCTGTCGGTGCGGCTGATGCGCACCACCTGTTGCGGCGCCTCGCCGAGGTGCAATTCCGCCGCCGCGAAGAGGCGATCGACAATGTAGTAATGGCCGCGCAGCCGGTAATTGACGAGTTCGCTGCCGCCCGAGGGGCCGACCACGAAGAGCGGCGGTGCCTCGCCCTGATCGAACCGCGCGGGAAACTCGATATAGACTTTCGAACCGTCATCGAAGGCGCGGAGCGGCCGCCAGGGCGGATTATCGCCCGTGATCTCGTAGCGGAAACGGAGCGCGGCGAGATCGATACCGCTTGCGATTGCCGATGCCGCTTGCGCCCTCGCGTTCCGCTCCTGCAAGGCGAGCAGCTCGTCGCGCGGATAGGTCCAGGAGAGTGCGGCCATGGCCGTCGCCTCGGTGCTCTGAAGCGCCAGACGATAGGCGCGGCGATCGGTGGTGATGACGAGATTGGTCTCAAGCCCGGCGGCGAAAGGCTTCACCAGCACATGGACACGTTTGCCGGTGCCGGAGCCACTTACAGTATCGCCGATCACCCAGCGCACCGTGTCACCCGCCGAGACGGCGATGAGTTCCTCGCCCGGCTGCAATGCGATATCGCTGACGCGCTCCGGCGTCGCATAAAGCTGGTAGAGCGCGCCTTCAGTGAAGGGATAGACCTGGATCGCATTGATATAGCCATCCCGCATGGGTTCGATCAGCGCCTCCTTGTTGGCGGCATCGACCCGTTCCGTCGGCACCCGCTTGTCGGGCTTCGGTTTCGCCGTATCGAGAGGCTGCAACTGACCCGGCAGCGGCAAAGGCTCCGGCAGGGCGACGATCTCGACGGGTTTCGGGGGCTGAGGTTCGAGCTGTGCCGGTTGCAGGTCGACCGCGTCATAGCGGATCTGGGGTGGCGGCACCTTGTCGGCACAGGCGGTCAACACAAGCGCCGAGATGCTTACCATCAAGAACGAACGGATCGGGGTCATCTGGTTCTCCTTGGTCAGGGGGCTTCACCGGCGTTGAGTTCGCGTGACCAGTCGAGCGCCTCGACATAAAGGCCGAGCGGGTTCTTTCGGAGCGTCTCGGCATTGCGGGGCGGCCGAATGCCGATGGTGAGAATGGCGGTCCAGTGGGTCGTCGCGGCGAGGCTGCCGCGCTCGTAAAGCCGCTCGCGCCATTTGACCTGGAAGGAGCGCTCCGAGACGCGGACGACGCTGGTCACCTCGACGGATACATTGCGCGTGCCGACCGATTTGAAGGGATCGCTCTCGCGCGCGAATTCGTTGAGGAATGTCGCCGCCCTGCCGGTCGCATGGTCGTAGGCTTCGAGCCAGTTCTTCCGCAAGACGATAGGGTCGGAGGAAAGCGAGCGGACATTCGAGATGAAGCGCGCCAGCACAAAGGCGATCTGGGCATCTCCCGGCGTATAGGCCTCGATAGCGGGGCGCACAGCGCGGACCTCGCCCGAACGCTCGATCTCGACCACGTACGGGGTCACGTGAGACTGCAGCGATTGCCAGTAGAGGCCCGCCGACAGCCCGGCGCTTAGCGCGAGACATCCAAATGCCATCAGCCGCCAGTTTCGCGCCTGAACGCGCGCCGCGCCGATGCGCTCGTCCCAGGCTTGTGCCGCCTTCTGATAGGGGGTGACCGGTTCGGGGGTGCGGCCATATCGCTCCGTGGCACGTTTGAAGAGCATCAGGACCTCCCATCGTCGAAGGAAGGATTGGCGCCGGCACCCGGCCGGTCGCCTTCGCGGATCGCCTGCATCGCGGTCTGGGTATGGGTGCGGCGGCGCTGCTCGGCCCGGAGACGCCGCGCCCAGTCGGGTGTCCCCGCCGCCATGCTTGAAGACATTCCGGCAGAAGACGATGCGGCCATGCCCGGTACAGGCCCCATCCCCACCGCACCGGCCGTCGCGGTGCCCATGCCGGTGCCGGCCCGAAGTGCCGAAAGTCCGGCCGCACTTCCCATCCGGGCCGCCCCGAGCGCCATGCCGCCGGCCAGCGCCGCACCGGCCGCAACGCCACCGGTCGCCCCGACCGCCGCGCCTGCACCAAGCTGCGGCGCGCCGGAGACGAGGCCCGCGGCAATGCCGGGCCCGAAAATGCCGAGCCCGAACAAAGCGAGCGAAGCCAGCACCAGCGCCATGGCGTCGTTGAGATTGGGCTCGCGGCCCTGAAGCGCCGTCACGAAATCGGTGAAAAAGCCCGAACCGATGCCGATGATGACGGCGAGCAGCATCACCTTGACGCCCGAGGCGACGACATTGCCGAGCACACGCTCGGCGAGAAACGCCGTTTTGGTCCAGAGCGCGAAGGGCACCAGTACGAAGCCCGCCAGCGTCGTCAGCTTGAACTCGATGATGGTGATGAAGAGCTGCACCGCCAGGATGAAGAAGGCGGCGATGACGACCGTCCAGGCGAGTACCAGCACGATGATCGTGACCGCATGGTTGAAGAAACTCGTGAACCCCATCAAGGAGCCCGCCTGTTGCAGGAGCGGCCAGGCCGCCTCGAAGCCGATACCGGCGAGATAGCCCGGCCGGAGCAGGTCGTCGGCGGTGAGCTCGTTCTCCGCCGCATGCAGACCGAGGCCTGCGAAGGAACGGAAGATGATGTCGGCAAGGCCTGCAAAATTATTCAGGATCAGCGCGAAGACGCCGACATAAAGGACCTTCCGCAGGAGACGGCCCAGCACATTGCTCTCCTCCATCGCCCAGAAGAGACCGGCCAGCGTGATGTCGATGCCGATCAGGATCGCGGTCAGGAAGGCGACATCGCCCTGCAGCAGTCCGAAGCCGCTGTCGATTGCCTGGGTGAAGGCTTCCATGAACCGGTCGATGACGCCAAGATCGTCCATGCCGCTCGCTCCTCGCCTCTTACTCTTCGTTTGTCACTCTTCGATTGTCACCGCGCCCCGTAGGCTTTTCCCTCGCCCATGAAGCGGTCGAAGCTTGCGCGGGCCTGTTCCTCGGCCTGGGCCTTGCGTGCCGCATCAAGCGCTTCGGCGCGATATTGGGCCGCCATCAGGCTCTGGATCTGAAGCTGTTGTTTCGTCGAAAGCGCGAGCAACTGGTTTGCCGCCTGCTGCGCCTGAAGCGCACCGACCGCGCCTTGCGAGGCGGCGACCAGCGAGACGAGCGCCGCCTGGTCGCTCTCGACATTGCGCGCGATGCCCGCCTGCAGGCGCATCGTGTCGCCGTAGGCCGACATGGCATCGCGCCAGCGCTGTTCGGCATCGGCGAGAAGCACGTCGTGAGTGACCTCCGCGCCGTAGCGCTCGGGATAGCTTTGTTCCAGTGCCTCTTGCGTCGCCTCGATGGTGAAGGCGATGCCCCGCGCCTGATCCATCAGCTGACCGATCCTTGTCAGCCCCGAGACCATGCCCTGCAGCGTCGAGAGATCGAGATGCTCCAGGTTCCGCGCCATATTGTCGAGCATCACGGCCTCGTTCTGGAGCGAGCGGATCTGGTTGTCGATCTGCTCCAGCGCGCGCACCGCCTGCAGCAGGTTCTGCACATAGTTGGTGGGATCGAAGACGGTCATGGCCGTTGCCGGACGTAGGTATGCCGTTGCGAGACCAGCCGAGAGGCAGAGAGCGAGCAGCACGGCCCGCAACGTCTTGCGCGTCATGAGGATGTCTCCGATGAAGAAATTTTCGCTGTATGGATGTCGATGAGATCGGCGGCCCAATCGAGGCCCTTCGCGGCGAGAAATCTCTTCGCGAAACCCGCTGACCCCGTCTCATTCAACACACGACCGATGAGTTTCCGGTCGGCGGAAGAAGACGCGCCGCAAAAGGTGAACGCCACGGGACCGAGCCCGAGTTCGAAAAGCCGGTTGCCGCGGCGGGATTGGAGATAGTAGTGCCGCTTCGGCATGGCTTCCGCGATCAGCTCGATCTGGCGCGTGTTGAGACCGAAGCGCTCGTAAGCCGCCCGCGCCTGCGGTTCGATTGCGCGGTCATTGGGGAGGAATATCCGCTGCGGACAGCTCTCGATGATAGCGGGCGCGATGGCGCTCTCGGCGATATCGGCAAGCGACTGCGTCGCGAAGATGACCGCGACATTCTTCTTGCGAAGCGTCTTCAACCATTCACGGATGCGGGAGGCGAAAAGCGGGTCGTCGAGATAGACCCAGGCCTCATCGAGAATGAGAAGCGTCGGCGCGCCGGTGAAGCGTTCCTCAAGGCGATGGAAGAGATAGGTGAGAACCGGCATCACCGCGCCCTTCTCGTGCAGCAGTGCTTCCATCTCGAAACACTGGATGCCGGAAAGCGCGAGCCCGTCTTCTGCCGCATCGAGCAAATGCCCGAACGGACCTTCCAGCGTGTAAGGCGTGAGCGCTGCCTTGAGCGCGTTCGATTGCAGCAGGACGGAGAGGCCGGTCAGCGTCCGCTCACCGCACGGCGCGGAGGCGAGGCTCCTCAATGCCGACCAGACGGCATCCTTCACCTCCGGCGTCACCTCGAGTTTCTCATGCGTGAGAAGCGATCCGATCCATTCCGCCGCCCAGCCGCATTCCGCCGCTTCGTCGATTCGGGCAAGCGGCTGGAAGGCGAGCGCGGTCTCGCCCTCGCCCGAGCCCAGCGCATGATGGGCGCCGCCCATGGCGAGAATGGCGGCACGCGCCGAGAAACCCTTGTCAAAGAGATAGAGTTGCGCGCCTTCGTAGCGCCGGAACTGCATCGCCATCAGCGCCAGCAACACCGACTTGCCGGCGCCGGTCGGACCGACGATCAGCATATGGCCGACATCGCCGATATGGGTCGAAAACCGGAAGGGCGTTGCGCCTTCGCTTTCGGCATGGAGCAGGACCGGACCGTCCAAATGCGCGTTCCGCGCCGGTCCGGCCCAGACCGACGACAAGGGCATCAGATGGGCGAGATTGAGCGTATGGACGATCGGCTGCCGGACATTGGCATAGACGTGACCCGGCAGACTGCCAAGCCAGGCTTCGACCGCGTTGACGCTTTCGCGGATCACGGTGAAGCCGGCGCCGGTGACCGCGCGCTCGACAGCACGGCGATGCTCGTCCGCGACTTCGGCATCCTCGTCGGCGACGGTGATCGTCGTCGTCAGATAGCCGAAGCTCACATGATCGCCACCCAGCGCCTGCAGGGCGAGATCGGCATCGACCACCTTGTTGTCGGCATCCGTGTCGAGAAGCGGCGCCGATTCGTTATAGATGACCTCGCGCAGGAGCGCGGTCACCGATTTGCGCTTCGCGAACCATTGGCGGCGGAGTTTGGTGAGTTCCCGCGTTGCAAGGGTCTTGTCGAGCGTGATGAAGCGCGTCATCCAGCGATAGGGGAGCGCCAGATGATTGAGCGCATCGAGCAGCCCGGGCCTTGTCAGGTTCGGGAAGCCGAGCACCGTCAGCGTCCGCAGATGCCGCGCGCCCAGCATCGGCTCGAGGCCGCCACTCAAGGCCTCGTCGGCCAGCACCGCGTCGAGATAGACCGGCGTCTCGGGCGGCACGATAAGGTGGCGCTTCGAGGAGACGGCGCGGTGGAGATAGGTGAGCGTCTCCGCATCGTCGAGCGGACGGAGCTCCGGCATGAAACCCTTGAGGAGATCGGCGATCCGGTCGGTCTCGGCAATGAAGCCGTCGATATCCTCCCGCCAGTCGCGGGCGCTCTCCGCCCTCTCCTTCTCGATGAGCCACCGCTCGGCCCGCGAAACCGTATCCGCCGGCGGCATATAATAAAGGGTGAGGTGGCAGGCGCTCTCGAAATGTCCCGCCCCCTCGAAGCCCGCGCGGCGCTCGCGATCGACCAGCCAGGAAGCGGCGTCGGGAAAGACGCTGTCGGGATAATCCGCCGCCGCGAAACGCTCTGCCTCGAAAAAGAGCGCCCAGCCCGAGCCGAAGCGGCGCGCAACATTGTTGAAGCGGGCCGAAACGCCGATCAGTTCGGCCTCCGTCGCGCTTTCGAGGTCCGGGCCCCGAAACCTCAACGTCCGCTGAAACGCACCATCCTTGTTGAGGACAACGCCCGGCGCCACGAGTGCCGCCCAGGGCAAGTGATCGGCGAGGCGGTCCGGCTTGCGGCGGTACTCGGTGAGGTTCAGCATGAGAGAAATCCCTTCTGCCGAAGATGGCGCGCCAGCACCTGCCCGAATTGCGGATCGCGCTTTGCCGCGAAGACGCAGAGCGTGTGACCGGCAAGCCAGAGGACGAGGCCCGCGATCCAGAGTTGAAGACCGAGACCGAGCGCAGCCGCCACCGTGCCGTTCAGGATCGCGACGCTGCGCGGCGCGCCGGCAAGCAGGATCGGTTCGGCAAGGGCGCGGTGAAGCGGCACTTCGAAGCCTTCGAAATGCGCGCTCATGCGATCAGCGCCCCACCGCCGAAGGAGAAGAAGGAAAGAAAGAAGCTCGAGGCCGCAAACGCGATCGACAGGCCGAAGACGATCTGGATCAGACGCCGGAAGCCGCCCGCCGTATCGCCGAAGGCAAGCGTCAGCCCCGTCACGATGATGATGATCACGGCGACGATCTTCGCGACCGGGCCTTGCACGGAATCGAGGATCTGCTGCAGCGGCTGCTCCCAGGGCATGCCGGTGCCGGCGGCATGCGCGGCGCCGATAAACATGAGGCCCAGGAACAGGGTCAGCGCACCGGTTCGAACGAGACGATGGAGCAAGCACATGAAGCGGTCCTTTCGGATCAAACGGACGGGTGACGGGCACTGACCGTCTCGGTGACGAGGTAGTCGCCATTGGCATCGAGGCCGGTGACTTGGGCGATGCAGCCAACATGGCGGGCGGCGCCTCTCCCCTCGATGAAGACGACGAGATCGATCGCCTCGGCGATGAGGCGGCGCGGCACGACGGCGCTTGCCTCCTGGACGAGCTGTTCGAGCCGGTAGAGGGCGGCGCGGGCCGAGTTCGCATGCAGTGTCGCGATGCCGCCCGGATGACCGGTGTTCCAGGCCTTCAGCATGTCGAGCGCCTCACCACCCCTGACCTCGCCGACAATGATGCGGTCAGGCCGGAGACGGAGGGTCGAGCGGACGAGATCGGCGAGCGAGACCACGCCGGGCTTCGTCCGGAGCGCGACGCAATCGGGGGCAGCGCATTGAAGCTCGCGCGTATCCTCGATCAGGATGATGCGCTCGTCCGTCTTCGCCATTTCGGCGAGAAGTGCGTTCGCCAGCGTCGTCTTCCCCGAACTCGTGCCGCCGGCAATCAGGAGATTGCGTCGTTCGGCGACGGCATCGCGCAAGGCATTTGCTTGTTCTGGCGACAGGATCCGGTCGGCGACATAATCCTCCAGCGTGTGGATTCTTGCGGCGGGTTTGCGGATCGCGAAACAGGGTGCCGACACGACCGGCGGCAGCAATCCCTCGAAGCGCTCGCCGCTCTCAGGCAACTCCGCGCTCACCACCGGATTGCCGGCATGAACCTCCGTGCGGACATGCGAGGCCACAAGCCGGATGACGCGCTCGACCTCGGCCGCGTCGAACGCCACGCCCGTATCGACCCTGCCCTCGCCCAGCCGGTCGAGCCGGAGACTGCCGTCGGGATTGACCATCACCTCGACGACCATGGGATCGCTAAGCGCCGCCGCAATCGCCGGCCCCATGGCGGTCCGGAGCATCGAGCGCCGCCGCTCCCTCGACTGCATCTCGGCGGGCCCGCTCATGGCGCTTCCTCCGTGTCGGCGCTGTGCAGAACCGTGTCGCGGCTCAGATCTCGCCGCCCACCTGCGAGCTGCCGGCCGACCCGGTCGATAAAGGCCTCGAAGCGGTCGCGGCCGACCGCGCGAGCCGCGTGATCCGGCTCCGGCAGCGGTGCGGTAACGGTCAACTGATAGCGGACGAAGAGCCCCAGGCTCTCCATCACGATCGCGAGGTCGCGCTCGATGCGGTTCAATTGCGCGCCCATCCGGTCGAGACGGGTCTTGAAGAGGTCGTCGAGTTCCTTTGCGCCGCGCCGCGCGAGATAGGCGCGCAGCGCATCGCTGACGATGGCGGATTTGGACGAACCAGGCTTCGCGGCGAGCTTTTCGAGCTCTGCGGTCAGTGCATCGTCAAGATAGAGATGATGGCGGGGCTTCATCGCAGGTACCTTCAGAATCCGGGAAGAAGTTCTTGTGAGGTGCGATGACGGTCACCGTCGCTCCCCGCATTGGCCGCATAGGCGCGCCCGATCGCGCTGCGCCCGCCGCGCCTCACCTTGTCCATTGCCTTGGGATCGGCGCCCGCATCGCCGTCATCGTCAAAGAGACCGAGTGTCGGCTCGCGAGACCCGCGCGGCTTCGCGACCTCCTTCGCCGGCAGCCCCGGATGGCGCTGCTGCTGGAGACCGCCCTCCTCTTCCGCCAGTCCGGCATCGGGATCGGGGACGCTTGCGGCGGCGAGCCGGTGATCGAGGCCGCGCACCTGGCCGCTCCAGTCGTCGGGACGCGGAGCGGGCCTGTCGCGATAGCCATTCTCGGCAAGGACCGGCGCCGGCTTCACCCGCTCGGTGAAGTTCTTGTCCTCGTAATAACGGAGCTTCTTCGCTCTAATGGGCGCAAGACCCGAGACCAGCACAAGCTCGTCGGCCGAAGGCAATTGCATCACCTCGCCGGGCGTCAGCAGCGGCCGCGCCGTTTCCTGCCGCGAGACCATGACGTGCGACAGCCAGGGCGCCAGGCGGTGCCCGGCATAATTGCGCTGGGCGCGCAGTTCGGTCGCGGTGCCGAGTGCGTCCGATATCCGCTTCGCGGTCCGCTCGTCATTGGAGGAGAAGGCGATCCGGACATGACAATTGTCGAGGATCGCGTTGTTCTCGCCATAAGCCTTGGATATCTGGTTCAAGGACTGAGCGATCAGATAGGCCCGGATCCCGTAGCCCGCCATGAAGGCGAGCGCCGTCTCGAAGAAGTCGAGCCGCCCGAGCGCCGGAAACTCGTCCAGCATCATGAGAAGCCCATGACGCCGCCGCTTCGCCGGATCGCCTTCGAGCTTTTCGGTGAGGCGCCGCCCGATCTGGTTGAGCACGAGGCGCACCAGCGGCTTCGTCCGCGAGATGTCGGCCGGCGGGATGACGAGATAGAGCGAGACCGGCCGCGCCGCATCGACGAGATCGGCGATCCGCCAGTCGCAGGCCGAGATCGTCGCCGCGACGATCGGGTCCCGGTAAAGCCCCAGAAACGACATGGCGGTCGAGAGCACGCCGGAGCGCTCATTGTCGGACTTGTTCAGGACCTCGCGGGCGGCGGATGCCACAACGGGATGGACCTCCGGGCGTTCCGGCGTGCCCAGATGGTTGGTCGCCATCATGGCGCGCAGCGTGTGCTCGAAGGAGCGTCGCGGATCCGACAGAAGCGTCGCGACGCGGGCAAGCGTCTTCTCCTCCTCCGCGTAGAGGACATGCAGGATCGCGCCGACCAGCAGCGCATGGCTCGTCTTCTCCCAGTGATTGCGCCGTGCGAGCGCCCCTTCCGCGTCAACCAGGATATCGGCGATGTTCTGGACGTCGCGGACCTCGTCCGGGCCTTTCCGCACTTCGAGAAGCGGGTTGTAACGCGCTGAGCGTGGATCGGTCGGGTTGAAGAGGAGGCAATGGGAAAAGCGGCTCCGCCAGCCGGCCGTCAGCTGCCAGTTCTCGCCCTTGATGTCGTGAATGACGGCCGAGCCCGTCCAGGAGAGCAGCGTCGGCACGACGAGACCGACGCCCTTGCCGGAACGCGTCGGCGCGAAGGCCATGACATGTTCCGGCCCGTCATGGCGGAGGTAGTGCTCGCCCAATCGCCCGAGAAAGACGCCGGCCGCGCGGAAAAGCCCCGCCCGCTCGATCTCGCCACGCTTTGCCCAGCGAGACGAGCCATAGGTCGTGACGAACTTCCCCTGCCGGGCGCGCCAGAGAGAGCCGGCAATGGCGACCGCGCATCCGGCGACGCCACTCGAAGCGGCGATCGCGCCCGCTTGTGCGAAGACGCCCGGCGCATAAGCCTCATAGGCATACCACCACTCGAAGAGCCGCCAGGGATAGTAGACGGGCCATGAGAGGAGGATGAACCAGGGCGCGCCGAGACGTGCCTGGAAACCGAGCGCGAAGGCTGCCCATTGCGTCGCGGTCCAGACGCCGAGAATGACGATCGCGAAGACGATCAGCGCCTGACCGATCAGAAGTTTTGTCGGGGTCATCCGTCTCTCTCCATCGCGCCATAGCTCGCGAAAACGAGAGACAGGATTCAATCGGAAGAAGGATTCTGAAAATCGCCTTTATCTGCGCTCTCGCGCGACGACGAGCACTGACGGAAAAGAGAGCGTTGAAGAGAATGCATGAACGTGAGAACAAGGACTCTGGAAACGCGGAATCGAGAGGTGTAGAATCCAGCAACGAGCGTCGATGCACGAGATCGTTTGCACCGCCCCGATGAAACAAGACCTCACCGCGACAGATGGAGATCCGATATGATCGCCATGCTTCTGCTCACCGCCTTCGGGCTCGGCGCCTTCTGCGTGCTGCTGTTCAGATGCGCGGTCTATGCGCTTCCCGTCATGGTCGGACTCTGGACCGGCTATTGGGCGGTCATGTTTGGGGCGGGCTTGGTCGGTGGCGTTCTCATCGGCTTGGTCGTCGGCGGTCTTGTGTTCGGCCTCGGGCAGGCCGCGCTCGCAACGAGCCATTCGTCGGTGCTTCGATTCCTGACTGTAGGGGTGTTCGCGGTACCTGCGGCATTGGTCGGCTACGGCATGGTGCTGGAGATATGGCAGCTCACCATGCCGATGAGTGCGTGGCAGTATGCGTTTGGAGTCGCCGCAGGCCTAGCCGCAGCGTGTTCGGTGGTGATCAGATTTCTTGATCCGGAACCCGCACCGGTCGTTATGAAGAATTCTAATGCTCTACACCGTCCCTGAAGACCGCTCCGCGCTAGAAGCCCACGCTCCCTCACCCGCGCCAGATCGTGGGGGTTTGATTGCGCTGAACTGCGCCCACAATTTTTCGTCTAAGAGCCATTGTCACTTTCGCTTCGCCGAAATTGGACCGGTCATGGATTCAATCCGATAGGGCAATCTCAGATTGACCGGGCGATCAGACGGAACCACGCGGAGCCGGTCGACGACCGAGATGTGAACGAGGCTGTCGGGTGCGATAAAGCGCGGTTCGCCTCGGGGGAGATAATAGCCCCACAAAGTACGCCGGTCGTGCCAGTCACGACGGCGCACATTTTTCGGCCACCATTCGAACGGCCACCACATCTTGTTCAACGAGTGATGCAACCGGCCTTTAGGGTCGGGTGCAGTATAGCGCCGGGCATGTTTGCGCTCCTTTCCGAGGACGATGTGGTTGAGCATGGTGCGCCGAATGCGAAGCCCTTTGTCGGCGGCCTGCTCGAGCATCCATCGCAACGGATACTTGGACAGCGCGCTTTCTTCTTCCACAAAGCCGCCGCCAATATCCGAATGACAGCCCGCAAACCAAACTTGCCGGCTATCTTGCACCGGAATGGTCTTGCTTTGGGAATGACGGTTGGGTTTGAATTGCTGCGGTTCGATCCAGCGCTGAACACGGAACATGCGGCGGAACTCGTCAATTGCTATCGCCTGACGAAGCGTGGAAACCGCTGGATTCGTCGAAGTGAATGGTAGCTCCTCGAGCCGCAGCTTCGACCAAAACAGACGGCCTGGCACGATCACCGAGGCCACAGAATCCCAGAGCCCAAGAAAATGGATGGGCACGCATTGCGGCAGGGCGATTTCGTTGAACTCGCGAGCGACTGCATAGTCATCAACTGCACTGGCCTGTTTATAGGCCTTGAGTGCATAGCTTGCGAAATTCACCTGATGTTCGCGCAATAACCCGATGAGGTAAATGACGCCTGCCACGACGCTCACGGTATATGCGCCCCGACTGAACCCGAACAAGAAAATCCGATCGCCATCACGATAGTGACGCGCGAGGAAGCAATAGGCATTCAAGACATCTCGATCGAGTCCATGCCCGGTCGCCATCTCAAAAGTCGACCTCAATTTCTGCTTCCACTTACCCCAGTTGTTGGGCATGGAAACCGTGCCAATGCCGGGCTGGTAGAAAACGATCTGCCGTTCACTCTTCTCGGCAATCCGATAGAGCTTCAATACGTTCGACAACTGCTTGCCAATCTCATTGCTGGTGCCGTCGCAACACACAACGAGGTTGCGGCCCAGCATTACGCCGCCTGGGGTGGTGTTCTTGCCCTTCTCGCTGCTGGGTCGGCCCAGCTGGCAGGCGCGTTCGATATGGTCATGGTTAGCCATAGGGCTCTCGTTCTTGGCCATACATCCAGATCCTCGAACTGACTGCGCGCATCAATATCTTCAATCGACGTCATCGGCACCCTAGAAACGGTGTTCTATTTAGTCAGCCACTTAGCGTACGCCTCAATATCGATCATTGGCACGGTACCGCTGAATTGCAGCTGTGAGATCAGCTTGAATAGGAATGCCGTGGCGGGCTTATTCTCGTCTACGAACGAATACGCCGACGTTGACTGATCGAAGAAAAAATGACCGTGCGCAGCAATGCACCCTATATCGAGCCGCCCGTCTTCCAGGTCAGCAATCAATGCTTTGTCGAGTGACAATCCCAATGCTGGGTTCCACTCGCTTTCGAAGGTGAGCAAACCACCTAAGATCGGAATTAGGGGCTTAGCCGGGTAGGTGCCCTTCGCATAAGGAATAGGCAGGCTTGTCCGGTGTAGACGACGAACGCTTGCGACCTTCTCCTGAGCGTATGCGACTAGAGAAGCATCTGCCGTCTGCTTGGCCTCGAGAACGGCATAGACACTTTCGGCGGGGACGATTGTTTCATTCTCATAAGTGAAGATGAAGGGAGAATACTGGCGATCAAAGATCACCACATCGATCTGCTGGCTGAAGTTGCCAAGGCTATCCACCACATGCGCCTTGGCCGCTTGATATCGCTTAGGAAGATATGTCTCTAGCAGGCTGATCCAAACGTTCTCGCTGGCGTCGCCTTTCGTTCCAGGATGATTGAAGGATTTTCGTACCACCGCGAGACGCTGCTGAATATCTTCATGCAGCGAGGAAAGGAGTTGGGATAGAGACCATTCCGCCATCCGAAACCTCTGTATTTATTGGCCCCGACCGTCAAGATAGCGGGAACTTCGGCCCAAAAAGATCTCGCCACGCCCGGAGCGCTTCGCCATTTCGACCGCAACGTGTATGAGCAATTGCAAGCGTGGCTTGGCGCTCTGCCGCGCGGAGAAGATCGCATGCCCGCGCTCTGCGCGCGGTATCCATCCCGTTGCTAATCGCCGGACCAAGACCTGCCGGATCAGGCCACTCATCAAGTATTCGATCTGCAAGCGTCGCAAAAAAACCCTGCACCTCACGGTCGAAGCTTCCACCCCACCCGCCATGCAGGCACTGAAGCGCCATGACCTCGAGAAGGAATGAGGGCTTTACCGGCTTCTCACCGTGCTTCGGATGGTTGTTCCAGTACTTCACCATCCGCACCAGCCCCTTCCACTCACTGGAATAAGCTTGGTGCGCTGCGGTCGCCTTTGCGGCGTGCGTTTGTGGATTTGTCTTTATCCATTTTTTGAGTTCATCATCGGGAATCTCGAAATCATCACCTACATCAAACGCCGGAACGACATCTACGCTGATAACACGGTAGTCAGTGTTGTCGTCGGTGTCGGCCGTGACCCCAAAGTCGATGTTGATTGATCGATTTTGCTTCCTGGCGTTGTCGCCGTATTTTTCGACCAATGCATCATGGAAATCGGTCAAAACCGTTGATGGCGCCTTGGACCGATAGTGATCCTCGGAGGACTTCAGGACGAAGAAGATGTCGACGTCCTTGAGAGGCTTCGTCTTGGTCCAACGTGCATATGAGCCTGTGAGAAAGCTCCGATCGATCTTGAACTTAGTATCGATGTAGTCTCGCACCTCCGTTTGGCGTGCGGATGCGTTTTTCTGCTCTTTGTCGTTCAGCTCAAGACGGCTTTTGAACTTTCTGAAGGCTTCGTCGACCGTGAGCATCAAGCTCTCCTCAGATATGATGTGCGAGCGCCGAGGCCACTGTGTTCAACTGTGGTGCCAAGGCTTTGACGGACCATTCCCTCTGTCGAACGTCCGCTGGTCCTACTCCATCCGATCACGTCAGGCCTACCGGGCTTCGTGTGCACAAGCATACGATAGCGAGCCTCGCTTGGTGCCAGACCAGCCTTTTTTATCGCATACTTGAGCTGCTCGGTGTCGGTCCAGAAGCTACCGTCTCCATCCGACGAGCCATAGGAGATATCAATGTCCCAGCGAAAAATCAGCGTGTTCGTCTTCGGGTCATAGATCTCAAGCTTCACGGTCTCAAGGTCGCCGGTGCTCAGCCAGGTCTGAATACCGCGCATGTTGGTCTCCCAATCGCCAACGAACTCCGATGGATTCAGCCCGCTAAGACGAATGATGTCTTTCAGGCTTTTCAGGATATTGTCCGCTACATATGTGACGGAGTATGTGTATGTGTTGACGGCGACGCTTGTCATGAGCCGAGGAATCCTTTCGAGTCAAAAACAAGTGTCTGGGATTTCGTTGTTGCCGACTCGTTCGCACCGGGGACAGTTGTGTCGAGATCGCGAGCCGTAATGCGAGTGCTGTGCTGCTTCAGGGCGCTCTGAACCCAGACGAGATCATCAGCCAGGCAGGGAAGCGAAATCCTCCAGTCCCCTTTCAAAGGTTCAAAGCCGAGTGGATCCTCATTGGCATCAGAGCCCTCGATCGCATCCTCGTCATAAAGGCAATAGATGCGGGTGCGGGGGCCATCGCAGGTCACGGTAATCGCGGCATCCTTCGGCGCTTGATCCGCGATCACGCTGGCGGCGGTGCCAACGACAGCAAGAAGCTCAGTACGAGCATCGCCGGATTTTCCCTGCGTCAGAAGGTCGACGATCGCTATCCAGGTTTGTGCGGCATCACGCCCGGGAGTGCTCCTGAAAGTGCGGCTTGCAACGGTGCTCATGACGCTCCGCCTCCCATGATACGTCCCGCCTTGGCGGCACGAGCGGCTGCAAGCAGGTCGTCGATCGTCACACGTTCCGGATCCATGGCCGTCTTCTGATTGCTCGCCAGTGCATTGGCCACCATCTTGCGGATGGCTCGCCCGTCGAGACCAACGCATTCGGTTGCGCAGCGATCAAAGCCCGCAACACTCGGCAATCTTGCGATAGCTGGGTAGACCTTACCGAGGCCCGTTAGACAATCCCTCAGAATGCGTGCGCACGCTTCGCGGTCCGGCAAGGGCACATGGACGACAAGGTCGCAGCGCGACGTGAACGCTGCGTCGACAGCTTGAGGGAAATTGCTAGTAGCGAGAAACAGCAGGTTCGGATGCTTCTCGGCAAGGGCGTCAAGCTGGACGAGGACCGCATCGGTTGCCCGATGAATGTCGATCGGGTTGGCTTCGAGACTCATCTTTGAGCGGTCAGCTGCCAGTGTTTCGACTTCGTCGAGAAGAACGATAGTCGGTCCTCTGACGGCAGACTCTGCAATTGACTGCGAAAACAGCTCCGATACGGCCCGTTGAGTTTTACCCATCGCTGAGCTGGTCAATGCATGTGGCTCGACCTCGAGCAGGTGGAACCCGCTTCCCTTGAACGACTCGGCAGTACGATGCGCCAATCCGCGAGCGAGAGAGGTTTTCCCCGTCCCTGGCGGCCCGACTAGAAGGATCACGCCATGCAAGGGGATCACACTTCGATCGACCTTGCCGCGCATCGTGAAATTCAGCATCGCCTGCGAAAGGAGCTGCGCTTTCAGGCGTTCTTCAATGATTATCGATTCCCAAAGAGCGCCAAGCTTGGGATCCGGAAGCCGCCGCATCCGCTGGATACCCTTCGGTCGATTGAAATCCTCATCTTGCACCGCAGCCAACTTCTGCATCGTCGATCCCTTCGTATCGCCTGTGTGGCGCGGGTAAACATGTTTCAGGAAAAATGCCGCACCTGAAAGGGGTCCGGCGCTATGGATCAACCCTTCGGAGGGAGGGGATCGGTGCCGTAGGAATTTGCATCCCTGATCCGGCCGTCCGGTCGATGGATGATGACCTCACCCCGCTCGCGGATTGCGGTGCTGCGCGCCGCTTCCGTGGCCTGGGCCTGAGTTTCGTGGGTCGACCCCGCGCGCGACGTTCCCTCACGGCGCGTCGCCCAACCGGAATCGTGTGGAACAACATGGATGCGTTTGGACACTCTACTGAATCTCCTCTACTTGCCGCTGATCAAGCCCTGCGCTTACCGGCTGCTTACTGATTCCATAATGTGGAAATGTTGTCAATAAGCACATTGCAATGTGCTTATTGAGCACATGTTTGTGAGATTGACATCGAGACTCACGTGTAGCAAACATGAGGCATGTCGGACGGAGCTATTTACAAGGCGTTCGGGCGGGCCGTCGCGACGCGGCGGAAAGAGCTCGGATTTACTCAAGCCGATCTGGCTGGCCGGGTGGGTATGTCGCGCGCGTCTGTCGCCAATATCGAGAGTGGCCGGCAGAACGTGCTGCTGCATCACGTCTACAATCTCGCCTCGGCGCTTCAATTCTCAAAAGTCTCAGATCTGCTGCCGACCCAACTGAAACCTGCGACGCAGGAGGACTTAGACATGATCCTATCGGACGAAACTCTAACCGCGCGTGGCAAAGCCCAGGTCACCGACCTAATCGCGAGCGCGTTGGCCCAACGCAGTTCTACAAAGGCGGCGTCGTGAAAGCGAACCCAGAGAGGGCCAGAGAAGCCGCCCGCGCGGTCTTGCAAGACTTCGGGGTAAAAGGTGTGCCTGTTCCGGTCGAGCGCATTATCAAGACAAGAAACATTGTTCTTCAATACGCTCCGCTTGAGGAAGACCTCTCCGGAATGGCCTATATTAAAGATGGAGTTGGGATCATCGGGGTCAACGCCCTGCATCATCCCAACCGGCAACGATTCTCGGCGGCACATGAGTTGGCTCATCATGTGCTGCATGCGCCAGAGATTCAGAAATCCGTTCATATCGACAAGGGATTTCGCGTCTTGCTGCGTGACGACGTCTCTTCGCAGGGCATTGATCCGTTGGAAATTGAAGCCAACGCTTTCGCATCTGAACTGTTGATGCCGCAGGAATTCTTGATGGACGCGCTGGACGCAAGCGGTCTGGATATCGAGGATGATTCGGGCATTGAAGCGTTAGCCCGCAAATTTAGGGTAAGCGCCTCTGCGATGCGATATCGCTTGGCGGGCCGCTTCTAGGCATAGGTGGGCCCGGTGAGTTTCGTCTTCTTCGATACAGAGACAACCGGCCTGAGGCACGGCTTCGATCAGATCGTTCATTTTGCTGCCATTCGGACCGACGCCGATCTCAATGAGATCGACCGATTTGAAGCGCATTCTCGACTTCTCCCACACGTGGTGCCTCACCCCTTTGCCCTGTACACAAACGGTCTTTCTATCGGGAGGCTTACCGATGATGGGCTTCCGTCACATTATGTCATGGTCCAAACCATCCGACGAAAGCTGTTGTCATGGTCTCCATCGATCTTCGTTGGATACAACTCGATTCGTTTTGACGAAGAAATGTTGAGACAAGCGTTCTTTCAGACACTCCATCCGGCCTACCTCACAAGCAATCATGGCAATTGCCGTGCTGATGCCCTGGGGCTGATGACAGCTGCAGCGGCGCTTTCTCCAAGCTGCTTGCTGGTTCCGTTTGGAGCAACGGGTCGTCCGACCTTTCGACTGGAGCAATTGGCGTCAGCGAACGGTATCGAACATACCAGAGCTCATGACGCGATGGCCGATGTCCTAGCCACGCTTGGACTATGTCGCTGCGTGTACGAGCGCTCATCAGAGCTCTGGCAGCGTTTCGTGCGATTTTCGAAGAAAGCGACAGTCGCTGATTTCGTTGACAGCGAGGATGCGTTCATTCTCACAGAATTTTTTAGCAATGAAGCTTATCATGCACCGGTCGTCTGCTTGGGCAGAGATCCTGAACAACCCAACGGTCGTCTATGCTTGAGGCTAGATGGCGACGTTGGTCGTTTCTACACGATGTCAGATGAGGATTTGCGGGTGGAGTTGGCTCGGAAGCCTAGCCCCATACGACGGTTTCGAATTAATGCCGCTCCGACTCTGACAGCGCTCTACGACGCGCGGGATCAGATGCTGAATGGTATCGATTTAGATGAGGTGGAAACTCGAGCTCGTCGAGTGAAAGACGATCCAACGTTCTGCGCCCATCTTATTTCGGCCTACGCCTCAATACGCGGACCACATGCGCCGTCCCGACATGTCGAAGAGCAAATTTATGACAGGTTTCCAGGACCGGACGACGAAGCTCGCATGGAAAGATTCCACAAGGTCGGCTGGCGAGAAGTGTTGCCCATCGTCCAGAGCTTTGAGGACGAGCGCCTCCGATGCTTCGGGCTCCGTCTTGTCTATTTCGAACATCGTTCTGTCTTGCCGGAAGAGATACGCCTCCGTGTGGAGCGCGAACTGACAGACCGACTTGTTGAGGAAGAAAGCGGTGGGTTGACACTTCGGCGGGCACTCCAAGAGACAGACGCTCTTCTGGGTAGCGACTACACCGACACGAACGGAATTCTTGCTGACTACAGAGCATACCTCGTCGATCGAATTACACGCGTGTCCAATTTTCGGCACAGCATTTCGTGATTCTATTACCCCACCTAGTTCTCGAGTCGCTTTGGTAACAGACATCCACTCTTCGCGACTAAATCAAACTGATCCGATCTATATTTAGCTAGGTGCTGCCAATTTTCCGGTGCCGTCTCCCATAGTTGCTGTTTTTCTGTCATGTACGGTCGGTTCTCCTCGCCGGCAACCCAATCGTCCGCTTCCCGCAGGGAATATAAACAGCTATGAAACCCCCGGCCCTCTCCGCCTCCCGATCGTCCACGACACCCTCCCTTCCCGGACGACCCCTGCGACCTGCCTTCCGATATGCCGCTCCAGCACCGGCCGCCAGGGTACGAGCGTAAATTCGCGCGATCTTTCGATCACCGCGAAACGCCCGCTGGCGAGATCGACATGCCGGCGATAGGTGCCAGTCGCCTTTTGCCCCAATTCTGCCTCGGCATAGGGTAGACCGAGCTCGCCCGAGAGCTGTTCCGCTACACGCAGCAGCTCGCGCCGGCGCAGGATGCCGAGCATGTTGGCGCGATAGACGATCCGGTCCTGTTCCTCGCGTGCCAGTTCCTGCCCGGCCAGCCATCGCCGACGCATCGCGAGCGCGTCGCGCACCTCCCCGCCGAAGCCCGCCTCGCGCAAGGGCTCCGGCTTTTCCGCCACAAGCTCACGGTCAAGCCAGGTCGCGCCATTGGCGGTCACCTGCCGCTCGAGCGGCCAGGCGGAAAGCGTCTCGACAATGACCGGGCTCGATCTTGCCTGACCGCGCTCGAAGGATGCGGCGCGTTCCAAGTGATCCGGCGCGATGACCCAGCTTCCGTCCGGCTTTCGCTCGACCAGCCCGGCAATCCTCCGCATCGCTTCCAGCCGCCGGATATGGGTTTCGGCGAAGGCGCGTGACGCGGTTGGGTCGTGGCGGAGATGCGCCTCGATGTCGTAGCGCCCGTTATTCGCCGCCGCGACCTCCGCAATCGTCCGGTCGACGGTTCTCTGTCCCACCGGCTTCGGCCTGATCGCGACGATGGCGCCGTCCGGCAGCGCGTCCACCGTCTCCGCCCCACCGATATCGACGTAATGCACACGACCGTCGATCCCGTCGACGATCAAATAGTGACGGTCGTTGAGTTCATTCGACAGCCCTCTGGTGACAAGACGCCCGACGACGCGTCGCTCCTGCCCGTTCGCGGTTTCATGAACCGCATAGTCGGAGGGGACCCGCGCGAGCCCCTTCTCCGTCATTTCGCGGTGAAGCGTCTTGATGATGTCGCCGCGCTCGCCCATGCGGCGGAGCGCCGGTTCCAGGTCCCCGGCAAGCTTCCACGTTCCGGTGGCGATCTCCTCCGCCAGTCCCAACCGTTTCAGTTTCTGCAATCGCCCGGCCCGCAGGCTTTGCCGGAAGGCGTCGCCGACGGTCGCCCCAGACCGAACACAGCCTTCGCCGTCCGCGTCCTTCAACAGGCCGCGGTCGAGACCCGTGAACCGTTCCTGTTCGACCTCCCGCGCGAGGTTCGCCTCGATCTCGAGATCGCTGCGGGGACCGAGATCGAGGGTGACGATTTCGGCGGCGCGCTCGCGCATGCCCGTCGAAAGATAATCCCGCGCGATGACCAGGTCCTGTCCGCGCTCGTCTTTGCCTCGAAGCATGATGTGGGTATGAGGATGGCCGGTATTGTAATGATCGACCGCCATCCATTCGAGGCGCGTCCCCAGATCCTCCTCCATGCGGGCCATGAAGCGCCGCGTGAAACCCTTCAGTTCCTCATATTGCGCGGCGTCCTCGGCCGAAACGATAAAGCGGAACTGGTGCCGGTCGCCGTCGCAGCGTTTCAGAAACGCCTTGCCGTCCGCCCGGTCGTGTTCGGCATCGTAAAGCTCGCCCGGCTGCCCTTCGCGCGTCACGCCGTCGCGCTGGATATAGCGGAGATGGAGACGGGCCGCCTTCAGGCCCTGCCCCTTCAGCTTCACGATGCGGGATTTGACGACCACGCGCCGCGCGCGGAAGGCGGCATGGGTTCCGCGCGACGCGAGCACGCGACCGATGCCGGCGCCGCGGCCGATGCGATTGCCGTGAAAGCCCGAGCCCGGCGACGCTCCACCGAAGCGGCGTCCGCCCGCCAGCGCCGCCGATTTCAGCACGCGTTGCTGGTAGCGCCGCTCGGCCTTTCCGGCGCGCGCCCCGATCCTACCGAGACGTGGCTCGAAGCCGTCGTCCTGCATCGTCTCCTCTCCGCGATTGTGACCCATCTTCAAGATGATCGGCTTTCGCCGCGTAACAAGACGGCGCCATCAAGACTGAGGAGACACAGGAACTTGGCGCGGCAATGGCGCCACGCCTTCGGCGCATGGCGCCGTCAAAAGAGATGTGCAGACAGGAACATAAGCCGCTCATGGCGCCGTTCTTTTATCTTGCCCTCCCGCGATATTGAACTCACCCCGCGCTCACCCGCGCCGATGCCCTTTCTCCTGGGACTGACTAACGGGAGATGCCGGAGAGCGGCACGAAGAGATCGCCACCACCGGCAGCGGAGTCGCCGCGCGATTTGCCGTCAGAACCGGCAAAGAGATACCTCTTTCGACGCTGAACCGGATCGTTCGTCGAAGCAATTTCGGGGCGCGTTTCATGCCCATCGAGCGGGAAGAAAAGCGATTTTCCGGAGGCGAAAGACACGCGTGCGGTTGCCAATGAGACGACTGCTTTGTCGTCTGTGGGGACGATTTCAACACGCGGGAGAACTACCGCGAGATAGGCAAGGGTCTCATCGGGAAGGCTCTGCTCGCCCTTCAGATACGCCTCATAGCGTGTCGGTCCGGCATGATAGGCGGCGAAGAGACCGGGAAAACCGAAGCGGTCGCGCATCTCGCGGAGATAAGCCGTGCCCGCCAGAATATTGTCGCGGGACACATGCGGGTCGGGTCCGAGCCCGTATCGGTCGCGCAGTTCGGTATAGGTCGCGGGCATCAGTTGCATCAGCCCCATCGCGCCTGCGGACGAGGTGATCGGTGCGCCGTCCAGTATGGTCCGGCCGCCGCTTTCGGCCTCAATGACGCCCTCGATCCAGTGCGCCGGAATGCCGAAACGCCGCGCGGCTTCGGCAATGAGAGGCTGCCATTGCGCCACGTCCTCTGCTTGCGGATCGCCCGCCATGCTCGCCGTGACGAGCGGTGACAGAACATGTTCAGGCTCTGCGCTGCGGATCGCATGAGCGAGAACTAGCGTCAGAATATCCATAGCGGCACCAGCCTGCCGATGACGAGCCGCCGCTCGACCGGCCCGAAATACCGCCCGTCGAAAGAGGCGGGTCCGCCTTCGGCGAGAAGCAAAACGTGATAGCCGCCGAGCCTCTCGCAGCCCTGCCAAAGCGGCATTGGACGGCCCGCACCGTCGCGTTCGAGCCGCCGTACCGTGTGCCTGCCGTTGATGTAGAGGTCATTGCCAATCATGCAGACCGTGTCGAAACGGGAAGCGGCGACGCGCTTGATCAGCAGGGCGTCTCGCGCGAGATAGTGCCGTTCGTCGGCAAGCTGCCGGGCCTCTTCCGGCAAACGCGCCAGCACCAGATCGCCCCGAACGAAGTCCGATGAGAGACGCAGATAGAGCCCACGCGGCGCACTGGCACTCATGTTCCAGACGAGACGCGGCAGTGGGTCGATGAATGTAGCCGCGCCGATCAGGCCGATGCCGAGTGCTGTCCAGAGAAGGAAGCGCTTGCGGCGGTGGGGGCAGTTGGGTCCGCGCGGGGACCGCATGGGGACAAGCGCACCGCTTTCGGCGATGAGGGAGAGCCGCTCACTCATCGGAGGTCGAGCGCTTCGCCCGCTCCCTAGACCAGGCATCGAGATCGTCGATGTGATAGCGCACATAGCGGCCATGCTTGCGGTATTCGGGGCCGCCGCCGACAACGCGCATCTTTTCCAGCGTGCGCTCGGAGAGGCCGACATAATGGGCGGCTTGCGGTGTGTTGAGAAAAGGGCTGCCCTTCTTTGCATTCGCAGCCCGGGTCGCGTCGTCATCCATGGGGCACCTCGCATCTTTCCCACGCGCGCATCGCGCAAGGAAGCCCCACCACGGCAAGGATCGGGAAAAGAGGTCCGGTGACCGAGCGGCGAAGTTCCGGCCACATCGTTTCGCCAGCGCAACAGATCGCAGAAGGGAAAAGCCTCCGCGCCCGGAGGGACGCGGAGGCGGTGGCGTCGCGTCAATCGACGGGATTCCAGATCAGCGCGAAGGTCTCGTCGTCGTCCTGACCGGCGGCGCGGCCGAGATTGGCGTAGAGCCGGCGCGGCCCGAATTCCGGCGCGGCGAGGCTGAGGCTCACATAGTCCCGGCCCGAAGTTTCGCCGGTACGCGTCCAGCCCGCGCCGATCTCGACGCCCTGCGTGAGGACGCGGAAATCCGGCTGTGCCTCGGCGCTTTTCACCGCATTGGGCACGATATCGATCTCGGCGCGGATGGTCAGCGTCTTCAACTGGCCCTTGTAGCCGCCGCTCGACTGCTTGGTGACATATCCGATTGCAGGCATGGGTCTCTCCTTCGATGAACGCCGAGGGGTCCATTCCCCTCGCGATGGCGAACCCCGATGGGCGCGGCAGCCGCCCGCCGAACCGGAGGCCGGAGCGCAAGCGCAGGACCCGAGCGCCGGGCTTTTTTGAAGCGAAGCGACCCCGCGAGGAGCGCGCGGCAGCGCGCGGGGAAAAAAGCCCGGCGCGACGGTTTCGGGCGGGCGGTAGCGCCCATAGGTATCGCCGCTCAAGCGAGGGAATGACCCCGGTGACGCCCCTGCCGAAGGAGGAGAGAGCCCTTGCAATCCATGCGCGCCAAGCTTCCTGAGGCGGTCGGGCCGGATGATGAAGGCCGGAGCGATAGATCGATTCAACACCGAAGCGACACGCCGACGACACCGGAAAGCGCTCATGCGGGAGAGTAGGATGCGGCAGATGCGTGGCGAAGAGCGAGCGATGAGAGCCCTGCCTTACCACCGGAACGCGGCCAAGCGCGCCCACATCGCGTTCCCGCATGTTGCTTGACGACGGCTTCACTGCCTCTGAAATCATGTCCGCGATCACGCCGCCCTCGCGACTCCGGAGCGCGGCAGGCGATGAATAACGATCTGTTCGCTCATGAAAAAGAGCGGGCGGCGAAGGACGACGCCCGCAAAGTTTTAGGCCTTCCCGAAATATCCCGCGACGCGATGCCATGCCTCGGCGGGCGCGAAGTCGCCATCCTCGCGATAGGCCCGCGCCGGAACATGCATCCAGCGCGGCAGCCATGTGCCGACCTTCGCCCGGCCATTCGTGCCTGCGAGACAGTCGCGGATGATCTGCTTCTGGACGGAGGCCTTCTCGGCGACATTCTGGTCGGCGACACTCTTTCCGGCTATGTCGGCCAGCATCGCATTGATCGTGCTCCTGTCGCGCAGCAGTTCGAAGAAGGGCGCGTCCGGCTCCCAGACCGGGCCCATGTCGCGCTTCAGCACCACCGCCAGCGCCTCGACCGCCGCGCTCCCGACCTGCAATGTCTCGCCCATCACAGTGGCGAGCACATTCATGACCTCCTCGTCATTGAGCATCAGCAGCTTGGCGAAGAGGGCGATGGTCGCCTCCGCGTCGCCGTGCGGCGCGGTGAGGTTTTCGCGCTCTTCCGGAAGACCGAGCAGGGCCCGGATATTGGCCTGCCAGCCCCGGAAGGCACGTTCGGCGACATTGGCCGCGAGGCTCTTCGCGATGGCGTCGGACGCCGCTTTCTGCGGCTCCGGCGTCACCTGCCAGAGCGCCGATCCGGCGATGACATGCGCGAGCATCAGCCGCAGCGCGATGCCGGGATGGTCCAGCAATTCGGCGCGCACGGCGGCATGGCGATGCAGTTCGATATAGTTGCGCATCGCTTTGGTCACCTCGGGCCGGGCGGCGCGGACCTCCGCTGCATCATTGCCCGCGCCCTCGTGTTTTGCCTTGCGGCGCGCCTCCGCGCGGGAGAGATATCCCTCATGGAAACTGACCTCGCCGCGGCCTGAGACCTCGACATAGACCTTGCCTCCCTTCTTCTTCGGGACCTTCTCGTAGTCCCATGCGGGGAAGTGCTCGCCGGGCTCCATAACGATCACCTCACTCCAGCCCGCCTCGCGCAGCGCGTCTGCTTTGGCTGCAATGGCCTCGCCCTGCTTGCGCCAGAAGAGGTCCGGATCGGCGAAGTACCCTTCCTCGCCGAAAAGATCGGTGACGATTTCGCCCTCGTAAGTATCGAGCGGGAAGAGCGCCGCGCCGGTCGCAATCGACTGGCCGCCGAAGAGCCATTGCTTCAACCGGTGGCCGGTCGGACAGGCGTTCCGGTCCGCCTTCCAGAGCTTCCACCATTCCTTCTGCTTCGCCTGCGAGGCAAGCGTCAGATGGCGGATCGATGCGGCGTCGATCTTCTCCGCCCGATAGGCCGCGCGGATCGGCGCGATCAGCGTGCCGAGCGCGAGGCGGCGCTTCACCATCAATTCGGTAAGACCGAAAGTCGCGGCGATGTCGGCGACGGATTTCCCCTCGCGGGTAAGCCGCGCGAAACACTCATACTGGCTCATCTCGTCGGGATCGAGACGGGCGATGTTCTCGATTAGCGAGGCTTCGAGCGCGGCGGCATCGTCGCCGGACTCCATTACGGCGCAGGGCAAGGGCTCGACTTCGCCCTGCTCTTCCTTCACCGCCTTGGCCGAGAAATAGCGCCGCCGTCCGGCGACGATTTCATAGGCGTTGGGCTCCGCCTCGACGGGGCGCACGAGAAGCGGCTGCAGGATGCCGCGCGCCCGGATCGAGGGCAGGATGTCGTCGATATCGGGCGGGCGCTTGCCATGCCGCATATTGATCGCGGCGGGGCGCAGTTCATCGATCGGGATGTGACGCAGTTCCATTGGTGTCTCCTTTCGTGTTTTCGGGGGTGGGGCTCGGGCTCTCCGCCGCTTCAAGCGGCAGAGAGAAATTCGACCAGTCGGCGAGCGCGTAAGTGCCGCCCGCCGCATCGATATGAAGGCCGGGCGTGCCGGGCGCGGCGCCCTCGGTGTCGTGGTCATGGACATGGACGCGGGCGCGTCCGCCCTCGATCTCGACCTGTTGCACGACGCCGCCGGAAACCGTGACGGTCACGGCGACGGGCTCACCGCGCTCCGAGAAGCGCGGCGGCACAGGGAGCGAGGAGGCAAACTCCCGCCATGGATCGGCATCGTCGCCTTCGGCAACGGCATCGATGAAGGTCGGGCCGCAATCGTCGAGTGGCTTCCAGCCGTCGCTCTCATTGGCGGTGACGATGGCCCTCTCCAGTGCCTCCGCGAGCGTGTCGGCCTCGACCGCCACGATATTGGCGTAATAGGCAGCAAAGCCGCATTGCACCGTCCATTTCTTCATCGCGTATCTCCTTCAGAACAGACTCAGCTGGTTGCGGGCGTCCTCGTCGAAGAGGCCGATGTTCAAGGGCTTCTGGGCTTTGCGCGGGCGCAGCGGCGCGGCCATGAAGGCCGCCAGCCGGTCGCGCTCGCGGATCGGCGCGACGCCCGGCATGAGGCACTGCTCGCCTTCGGGCGTCTTTTCGGAGTCGAGAGGCGGGTGCTCGCTCATGCCGCCCTCCCCGCGCCCGTCTCTGTGCCCTCCGCGCGGAAGGCCAGCAGGAAATCCGCCGCCTTGGAGGCGAGGCTCGCGGCGCGGAAGATGGCACGCTCATCGTCGCGCAACAGGTCGAGCCATGAGGCGATATAGTCCGCATGGCGCACCGTCGGCACGATGCCGAGCGCGGCGCAGACAAAGGCGCTCGCCATTTCGGCGACGAGTTCCTCCGCCGCATAGGCGCGCGAGCCAAAACGCCCGGAAAGATCGCGCGCCAGCCGCGAGGGGTGGCCGGTCCAGTGGCCGAGTTCATGGAAACAGGTGCGGTAATAATTGACCGGCTCGTGAAAGGCCGTTTGCGGCGGCACCTCGATGCGGTCGAGGCTCGGCACATAAAGGGCCATCGCGCCGCCCACATGGAATGCCGCGCCGGTCGCGGCGATCAGCGCCTCGGCGGCGGGCACGGTCTCGCATTCCGGCAGTATGGCGGGCGGTGCAAGCAGCTCGCCCGGCAGGCCGTCGCATTGCGCGACATTGAAAACGGTGAAGCGCTTGAGAAAGGGAACGCTCCGGGCCTCCTCGCCCTCCGCCGCCGCGCGTTCCCGTTCCGCCTTGGGCGTGAAGCGGTCGGCATAAACGAGGGTCACGCCCTTCTCGCCCTTGCGGACATGGCCGCCAAGCGAAAGCGCTTGCCGGAAGGTGAGCCAGTTCTGGGCGGCGAAACCCCGTTCGATGACGGCGCTCCAGAGGATCAGGATATTGATCCCCGAATAGGCATTCCCCGTCGCCGCATTGCGCGGCAGACCGAGCCCCGCTTTCGCTTCGTCCCAGGGCTGCACCCAAGGCACCCGGCCCGCTTCCAGTTCCGCGACGATTTTTGCCGTCACATCGGCATAAAGCTGCGGCCCCGCCTGCTTCCCGGTCTGACGATTATGTTCTCCGCGCATCGGCCAGCTCCCGTCAAATCCCGCCGCGTCTCTCCCGGGAGCGGGATGGGCGGCGAAAAGCGACCGGAAGGCCCGCCGTCAGAGGCGGGACGCACCGAAGGCCGGAACGACGTGGAGGACCCGGAGCGCAAGCGGTGGGTTGCGGCCTGCCGCGGCGGGCCTAGAAGGGAGCGCCGCCCATCCCGCGTGACGGGGAGACGCTTCAAACAAAGACGCCGCGCGAAAGCGCGGCGGCCTTAACCCTTGGGCTTGTAGAGTTCCTTGAGAACGTCACCGGGATCGTCACCAAGCGCCTGCACGACGTCGACGAATTCGATGATATCGAGACGGCGTTCGCCGCCTTCATATTTGGCGACAAAGGATTGGGTACGCTTGAGCCGCGCGGCGACATCCGCCTGCGTCAGGCCCTTCGCCTTGCGAAGCTTGATCAGCAACGCCAGCAGCTTGCGTTGACGCGGCGTGCGAAGGGTCTTGGACATTCGGCCGAACCGGCTTGAGACAAAACGGTTCGACCAAATAATCCCAGTTTCGGATTATCCCATTTTAGGATATTTTGATGCGGTGCGAACTTGACTGATGGGACGAGATCGCCCTTCGCCACATCCGAAAAACAAGGTGATCGAGTCTCAGCCCGATCTGTCCGGACGCAGGAGATCGAGATGACTGACACCCAACGCGGTCGCGAGTTCATAAAGCGTCACGACGGTTGGATTGCGGCGGCCTTGTTCGAGCCCGCTGATGTATTGCTGGCTGAAACCGGAAATCTCGGCGAACTGTTCTTGGGTCAGACCCTTTTTGAGCCTGATCCGCCTGACATTGTCGCCGACCGTCTTGCGCATATCCATGCGCCAAGGTCAGCGGATTACATACTTTAAGTTTATCAACTATAGTATGTTATTCGGATGGCACGGAACCATGAGCGGAGCGGGACATGCCTAAGCCGGAACTCAATCCAGAGATCGTCGAGGACGTCCCTTGGTCGGAGACAATCACCGACTATGACGAGCGTCATCTGATCGTTTATCTGCGGTTGCTCGACGCCGTCGCAGCCGGCGCGTCGGATGAGGCGATGTCGAGGATCGTTCTGGGTATCGACCCCGCGCGAGAGGCCGAGCGATCCCGCAACGCCCTGGCGAGCCACTTGCGCCGTGCCAGATGGATGTCGGATAATGGTTACCGTCATCTTCTCACTACCGGGGCGCACTGAGCTCCCTCATCGCAACAATTTTAGATAACCGCCATTCATCAGGTCGCGGCCGCGTCTAATGGCGCGGCGCACTTGGTCGCAGAGATGGTTCCGCGGATCGCGCCAGTCAGCCTCGACACGCTCCGCACCGAACAGCGCAACCGCGACCTCGCGCTGGGATGCTCCAGCGAGATAGCCGTCCAGCGCCTGCAGAACTCGGGAGAGGCGTCGAGCGCCAAGGTCCGGCGGATAAAATTTCGTTCGTAGCGTCTCGGTGCACACAAGGTCGTTCAGCCGCC
>NZ_JACIYP010000005.1 GCF_014359905.1 Hoeflea sp. | reverse complement strand
GGGCGGCTGCATGGGCCGCCCCTCTTTGGTTGATGCATGTACGGTATCGCTCACATAAAGCCATCCGGGCGCGACATGCGTCTGCGATCCCCGTCGTCCTTCAGACTTTATTCGGCCGGCGCGGGGTATCGCTTCACGGTTCGCGGCAGGAAACGGGCGGCTGGCAGGAACACCGCTCGGATGATCTTGCGCCCGGCGGGCTCGACGTGCCGGTAGATCCACCAGCTCACGGCCAGCGACAGGATGATGGCAAGCGCGGCAGCGCTCCATTTGCCGATTGTCGGCGCGGCGAAATTGATCAGGATGTAGCCCGCATTCTGGTGCAGCAGGTAAAGCGGATAGCTGATTCCGCCCAGCGCCAGGATCCATGGTCCGGCCCTGACATGACGGCCGAGGGTTGCTGCCAGCACGAAGACCGCAACAATGAAGCCATTGGCGAGCGCGACATCGGCTGGCGACGATCCTTCGCCGAGACGGGCAAGGAAGTCGAGCCGCTGAATTTCGGCGGCATGGAATGTCATCACCAGCGCAAGGCCCGCCAGGAACAGCCGCAACGGGCTTGCGCCGAGCGACGACATGCGCCACACCATCGCGCCAAGGGCGAAATAGGCGCCATATTCGGTGAGGAACACCAGTTCGACCGGGCGCGATCCGACAAAAAGATTGTTGACGACGATCAGCGCCATCCACACCGTGACGGCGATCTCGGTATGGCGCGGCAGGACGCCGGAGAACAGGCCCGCAGCTACCCAGAAATAGAATATCAGCTCGATGACGATGGACCAGTAGGCGCCGTCCATGAAGGATTCGCCGAACAACGGCGCCAGCATGGTCAGGTTCGCCAGCCACTGGGAGGAATCGGTGATGAAGGGCGGTTGGGCCCACCATGCCATCACCAGGAAGGTGATGGTCATCGCCACCAGATGCGCCGGATAAAGCCGCGCCAGGCGGCTGACGGAAAACGCATACCAGTCACGGCCCGAAGCCGACCATATAATGACGAATCCGGAAATCATGAAGAACATGTTCACGCCCAGATACCCGAGCGTGATCGCATCGCCCGTCGCGCCGAAGGAGTGGTCGAGATAGCCGCCCTCGCGCGCGCCGCGATAGAGAAGATGATAGGCCGTCACCATCATGGCCGCAGAAAAGCGCAACAGGTCCAGAAGTCCGTTCCGGTCATTGCTTCGGCTCATCAGGGGCGTCAGATGATCATCGCGCACGTCGGTCTCCTTGAAGGTGACCGGATCATACCTCAAACCGAAACGCCGGGTCTGATAACCCGGCGTTAAGCTTAAGCGTAAAGGTTAATGCGGCGCGCGATCAGGCGAGGCCCTGCTTGCGCACATCGGCCCAGGCCGCATCGAGTGTCTTCTTCGCTGACGCGATGAGCACATCGACCTCTTCCTCGGTAATCGTCAGCGGCGGGGAGATGATCAGCGAATCGCGCACGGCGCGCATCACCAGTCCGTTGGCGAAGGAATGGTCGCGGGTGATGGTGCCGACCTTGCCGACATTGTCGAAGCGTTTCTTCAGGTCGTTTTCATCGGGCACCAGTTCCAGCGCGCCGAACATGCCCACCATCCGGGCTTCGCCGACCATCGGGTGATCGGCAAGCGCGGTCCAGCGCTTGTGAAAATAGGGGCCGATGTGGTCGCGGACGCGCTCGACCAGACCTTCACGCTTGATGATGGTGAGATTGGCTATGGCCGCCGCGCAGCAGGCGGGATGACCGGAATAGGTGTAGCCGTGGTAGAATTCGACGTTCTCACGATGCAGGACTTCGGCGATCTCGTCTGACACCAGCACGCCCCCCATCGGCAGATAGCCCGATGTCAGCCCCTTGGCGATTGCCATGAGGTCGGGCTTCATGTCGTAATATCCGGAACCGAACCATTCTCCGGTGCGGCCGAAACCGCAGATGACCTCGTCGGAGACGAAAAGGATGTCGCGGCTTTCGAGAATGCGCTTGACCTCGGGCCAGTAGGTTGCGGGCGGAATGATGACGCCGCCTGCGCCCTGGATCGGTTCGGCGATGAAGGCGGCGATATTTTCCTCGCCGATCTCCTCGATGGCGCGTTCAAGCTCGCGCGCCGCCCACAGGCCGAACTCGTCCTCGCTCATGTCGGTCATCATGCCTTCACCGAACCAGTAGGGCTGATCGATGTGATGGATGTCGGGGATCGGCAATCCGCCCTGGCTGTGCATGGCGGCCATGCCGCCCAGCGACGCGCCGGCGATGGTGGAGCCGTGATAGGCGTTCTTGCGGCTGATCACCACTTTCTTGCTGTCCTTGCCCTGCAGCGCCCAGTAGGTGCGCACCAGCCGCAATATCGTGTCGTTGGCGTCCGAGCCGGAGCCCCCGTAAAACACCATGTTGATGTGGTCGGGGGCGAGGTCGGCCAGCATCGCCGAGAGTTCGATGACCGGCGGATGCGTGGTCTTGAAGAAGGTATTGTAATAGGAGAGCTCGCTCATCTGCGCGCGCACCGCCTCGACGATCTCCTGACGGCCATGGCCGACATTGACGCACCACAGTCCTGCCATCCCGTCCATGATGCGATTGCCGTCCGTGTCCCAAAGCCACACGCCGTCCGCCTTGGAGATCACCCGCCGTTCGTCAACGCCAAGGGCGCCATGATCGGTGAAAGGGTGGAGATGGTGCTTGTGATCGGACACCTTGAGATCATGAGAAGACACATTGACACGCATTGATTTAGTCCTGACTGGTTTTTGACAGAGGCCCGAGGGAAATCGGTTTGACCTTTATTTGAGTGTGTGCACAAATTTTCCGCGCGGACAACCACCGCACTCTCCGCCTGATGCCTGACGGGATCAAATGGATTCGTTCGTGCAATGATGTATAGGAACAGGTTCGAGGCACTCAAGCGCCAGCCATATCCTTGCGGAGGCGGCTTGCGCGGCAGTGCGGCAATTGAAAGTCCTGAAGGGGCAAGGTGACATCATGCGCGAGAGCGCCACGGATAAAAAAGACGCAACCCTCCCGACCAACGAAGAGGCCGAGCGGTTTCTGGCCGAAAATCCCGATATCGAATCCGTGGATTTCCTGATTCCGGACATCAATGGCGTGATGCGCGGCAAATGGGGACCCACCGAGGCGCTCGGCAAGGCCGGCTATCCAGGCATCAACATGCCCTTGTCGATCTTCGGGCTCGACATCTGGGGCAGGGAGGTCGAATCCACGGGAATTCATATCGAGACCGGCGATATCGACGGCTATTGCCGCGCGATTCCCGGGCGAATCAATCGTGCACCCTGGGCGCCGCGCCCGTCGGCCCAGGTGCTGATGTCGATGTACACCGAGACGGGCGAGCCCTGCATCTATGATCCGCGCAATGTGCTGCAGGCCATTGTCGACCGCTTCACCGCTTTGGGCCTGCGTCCGGTGACCGCGTTCGAGCTCGAATTCTATCTGGTCGATCCGGCCGTGTTCCAGCGTTCGGGCCGCATGGGCAAGGACCGGGGGCCTGGTCCGGACCAGCAGCAGATGTACTCGCTGTCCGAATTGCGCGGCCAGAGCGACCTGTTTGCCGAGATCCGCGCGGCAGCCGTCGCGCAGGGCCTGCCGATCGACACCATCATCAAGGAAGCCGCGCCAGGACAGTTCGAGGTCAATCTCAAGCATCGCGACGATGCGATGGCGGCGGCCGACGACACCGTGCTGCTGCGCCGCCTGATCACCGAATCCGCCCACAAGCACGGGCTGCGGGCGACATTTATGGCCAAGCCCTTCCTGGAGTGGCCGGGCAACGGCATGCATGTCCATGCCAGCGTGCTGGATGCGGACGGCAACAACATCTTCTCGGGCGAGGCGGGCGATCTGCGGCTGCAGCATGCGGCGGCGGGGTTGTTGCAGACCTTGAAGGATACGCTGCTGCTCTATATTCCGGGCTTCAACGGCTATCGCCGCCTGCAGCCGGGTTCCTACGCGCCGACCCGAATCGCCTGGGGTCGCAACAACCGCTCGGTGGTGGTGCGGGTTCCGGCCTCCGACGACAAGGCGAGACGGCTCGAGCACCGCATGTCGGGCGCCGACGCCAATCCCTATTTCGTGCTGGCCGGTGTCCTGGGTGGCATGCTCGAAGGCCTCGAGAACGCGAAAATGCCGCCGCCTGCGGTGGAAGGCAACGCCTACAACGTGCCGCTTCCGCAATTGTCGGACGACATGGACGACGCCATCGAGGATTTCGAGCAGTCCGATTTCATCCGCCGCCTGTTCGGAGCGGAACTCCAACGGATCTTTGCGGAGATCAAGCGCGAGGAACTCAAGGCATTCGACAATGAAATCACCCCCTTGGAGCGGTCGACCTATCTGTGATCACGGATCCGGCGGGTGGGGTGATCCATCGGCCGGATCACGATGTGACAAGTTCTATCGCGATTTGACATAGGACAAAGACCCTCCGTTGACTGCATGCGACCTTTTGCCGGTATTCGCCAGACCCTTTTCCGGGTTGACGCGGGGTGGATAGTTTCGCATCTTGTTTGGGACACATAGGAAGAATACCATGGATTTTGAAGCGTTCTTCGAGGAGAAGCTGGGTGGTCTGCACGAAGCCGGCAATTACCGGGTTTTTGCCGATATCGAGCGCCATGCCGGTGGTTTTCCGCGGGCAACACGCTATCGCGCCGACGGTACGACCCAGGACGTAACGGTCTGGTGTTCCAACGACTATCTGGGCATGGGCCAGAACCCGCTGGTTACGGGCGCCATGAAGGAGGCCATCGACCGCTGTGGCGCAGGCGCCGGCGGCACCCGCAACATCTCCGGCACGAATCATTATCATGTGCTGCTTGAGCGTGAACTTGCCGATCTGCACGGCAAGGAAGACGCGCTGATCTTCACATCAGGCTATGTCTCCAACTGGGCGGCGCTCGGAACGCTTGCCGGCAAGATCCCCGGTCTGATCGTCTATTCCGACGCGCTCAACCACGCATCCATGATCGAAGGCATTCGCCATTCCCGTTGTGAAAAGCGCGTGTTCAAGCACAATGACCCGCAGGATCTGCGCCGCATGATGGCGCTCGATGATCCGGCTGCGCCGAAAATGGTGGCCTTTGAAAGCGTCTATTCTATGGATGGCGACATCGCCCCGATCGCCGCGCTTTGCGATGTGGCCGATGAATTCGGCGCCATGACCTATCTTGATGAGGTCCACGCCGTGGGCATGTACGGTCCGCGCGGCGGCGGCATTGCCGAACGCGAGGGCATCATGCATCGCCTGACGGTGATCGAAGGCACGCTCGGAAAGGCCTTTGGCGTCATGGGCGGCTACATCACCGGAACCCGCGCGCTGTGCGATTTTGTCCGCAGCTTTGCCTCGGGCTTCATCTTCACCACCGCCTTGCCGCCCTCGCTGGCCGCAGGCGCCGCCGCATCGATCCGCCATCTCAAGGCAAGCCAGCTGGAGCGCCGCCGGCACCAGGATGCCGTGGCAAAGGTGCGCCGGGCGCTCGATGCCCACGGCATTCCGCACATGCCCAACCCGAGCCACATCGTGCCGGTGATGGTGGGCAACGCCTCGAAATGCAAATGGATTTCCGATGTGCTGATGGATCAGCACGGCATCTATGTGCAGCCGATCAATTACCCGACGGTTCCGGTCAAGACCGAGCGTCTGCGCATCACGCCGACGCCGATGCATTCGGACGGCGATATCGAACATCTGGCGGGCGCCTTGAGCGAATTGTGGTCACAGTGCGCCCTGGCGCGCGCGGTCGCCTGATATTCTGAAGATCCCGGTCTCGGGATCGGCCAGTCAAAAAAAGCCGGTCAGGCAATCCCTGACCGGCTTTTTGCTTGTGGAGATCTGGCGAGGCTACTCTGCCGGTTCTGCAGGCTCGCGCACCGGCGCGCAAAACAGTGTGTAAAGTGTCCCGATCACGGATGAGACTTCGTGATTGATGATCGAATAGTAGATCATCCGGCCTTCGCGCCTGGTGTCGACAAGCCCGTCGAGACGCAGGCGTGCCAGCTGCTGCGACACCGCCGCCTGCGGCATGGCGAGGATTTCCTCCAGTTCCGAGACCGATTTCTCGCCTTCCGACAAAATGCACAGGATCATCAAACGCGTTTCATGGCTGAGCGACTTCAACAGGTCGCTGGCCTTGCGCGCCTGGACCATGAGTACATTCAACTCTTCCTGATCCATGTCGGCTTTTATGTGCGGTAATGTCATGTGTTTCGCTCGGTGAATGACGATGTTTATAGGGCGTTTGGTGCGTCTCGAAAAGGGGATTGTCGGCGCAATGTTGAAAGACGCCCTTCAGGCAAGCAGCAAGGCACGCAGACAAAGGCAAACCGGAAATATGATTCTAACCGATTATAGCAGCGTTCCGCAATGGCTTGCTGGGTCGCGCCCACTCTTCCTTCAATCTTCGCGACCGGCCCGAAAACCGCTTGCCGGTTGCGGTATTCCAGTCTTACTCTCTGTACGAAATCCAGGTCTCGGGAGCATCGCGCCGCATGCGGGCGAAAGCGGAGCTTGGACTATTCGCAATTGCCCGGCTGATTGCGGGCGCGGGAGGTTTCCATGTCTGTTCTCCGTCGCATTCTGATGATTGTCAGTGTCCTGGCCACGGCGATTCCGGCGCTGGCGCAGGATGGACCCCGCCGCATCGAAACCACCGAAAACGCCGACTATTTCGGATTTGATCTCCGAACGGTCCGGGACATCGGGCTGGCGCAATGCGAGGCAGCCTGTCTCGACGACCGCCAGTGCAAGGCCTTCACCTACAACATCAAGGCCGGCTGGTGTTTTCTCAAATCCGACTACAACACCATCAATCCCTTCGTCGGCGCGATTGCGGGCAGGGTGGTCAGCGGCGGCGAACCGGACCTGGGCGCCGCGCCCGATCTCGCCTTCGTTCCCGCCTCGCTGCTCGATGAGGCCCGCGCCTACCGGGAGCGCACCATTGCCCGCACCAGCGGCGCCAGCGGCGGCGCATCCCAATACATAGCCCTTGCGAAATCGGCGAGCGCGCAGGGCGATATGGATGGCGTCATCCGGTTCTATGCGATGGCGGCCGCGGCTGACCCCGCGCAGAGTCTGATCTGGCGGGAGCTGTCGCGCGGATCGCTGGCCTATGTGACACAAGATGCGACCATGCAGCGCAGTCTCCGCTCGGTGGCGATCTCGGCGGCCGTCAACGCCTACCAGACATCCCGGACCGCCTCGGCGCGGGCCGACTCGCTCGCCGTCCTCGGCGAAGCGCTGGAGCGGGCGGAAAACTGGCGTCCGGCCCTGTCGGCCTACCGGGCAAGCCTGGAAATCGCTGAGGCCCCCGCCTTGCGGGCGACGTATGACAACCTGCGTGCCGCGCACGGTTTCCGGGTGGTCGACAACACGATTGACGCCGACAGCGAGACGCCGCGCGTCTGCGTGCAGTTCTCCGAGGACCTGGTCAAGGGCGAGGACTATTCCCGCTTCCTCAGCATCGACGGCGCGGGCGATGTGGCCATTGAGACCGATACACGGCAGATCTGCGTCAACGGGCTCGCACACGGCCAGCGCTACCGGCTGGTGCTGCGGCAGGGCCTGCCCTCGGCCGTCGACGAGACGCTCGAGGCGCCGGTGGAGCTGTCGCTCTACGTGCGCGACCGGGCGCCGGCCGCACGGTTCACCGGGTCGAGTTTCGTGCTGCCCGCCAAGTCCCGCCTCGGCATTCCGCTGGTCACAATCAACGCGCCCTCGGCGGATCTGAAACTGTTCCGCGTCGGCGAACGGGCGCTGGCCCGCATCATCTCCGGCTCGGAGTTCCTGAGGCAGCTCGAGAGCTATTCGCTCGACTCCATCGCCCAGGATGTCGGATCCCCGGTCTGGGAAGGCGCCATCGAGATCGCCAACGAGCCGAACCGCGAAGTCGTCACCAGCATCCCGGTCGACACACTGCTGCCTGAGCGCGAGCCGGGCGTCTATGTGCTGAGTGCGGTGCCGCTCGGCGACAAGTCCGAAAGCTGGGAGGCGCGAGCCACGCAATGGTTCGTCATTTCCGATATCGGCATCACGAGCTTTGCCGGAGAGGACGGGCTGTCGGTGTTCCTGCGTTCGCTGGAAACGGCAGAGCCGCTTGGCGCGGTCTCGCTCACGCTGCTTGCGCGCAACAACGAGGTGCTGGGCGAGGCGGTGACCGACGCCGACGGCCGCGCCACCTTCCAGCCGGGCCTGATCCGCGGCCAATCCGGGCTTGCGCCGGCCGCGCTGCTGGCCAAGGGGCCGGAGGGCGATTTCGTCTTTCTCGATTTGACCCGGGGCGGCTTCGATCTCTCCGACCGTGGCGTCGCGGGCCGGCCGTCGCCGGGCGGCGTCGACGTCATGGCCTGGACCGAACGCGGCATCTACCGCGCCGGCGAGACCGTGCATCTTGCCGCGCTCGCGCGCGACGGACAGGCCGAGGCGCTCGCCGATCTGCCGCTGACCATCATCCTGCAGCGCCCCGACGGGGTGGAAGACCGCCGCGTGGTCTCGAGCGGCGAGGATCTGGGCGGCCATGCGCTGGCCATCGATCTTCCCGGCAACGCCATGCAGGGCGCCTGGCGCGCCAGCCTCCACACCGATCCAAAGCGTCCTGCCATTGCCGAGGTGTCGTTCCTGGTCGAGGATTTCCAGCCCGACCGCATCGAGATAGAGCTCAATGCCGGCGATGGCGTGGTCAGCCCCGAAAGCCCCGCGCAGATCCTGGTCACCGGTCGCTATCTCTACGGCGCACCTGCGGGCGGACTGTCGACCGAAGGCGAGATCGTGCTCAGCCGCTCGCGCACGCTGGACGCCTATCCGGGCTATGTGTTCGGGCTCGAGGACGAGGAATTCGAGAATTCCCGGATTACGCTCGACACTCTGCCGGCGCTGGACGAGGCGGGCGAGGGGATCGTGGCGATCGATCTGGGCGAACTGCCCGTCACCACGCAGTTCCTCAAGGCTGACGTCACAATCCGCGCCTCCGAAGGCGGCGGACGGGCGGTGGAACGCGCCGTCGAACTCAAGGTCGCAACCGACGGTCCGCGCATCGGCATCGATCCCGATTTCGACGACGCCCAGGTCTCCGAGAACAGCGAAGCCGGGTTCCGGATCATCGCCATTGACGCTGACGGCGCGCGGATCGCCATGCCGGGGACGACCTGGTCGCTGGTCCGGATCGAGCGGAACTATCAGTGGTACCGGCAGGGTAGTTCCTGGGATTACGAGGTCGTCGATTTCACGACCGAAATCGCCGATGGCGAGATCGATGTAAGCGAGCAGGACCCCGCGAGAATCGCCGCCAATGTGGAATGGGGCCGCTACCGGCTCGACGTCACCGGCGCCGACGGCGCCGAGACCAGCGTGCTGTTCGATGCCGGCTGGCATGTCGAGGCCAAGTCCATCGAGACCCCGGACGGGCTTGAGATCGCCTTCGACAAGGATCGCTACAGAGTGGGCGAGACCGCACAGTTGCGGATTTCGCCACGCTTTGCAGGCCAGGCGCTGATCACGGTCGGCTCCGAGCGGTTGATCGCCACCACCACCGCATCTGTCGGTGAGGAGGGCGCCACGATCGACTTGATCGTGACCGAGGAATGGGGCGCCGGCGCCTATGTGACCGCCACGCTTTACCGGCCCGGCGACGAACAATCGCGCATGCCGATGCGCGCCATCGGCGTCAAATGGCTCTCAGTCGACCCCGAAGACCGGCAATTGTCGGTCAGTCTCGATCTGCCGGAAAGAACGACGCCGCGCGGGGACTTCACGGTTCCGGTCACGCTTGCCGGCCTGACGCCGGGCGAGGACGCCTTCGTCACGGTGTCAGCGGTCGATGTGGGCATTCTCAACCTCACCCGGCATGCGGCGGCCGATCCCGAATCATGGTATTTCGGCCAGCGCGCGCTAGGGCTTGAGATCCGCGATATCTATGGCCGCCTGATCGACGGCTCGGCGGGCGTCACCGGCCGCATCCGCACCGGCGGCGATGGTGCCATGATGCGCTCGGAAGGCAGTCCGCCGCGCGAAAGGCTCGTCGCCTTCTTCGAAGGCCCGGTCGCGGTCGACGCCGATGGCAAGGCCAGCGTCACCTTCGACATGCCGCAGTTCAACGGCACCGTCCGTGTCAACGCGGTGGCCTGGAGCAGCCGTGGCCTCGGCCACGCAACCCGGGACGTCATTGTGCGCGACCCGGTGGTGATCACCGCCAGCCTGCCGCAGTTCCTGGCGCCCGGAGACCGCTCTGAGATCCTGGTCGAGCTGGCCAATACCGATGGCCCGGCCGGCAGCTACGGCGTGGAGCTGTTCACGGCCTCCGGCCGCGTCAAGACCGGCGACGGCCTGCGCCAGAGCCTCAACCTGGGCTCGGGCGCCCGCGAGAGCCTGGTCATGCCGCTCGAGGGGCTGCTGACCGGATCGGACACGCTGACCATCGCGCTCACCGGTCCCGACGGGCTGTCGCTCGACCGGGAGGAGATCATCACCGTCCGGCCGGCGGCCATGCCGGTCACCACCAGGCGCGTGATCAGCCTCGCAGGCAATGGCGGAACCTTGCGGATCGACGGCGAATTGCTGGCCGACAGCCAGCTTGACGGCGCCTCCGTCACGGTGGGCCTCACGCGCAACGCCGCTTTCGACGTGGCCTCGCTCCTGATGGCGCTCGACCGCTATCCCTATGGCTGCGCCGAGCAGACCACCAGCCGGGCGCTGCCGCTTCTTTATCTCAGCGATCTTGGCGACACGTTTGGTGGCGACGATGCCGGCACGATCCGGGAGCGCATCGAAAGCGCAATCACCCGGCTTGTGGCCTATCAGTCGTCTTCCGGCAGTTTCGGCCTGTGGGGACCGGGATCGGGCGATCTCTGGCTGGATTCCTATGTCACCGACTTCCTGACGCGGGCGGCGGAGAAGGGCTTTTCGGTTCCCCCGGTCGCCAGCCGCCTGGCGCTCGACAATCTGCAGAACACCCTGGCCTACACCACGGATGTGAGCGAACAGGGCAGCAGCATCGCCTATGCGCTCTATGTTCTGGCGCGCAACCGCAAAGCCGCGGCGACCGATCTGCGATATTACTCCGACAGCCAGATCGACGCCTTTGCGCAGCCTCTGGCGCGGGCCCAGATCGGTGCGGCGCTGTCGCTTTACGGCGATGCACAGCGGGCCGAGGAGAGCTTCCGCTCGGCCTTCGCCCATGCCCGATCGACCGCCATGCTGATCGGCGGACGCGACGATTACGGTTCGAGCCTGCGCGATGGTGCGGCGATGCTGGCGCTGGCGGCGGAATCGACGCCGACGCCGGGAATCTTGCCGGACCTGATCCGATTTGTCACCGACGCCAAGACGGCGAAGACATCGACCAGCACCCAGGAAGACGCCTGGATGGTGCTGGCGGCCCGCGCGCTCACCGCCGGCAACCGGTCGATCTCTGTCAACGTCAACGGACAGGCCTTCGCGGGAGCTTACGAGACCAGGATGAGCGGCGAAGAGATCGCCGCCGATCCCCTGACCATCGTCAACCAGGGTCCCGATCCGGTCGATGCGGTGGTGACCACGATGGCCGCCCCCTCGCAGCCCCTGAGCGCCGGCGGCACCGGCTTTTCCATCGACCGCAGCTACTACACGCTCGATGGCCTGCCGGCTTCGATCTCGTCGGTCAACCAGAATGACCGCTTCCTGGTGGTCCTGCAGATGCGCGAGGCCAATGCCTGGACCTCGCGCGTGGTCGTCACCGATCTGCTGCCCGCAGGCTTTGTCATCGACAATCCGCGCTTGATCGGCAGCGCGGAGCTGGGCAATTTCGCCTGGCTGGGTGAGATCTCGGCCAGCCATGCCGAGTTCCGCACCGACCGGTTCATGGCGGCCTTCGATCGCTACGGGTCATCCGACCGCGAGTTCGTCGCGGCCTATGTGGTCCGCGCGGTGACGCCGGGGGTCTATGCCCATCCGGCCGCGGTGGTCGAGGACATGTACCGGCCCGAGCTCGCCGCGCGCACCGCGACAGGGATGCTTGAGGTCCTCGGCAGGCCATGACCCGGCCGCGCGGCGCGAGGGTTCTGCGTCTGGTCGCAATCGTCGCCGCAGCCTGCGTAGCGGCGAGCGGGCTTGCGCTCTTCGCGCTCGACCGGGCAGACCATGCCTTCCCGCCGCCGCTTGAGGCAGCGAGCGAGCTCTCGCGCGAGGTGCTTGATCGCGATGGGGGCCTACTCAGGGCCTATACCGCTTCCAACGGCGTCTGGCGGCTACCGGTCACGCTCGATCAGGTCGACCCGGACTATATCAACATGCTGATCGCCTATGAGGATCGACGCTTCCGCGCCCACCGGGGCGTCGATCCGGTGGCGCTCCTGCGCGCAGCGGTGCAATTCGTCGGCAATGGCCGCATCGTCTCCGGCGGCTCGACCATCAGCATGCAGCTCGCAAGGTTGATCGAGCCGCGCACGGAGCGCTCGCTCTCCGCCAAGCTCAGGCAGATGGCGCGCGCGCTGCAGATCGAGCGGCGGCTGAGCAAGGATCAGATCCTCTCGCTCTATCTCACGCTTGCGCCCTATGGCGGCAATCTCGAAGGGGTGAGAGCCGCAAGCCTTGCCTGGTTCGGGCGCGAGCCCAAAAAGCTCACCCTGTCGCAATCGGCCCTGCTGGTGGCGCTGCCGCAATCGCCGGAATCCCGCCGCCCCGACCGCCACAAGGCCCAGGCGCGGCAGGCGCGGGACCGGGTGCTCGGCCGGATGCGGGATGCGGGCCTGATTCCGGCGAGCGAGATCGCCCGGGCCTCGGGCGCTGCTGTTCCCAACCGGCGTCTGGCCATGCCCGACCGCGCTGCGCATCTGGCCGATCTGGCGATCGGCGCCCACAGCGAGGCCCGTCCTGTGCAGCTTACGCTCGACGGCGGCATCCAGGACCGCCTTGAGCAGCTGGCGCGCGAGACCGCGGCGCGCCTTGGGGCAAAACAATCCCTCGCCATGGTTCTGGCCGACGGCCGGACCGGCGAGATCCTCGCTTCCGTCGGATCGACCGGGCATCTCGACGCAGCCCGCTCGGGCGCCATCGACATGACCCGCGCCGTGCGCTCGCCCGGCTCGGCGCTCAAGCCGTTCATCTATGGCCTTGCCTTCGAGGACGCGCTGATTGCCGCCGAAACGCTGATCGACGACCAGCCGGCGGATTTTTCCGGCTACCGGCCGCGCAATTTCGACCGGGACTACATGGGCGAGGTCAGCATTCGCCAGGCGCTGCAATTCTCGCTCAATGTTCCCGCCGTCAGGCTTCTCGAGGCGGTCGGCCCGCAGCGGCTGCTGGCGCGGCTCAAGCGTGGCGGCGTGGACCTGCAATTGCCGCCCGGCGGACCGCCGGGCCTGGCGATCGGGCTTGGCGGGGCAGGGATAAGTCTTCGCGACCTTGTTCAGCTCTACACGGCCTTCATCAATGACGGGACCGCGCGCAGGCTGCGCGACGGGGTGGAGACCGAACCGGGACCGGGATTCGAAAATCCGGTCATCGATGCGCAGGCCAGTTGGCGCGTAGGCCAGATCCTCACCGGCGTGGAAGCGCCGCAAGGCGCGCCGCGCATCGCCATCGCCTACAAGACCGGCACATCCTACGGCTACCGGGACGCCTGGGCGATCGGGTTTGACGGCCGCCATGTGCTTGGCGTCTGGGTGGGGCGTCCGGATGCGTCGCCGGTTCCAGGCCTGTCGGGGATCACCGATGCGGCGCCCTTGCTGTTCGAGGCCTTTGTCCGGTCCGGGCTCGACCGGGTCGATTTCCCGCCGGCGCCCTATGGCGTGGTCGAGCGGTCCCGCAGCGCGCTGCCGTTTGCGCTCAGGAAATACAAGAGCCGCGACGAGCCCGCCACCGCGGTGGCGGGAGGATCGCTGCCGCCCCGCATCGTTTACCCGCCGCAGGGTGCGCGCGTGGCGCTGGGGGCAGGTGGCGCGGGCCGGATGATGCCGCTCGTCATCAAGCTGCAGGGTGGGGTCGCGCCCTACCGGTTGATAGCGAACGGAATGCCACAGCCGAAGCCCACGCGGCGGCGGGTGCTGAACTGGAACCCCGACAGCGAAGGTGCGTCAACGCTTACGGTCATGGATGCCGAAGGGAGGGCTGCGAGCGTCAGCGTCTTCATCGACGCGGACTGATTCCGCGGCAGGGCATGAAACGTTCCCTCAGGCCGCTGGCTAATTCATGGCCGCAAACACCAGATCCCGCAGTCGCGACGCAATCGCGCTGATGATCGTGCTCTTGTGGGAGATCAGGAAATAGGGACTGACGATGATCTTCTCCTCTGGATCGACGGTGACCAGTTTGCCCGAAGACCTGTTCGACGCCAGGAGGGCGGCGACCTGGCGCGGGATCGGCGCAATCGCGTCCGAGGACGCCAGATAGGCAATCATCACCAGCATGGAGGTCGTGTTGACGATGTCCTGCGGCAGGGCCACGCCGGCCGAGACGAACACGGCCTCCACCGCTTGTCTCAGCGGCGTGTGCGGCGCCTGGGTAATCCATTCGAAACTGGCAAGGCTTGCCAGCGGCGCCGAGGCGTGTTGCGCCAGCGGATGGCCGGCGCGCATCAGAAAACAGATGTCTTCATTGCGGCCGCGCCGCACATCGAGCAGGTGCTTGTCATAGCCGGGCGGGATCCGGGAGAGCACGAAATCATACTCCCCCCGGAACAGGCCCTCGACCAGCGCGTCGCTGGGGGCGACATCGACGTGAATGTCGGCGCCCATCGCGGTCTTCTTGAGCTGCTGAATGGCCGGCACGACAAAGGCCACCGCGCCATCCGTCACCGAGCCGACCCGGGCGGTGCCCGCAAGGCCTTCGCTCAGCGAGCGGATTTCCTTGAGCGTCTGCTCAAGCCCGTTGAGCAGATTGGAGCCGTTGCGGATCAGCGTCATGCCAACCTGAGTCGGCGTCATGCCCTTGGGATGGCGTTCAAAGACCGCCCCGCCGACACTGCGCTCGATGCCGGCAAGCATGCGCGAGGCGGCCGGCTGCGACATCGAAAGCTGCTCGGCGGCCAAAGCAAGTTGCCCGGTCTCGTAAATCGCCTCGATGAGCCGGAAGTCCTTGAGCTGTAGGCTGCGCGCGGTCTGGTGCATCGGCAACCTATCAAAAATGGTATGCTGTTTGTCAATCTATTCATTTGAAAATCATGCCAAACACCTCTTAACTTGCGCAGGGTTCGATTGGATCCCAATTTTTGGCCAGCAGGTGCGGTTCTGAGGAGGAGCTGGCGCCTGAATGGCGTTGTCTCGGGAGGACTTGATGAAAAAGCTTACTTCACTTTTGGCCACACTTGCGTTCGGCGTCGGATTGCTGTCGGCGCCGGCGATGGCGCAGGACAAGGGCACTGTCGGCATTGCAATGCCGACCAAGTCATCGGCCCGTTGGATTTCCGACGGCAACTCGATGGTCGAACAGTTCACGGCTGCCGGTTATGAGACCGATCTGCAATATGCCGAAGACGACATTCCAAACCAGCTCGCCCAGATCGAGAACATGATCACCAAAGGGGTGAATGTTCTTGTGATTGCCGCCATTGACGGCACCACGCTGTCCAACGCCCTGGAAAATGCCGCGGCCTCGGGCATCAAGGTCATCGCCTATGACCGGCTGATCCGCGAAAGCGGCAATGTCGACTACTATGCCACCTTCGACAATTTCAAGGTCGGCGTGCAGCAGGCATCCTCCCTGGTCAAGGGTCTGGAAGAACGCTTCGGCGAAGGCCCCTACAATGTCGAGCTCTTCGGCGGTTCGCCCGACGACAACAACGCCTTCTTCTTCTACAATGGCGCGATGAGCGTGCTTCAGCCGCTGATCGATTCCGGCAAGATCAACATCGTCTCCGGTCAGATGGGCATGGACAAGGTCGGAACCCTTCGCTGGGACGGCGCCGTCGCCCAGGCCCGGATGGATAACCTCCTGTCCGCCCACTACACCGACAAGCAGGTTCACGGCGTCCTGTCGCCCTATGACGGGCTGTCGATCGGCATCCTGTCCTCGCTCAAGGGCGTTGGCTACGGTTCCGGCGATCTGAAAATGCCGATCGTTACCGGTCAGGATGCGGAAGTGCAGTCGGTCAAGTCGATCCTGGCGGACGAGCAGTACTCGACGGTGTTCAAGGATACCCGCGAACTCGCGCGCGTGACAGTCGGCATGGTCGATGCCCTGTTGCAGGGCGGTACGCCGGAAATCAACGATACCGAAACCTATAACAATGGCGTCAAGGTGGTGGAATCCTACCTGCTTGAACCGGTCTCGGTGGACAAGTCGAACTGGGAAGAGATCCTGATCGGCTCCGGCTACTACACGATGGACCAGATCAAGTAATCAATCCGCGCAATCTGCTGGCCAGACTGTCCGCGCCTTCCAAGGGCGCGGGCAGGGGCCTGTTCCTGACAGTGGCGGAAACCGAGATGCAGCAATGAAGCCTCTTCTGGAGATGCGCTCCATAACCAAGACATTCCCCGGCGTGAAGGCCCTCGATGCGGTGAGTCTCACCGTCATGGAAGGCGAAATTCATGCGCTGGTCGGTGAAAACGGAGCAGGCAAGTCCACCCTGATGAAGGTGCTCTCCGGCGTCTATCCGGCGGGCTCCTATGAGGGCGAGATCCATTACGACGGCAAGCTTGCCGCGTTTTCAGGCATCAGCCAGAGCGAAGCCCATGGCATCATCATCATTCACCAGGAACTGGCGCTGGTGCCGCTCTTGTCGATCGCCGAAAACCTGTTCATCGGCAATGAATGTGCCAAATACGGCATCGTCAACTGGCACGAGACCTTTCAACGCACCGAGGCGCTGCTCAAGAAGGTCGGGTTGTCGGATGCGCCTGGCACCCTGGTCGACCGCATCGGCGTCGGCAAGCAACAGCTGGTCGAGATCGCCAAGGCCCTGTCCAAGGACGTCCGCCTGCTCATTCTGGACGAGCCGACATCGGCGCTGTCCGAAAAGGACAGCAAGAAGCTGCTGGATCTGCTGCTCGAGCTCAAGGCCCAGGGCGTGACCTCGATCATTATCAGCCACAAGCTCAACGAGGTGCGCAGCATTGCCGACCGGGTCACCGTGATCCGCGACGGCGCGACGATTTCGACCCTTGACGCCAGGGGCGAAGAGATCACCGAGGACCGCATTATCCGCGACATGGTGGGGCGCGATATGGCGCAGCGCTTCCCCGAGCGCGTGAGCCGTCCGGGCCAGACCCTCATGGAAGTGCGCAACTGGAACGTCTGGCACCCGGAACATACCGAACGCCAGGTCATTCGCGACGCCTGCCTCACAGTGCGCGCAGGCGAAGTGGTCGGTATCGCAGGCCTCATGGGGGCCGGCCGCACCGAACTCGCCATGAGCATCTTCGGCAAGAGCTATGGACGCAGGATTTCGGGCGAGGTGTTGATCGATGGCGCGCCGGTAGACGTCTCAACCGTTGATCGCGCCATCTCCGCGGGCCTCTCCTATGTCACCGAAGACCGCAAACATCTCGGCCTGGTGCTCGACGAAACCATCCAGCGCAATATCACGCTGGCCAATCTGCCCAAGGTCTCGACCTACGGCGTGATCTCCGAGGCCGAGGAAAACAGGGTCGCGGAAGGCTACCGGGCGGCGATCAACATCCGCTCCCCGGGCGTTTTCCAGAAGGTGGTCAATCTCTCCGGCGGCAATCAGCAGAAGGTCGTTTTGTCCAAATGGCTGTTTGCCGATCCGAAGATTCTGATCCTCGACGAGCCGACACGCGGCATCGATGTCGGCGCCAAATACGAGATCTACGGCATCATCAACAAGCTGGTCGATGATGGCAGGGGGGTGTTGATGATCTCGTCCGAACTGCCGGAGCTGCTGGGCATGTGCGACAAAATTTATGTAATGAATGAAGGCGCCCTTGTGGGCGAGCTGACCGCCGCGGAAGCGAGCCAGGAACGCATCATGTCCTTCATAGTGAGGAGCTAAGGCAATGGCCACGGAAAGCGTAGAAACTACCGGTCAGCAGGACCGCTCGGTCAGCCATTACCTGGCCAACCATCTGCGCGACTACGGCATGGTGCTGGCGCTGATCGCCATCATGGCGTTCTTCCAGTTCACCACCGACGGCACCCTGCTGCGCCCGGTCAACATCACCAACCTGTTCCTGCAGAACAGCTACATCATCATCATGGCGCTGGGCATGCTGCTGGTGATTGTCGCAGGCCACATCGATCTCTCGGTCGGCTCCGTCGTCGGCTTTGTCGGTGCGCTGGCCGCGGTGATGATGGTGCAATGGGAATGGTCGATCTATCTCACCATCCCCGCCTGCCTTCTGGTCGGCATTCTCATCGGCGCCGCCCAGGGCTACTGGATCGCCTACTGGCGGATCCCGTCCTTCATCGTCACGCTCGCCGGCATGCTGGTGTTTCGAGGCGCGTCCCTGTGGCTGCTCGAAGGCCAGTCGGTGGGGCCGTTCCCGCGCCAGTTCCAGGCGCTTTCGACCGGTTTCATCCCCGATCTGCTGCCTTTCATCAAGGACATGTTCGGCTTTGAGCGCATGAACGGTTTTGCCGTGGTCACCGGTATCGTCATCTCCGGCCTGATCATCTGGATGGGACTGCAGTCGCGCGCCCGCAACCGCGCCTATGGCATGGTGGCGGAGCCGCTGAGCTTCTTCGTGGTGCGCAACCTGCTGGTGGCGGGCGCGATCGTGTTCGTGTCCTACAAGCTCGCGACCTTCCGTGGCCTGCCCAACGTGTTGATCACCATGGGCGTGTTGACCATCGTCTACGCGTTCCTGACGGAATCGACCACGCTCGGCCGCCGCGTCTATGCGCTGGGGGGCAACGAGAAGGCGGCCAAGCTGTCGGGCATTCGCACCGAGCGGCTGACCTTCCTGACCTTTGTCAACATGGGCATGCTGGCGGCACTCGCGGGACTGATCTTCGCCGCGCGGCTGAACACGGCAACCCCCAAGGCCGGGGTTTCCTTTGAGCTCGACGTCATCGCGGCGGTGTTCATCGGCGGCGCTTCAATGTCGGGCGGGGTCGGCAAGATCATCGGCGCTGTCGTGGGCGCTTTTATCATGGGGGTGATGAACAACGGCATGTCCATCATGGGAATCGGGATCGACTACCAGCAGGTGATCAAGGGCCTTGTGTTGCTGGCCGCCGTGATTTTCGATGTGTACAACAAGAACAAACAGAGCTGAACCAACAGAGAAAGCCGGCTGCCTGAAATGGCGGCGAGGGTTTTGGAGTTAACATGACATTCACACCAGCAAAATGGCCTCGGAAGCTTCGTTCGCAGGAGTGGTTCGGCGGAACCGGCCGCGACCAGATCTACCATCGCGGATGGATGAAGAACCAGGGCTTCACCCACGACATGTTCGATGGGCGCCCGGTGATCGGCATCCTCAACACATGGTCGGAACTCACGCCGTGCAATGCGCATCTGCGCGATCTCGCCGAACGCGTGAAGAACGGCGTCTATGAGGCCGGCGGCTTTCCCGTCGAGGTGCCGGTGATGTCAGCCTCCGAAAGCACGTTCCGTCCGACCGCGATGATGTTCCGCAACCTCGCGGCCTTGGCCGTCGAGGAAACCATTCGCGGCCAGCCGATGGATGGATGCGTGCTGCTGGTGGGTTGCGACAAGACCACGCCGAGCCTGTTGATGGGCGCGGCCTCGACCGACCTGCCGTCGATCGTGGTCACCGGCGGGCCGATGCTCAACGGTTATTTCCGCGGCGAACGGGTCGGATCGGGCACGCATTTGTGGAAGTTCTCCGAGGCCGTCAAGGCGGGCGAGATGTCGACCGAGGATTTCCTCGAGGCGGAAGCCTCGATGTCGCGTTCGGCGGGGTCGTGCAACACCATGGGCACGGCTTCCACCATGGCCTCGATGGCCGAGGCGCTGGGCATGGCGCTGTCGGGCAACGCCGCCATTCCCGCCGTCGACAGCCGCCGCCGGGTGATGGCGCAGATGTCCGGCCGCCGGATCGTGCAGATGGTCAAAGATGACCTCAAGCCGTCCGACGTCATGACCAAGCAGGCCTTCGAGAACGCCATCCGCACCAATGGCGCCATCGGAGGCTCGACCAATGCGGTCATCCATCTGCTCGCCATGGCGGGCCGCGTCGGCGTCGACCTGACGCTGGACGACTGGGACCGTTGCGGCCGAGATGTGGCGACCATCGTCAATCTCATGCCGTCGGGCAAGTACCTGATGGAAGAGTTCTTCTACGCCGGCGGCCTGCCGGTCGTGCTCAAGCATCTGGGCGAAGCCGGCCTGTTGCACAAGGATGCGCTGACCGTTTCCGGCGAAACCATGTGGGACCAGGTCAAGGATGTCGTCAATCACAATGACGACGTCATTCGGCCTGTCGAGAAGGCGCTGACGGCGCAGGGCGGGATCGCGGTGCTGCGCGGCAATCTTGCGCCCAAGGGTGCCGTCATCAAGCCGTCGGCCGCGTCCGCGCATCTGCTTCAGCATCGCGGCCGCGCGGTCGTGTTCGAGGACATTGACGACTACAAGGCCAAGATCAATGACGATGCGCTCGACATCGACGAGACCTGCGTGATGGTGCTGAAGAATTGCGGCCCCAAGGGCTATCCGGGCATGGCCGAGGTCGGCAACATGGGGCTGCCGCCGAAGATCCTGAAAAAGGGCATCACCGACATGGTCCGCATCTCCGACGCCCGCATGTCGGGCACGGCTTATGGGACCGTGGTGCTGCACACATCGCCGGAAGCCGCCGATGGCGGGCCTTTGGCGGTCGTGCGCAACGGCGATTTCATCGAGCTGGACGTTGGCGCGCGGACCATCCATCTCGATATATCCGACGAGGAACTGGCGGCACGTCTGAAGGACTGGACGCCGAACATCGAAAAGCAGGCGTCGGGCTATGCCTGGCTGCATCAGACCCACACCCGGGGCGCCGATACCGGCGCGGATCTCGACTTCCTGGTCGGATGCAGAGGCGCGCCGGTCGGAAGGGACTCGCACTGATGGCATTCAATGTAGCACTGGCGGGGATCGGAAAGATCGCCCGCGACCAGCATATTCCGGCGATCACGGCATCGGCGGACTGGGAGCTCGCGGCCACGGTCTCGCGTCACGCGACGGTCGACGGCGTCGATGCTTACGAGGATTTGGCCGTCATGCTGGAGGCCCGCCCCGATATCGGCGTCGTGTCGCTGTGCATGCCGCCGGTGCCGCGGTTTGACTATGCGAAGGCTGCGATTGCCGCCGGTCGCCATGTGATGCTGGAAAAACCTCCTGGCGCGACCGTGTCCGAATGCCACGCGCTCGAGGCGATGGCGCGCAAGGCCGGGGTGTCGATCTTTGCGACCTGGCATTCCCGGGAAGCGGCGATGGTGGCCACGGCGAAAGCGTGGCTCGCGGGCAAGCGGCTTGAGAGCCTGGTGGTGACCTGGAAGGAGGATGTGCGCAAATGGCATCCCGGCCAGACATGGATCTGGCAGGCCGGCGGGCTCGGCGTCTTCGATCCCGGCATCAACGCGCTGTCGATTGTCACGGAAATCCTTGCCGATCCGATCCATCTGACCGCGTCGGAACTGTTCGTTCCGGAGAACTGCGAAACGCCGATCGCCGCCACCCTTGCCTTTGCACATCCGCATGGCGCGCATGTCAGCGCAGAGTTCGATTTCCGCAAGGAAGGCGATCAGTTCTGGAACATCGCAATCAAGACCGACCAGGGCAGCCTGGTGCTGTCCGAAGGCGGCGCGACGCTTGAGATTGACGGCGTGACCCAAACCGCCGCTGCCGGTGGTGCGCTGACCGGCGAATATTCGCGGCTTTACGCCAGGATGGCTGACCTCGTCCGGGCAGGGGGCGTGGACATGGATCTGTCGCCGATGGTGCATGTGGCCGACGCGTTCCTGCTGGGCCGACGCGTTACCGTCGAGGCCTTTGTCGAATAAACATATAAGCCGGCTAAGAATACGCCGGGCCCGGCAGCCGCTATGGCGCCGGGAGATGAAGAGACAGTCTGAAAGGACCGGACCATGACCAAAACGATCGCCAACATACTTCCCGTGGCGCCGACGCCGTTTCACCCCGATGGCCTGGTCGATGAGGAGGGCATGCGCCGGGTGATCGACTGCATGATCGACCAGGGTGTTGATGCGATCTGCATCCTGGCCAATTACTCCGAGCAGTTCCTGCTGTCGGACGAGGAGCGCACGCTGCTCATGCGGATCAGCCTGGAGCATGCGGCGGGCCGCGTTCCGGTGATCGTCACCACCAGCCATTTTTCCACCCAGGTCGCGACCGAGCGGGCGCGGCTTGCCCAGTCCATGGGCGCTTCGATGATCATGATGATGCCGCCCTATCACGGCTCAGGGCTATTTCCCGCGCCGCAGGGGATCTTCGAGCATTTCGAGGCGGTGAACAACGCCATTTCCATCCCCGTCATGGTGCAGGATGCGCCGCTGTCGGGTGTGACCATGTCGGTGGACCTGCTCGCACGGCTGGCGCGGGAGCTCGAAAATGTTTCCTATTTCAAGATCGAATGCCCCTTCGCTGCCGACAAGCTTGCCGCGCTGATCGAGGCCGCGGGCGAGCACATTGAAGGCCCCTTTGACGGTGAGGAAGCCGTCACGCTGCTCGCCGATCTCGATGCCGGCGCGACCGGCACGATGACATCGGCGATGTTTCCCGAAAAGATCCGTCCGATCGTCACGCTCTACCGGGAGGGCGACAAGGACGCGGCGCTCAAACAATGGGAAAAGTGCCTGCCGCTGATCAATCATGAGAACCGCCAGTGTGGACTCCGCGCCGCAAAAGTGGTCTTCAAGGAAGGTGGCGTGATCGCCAGCGATCATGTCCGCCACCCGCTCAAGCCGATGTCGGAGCGCACCAGGTCCCGCCTGCTGCAGCTTGCCGCCGATCTTGACGTCATGGCCCTGAAATGGGGCAAGTAGGCGGATCCCTCGATCCGCCGCAAACCACAAGTTTTGAAATGGAATACCTAAGATGATCACCGGAAAACACTTGATCGCAGGACAATGGGTTGATGGAGACACCACATTCAGCTCGCAGCCAGCGCATGGACCGGCCTCAGACTATGCCCAGGGGACAAAGGCCCATGTCGATGCCGCAGCGAAGGCCGCCGAAGCTGCCTTCTGGAGCTACGGCTATTCGACGGCTGAGAGCCGGGCAAAGTTTCTCAACGCCATCGCCGATGAAATCGAAGCGCGCGGCGAGGCCCTGACCGCGATGGGCACGGCCGAAACCGGCCTGCCGGAAGCGCGGCTGAATGGCGAGCGCGGCCGCACCACCGGCCAGTTGCGCCTGTTTGCCTCCCATATTCTCGACGGCGCCTATCTCGACCGCCGCCATGACAAGGCGCTGCCCGATCGCGCGCCGCTGCCGCGCCCCGACATCAAGATGGTGGAGCGGCCGGTTGGCCCGGTCGGCGTGTTCGGCGCATCCAATTTCCCGCTGGCGTTTTCCACCGCCGGCGGCGACACCGCATCCGCGCTGGCCGCGGGCTGCCCGGTTGTCGTCAAGGGCCATCCAGCCCATCCGGGAACTGCCGAAATCGTTGCCCAGGCAATCGATGCCGCAATCAAGTCCTGCGGCGTTCACGCCGGCGTGTTTTCGCTGGTTCAGTCCAACAGCCGCGAGGCCGGCGAAGCGCTTGTCACCCATCCGCTGATCCAGGCGGTCGGCTTCACCGGATCGCTCGGTGCGGGCAGGGCACTGTTCAACCTGTGCGCCGCGCGGCCGACGCCGATTCCGTTTTACGGCGAACTCGGCTCGATCAACCCGATGTTCCTTTTGCCGCAGGCGCTCAAGGCGCGCGGCGCCGAGATCGCAAAAGGCTGGGCCGGATCGCTGACCATGGGGGCGGGACAGTTCTGCACCAATCCCGGCGTCGTCATCGCTCTCAAAGGCGATGATGCGAAGTCCTTCTCGGAAGCCGCCAGCGCGGCACTCGCGAACATCAATCCGCAGACCATGCTGACCGACGGCATTGCCTCGGCCTACAGGTCCGGACGCGACGCGGTGGCCGCCACGGCGGGTGTCGAAGAACTGCTGGCCGCTACCTGTGAAGGGCGCAATGCCGCACCCTATTTCTACCGGGTGGCGGGCAAGGACTGGCTCGACAACCGCGTGCTCGCCGAAGAGGTCTTCGGTCCGCTCGGGATCATTGTCGAAGTTGATGACAAGGCGCAGATGAAAGCCATCGCGCTTGATCTTCATGGCCAGCTGACCTGCACATTGCAGATGGACGACGCCGATCTCGATCTGGCGAAGGAACTGATGCCGATCCTCGAGCGCAAGGCGGGCCGCATCCTCGCCAACGGGTTCCCGACGGGCGTGGAAGTCTGTGACGCCATGGTGCATGGCGGCCCCTATCCGGCGTCGACCAATTTCGGCGCCACGTCGGTCGGCACACTCGCCATCCGCAGGTTCATCCGCCCCGTGGCCTACCAGAACATGCCGGACGCGCTGCTGCCGCTCGAACTGAGATAGGGAGCTGGATTGGGGAGCGCGATGGAAAGGCGTTTGGAGCCCCTATCGCGCTCCCCAACCGGTGACACCCAGGATGGCTGTCACCAGAAGCCAGGAATGATAGCCGGCCTGGGTGACGCGTTCGAAAAGCCCGACCAGCGGCCAGCCCATCGCGGCTGACAGTGCCGCGCCCGCGCCGCCCGCCACCATGGCCGCGAGCGCAATCCAGCTGAACCTGCGAAAGGCGCGGGGCGGGGCCGCAGCATACGCGGCCGTGATCAGCGCCAGCGCGAAGGACAATCCGGCAACAGCGACCAGAGCGTTATGTCCGATCTGGGACCGGGAAAGCGGTGCGCCCGGCGGGTCCATCGGAAACCAGAACGCTATTGCTGCGGAGCCTGCACCGGCAAGCATCACCCATGTTGCGGTCCAGCGCCCCGGTCCTGCCTGGTCAAGCCAGAAGCCGGCGCCGAGGAGGATGATCAGCAGGCCGCTGACGACCCAGAGAGCATTGATCATGCCTGCATCCGCGGCCCCCGCCATGCCGAGCAGGCTGACCGGGTCAGCAAGATGCGAATAGCCGGCGCGGCGCGCGGCGCCATAGATGACCGAGGCGAGGAAAACCAGCGGCGCGAGGGCGCCTGCGAGGTAGAAGGGGGCAGGCTTCATCGCTGGATCCCTCAGGTTTTCTCCGATGAGCGCCGCCTGAGGCGCGATCAGGCGCGAAGGCTGCGCCGTCGCGCTGTCATCCGCAATCCGTCCCGCATATTGAGCGACAGGAGGGCGAGATTGCCCGCACCCGCCAGCAATTCCAGCACCTGGACGGCGTAGAAGGCAGTATCAAAATTTCCCGCGCGCGCCTTGCTGGCGAGAAAGAAGGCGGCCGGCATGAGGACAAACAGGCCGTTGGCGGCAATGAACGGCATCCGCTTCAGCTTTGTGCCGATGGCACCGCTGCGGCGCCCGCCCGCGAGCCGCAGCCCCGACCCGCCGGCCGCCATCAGCGCCGGGATCAGCACGATGAAGCCATAAGGAATCGCGGACTTGACCGCCGTAACGGTCGCTGCGTCGAACGAAATTTCGCTTAGAACGGTTGATCCCCAGAACAGGGCAATCATGACCAGTGCAATGGCGCCGCTGGTCTTGTGAGCAACGGAAAGCATGGGAGTGTCCTTCGAAAAGTCTTGTATTCCTCCCGCAAGCAAACAGACCATATTTTACTTAGGTATGCAATATCATGAATGCGACATCCGCCTTGCACATAGTCGAGGTCCAGGGTTGGGATGTATTACAGATGCGCCTGGCCATTTCCGTCCGCCCGGAACTGTCCAGCGCGGCTTCAAGCTTCTGTGCGGCGAGGGCACGATAGACGGCGCAACGGATGTCGTCCTCGAAGCTCTGGATCACCCTGACTTGCGCCCCGGCAGCCCGCGACAGATGTGCTGCCGGGGCACACAACACGGTTCTCCACCCGGTGCCCGAAGCCGCCGCCCGCGGAGACCGCCGGACGCCAATCAGCTTTGCGCCTTGCGCTGCAATCTGATTGGAAACGTCAACCGGTCAGAGCGGAGCGTATTTTCGGTGGCACAGGCGGGTGGGTCACCACGCGATTGCGGCCGGATTCCTTGGCCTGGTAGAGTGCCGCGTCAGCGTTGCGCTGCAACTGCTCCGACGACAAAGCCTCGCCGGCCGGCCCCAGGACTGCAACGCCGATGCTCACGGTGATGAAGCGCGATACGCGGGATGTCGGATTGGGCAAGGCTGCGGCTTCAACGCTCTCGCGAATCCGCTCAGCCACGAAGACCGCCTCCTGCTCGCTCATCCCGGGAAGGAGCACAAGGAATTCTTCCCCGCCGTAGCGCGCAACATGGTCACAATTGCTCCGCACGTTGTCCTGGATAATGCTCGCAACTTCGACCAGGCACCGATCGCCTTCGGCGTGGCCAAAATCATCGTTCAGCTTCTTGAATTCGTCGATATCGCACATCAGCATGGCGATCCGGTCGTGCCGCTTGCGGCCGTCGCCCCACAGGTGGCTGAGGGTTTCCTCCATCCAGCGCCGGTTGGCGAGGCCGGTGAGCGGATCGATTCTTGCCAAGCGTTCCAGCTGATCGTTGACGTCGGCCAGTTCGGCGACCCTGCGCCGGTCCCGCAGCCCAAAGAGGAAGGTCTTCTGGGCAAGAAGCGTCATGTTGCGCCGCGCAACGACAGTCGCGAAGATACCGGAGGCAAAAAACAGGGTTGCAGCCACGGCGCTCCCCACATCGAGGGCCGGGTTTGCCAGTTGCAGGACAAGGTAGAGGCTGAGCGCCAGGGCGGCGATGGTCACCGTCCAGGACAGGGGAATGCCGAAGATGATGATGGCTGTAACTGCCACGAACAGCATGATGTTGAGGCTGCGTTCGTAGAACTCGCCACCTGCATTGATGCCCGCCAGCGCGACCGCCAGAAGAATGAAGAACATCCCCGCAATCAGAAAGCCCCCTTGCAGCCACGGCGGGCGGGGCCTTTGCCAGATGAGAGCCACGGCAATTGCAATCGGCGGGATGATCGCGTTCGGCATGATCATGGTCGTCGAAATCGCCGGCGGAAGCAGCAGTATGTTGAGGGCTAGTGTGACCACGCCCAAAAAGGCCACCCAGATCATCCACGCACGAATGATCTTGGCCGTTTGCGGCCAAATGCGTGCCTGATACAGCCGGTTGATCTCGCCCCTGAAACGAATGTCACGCGTGCGAAGCGTCAGAAGCCGCTCGACTTCCGCCGTTATGGCTGGATCATTTTGCACGCCGAGACGCGCGAGATCTGACACGATCGAACGCTTCGGGCCTCGATTTCCCTGAATATCCATTGCCTATCAGCCTGGCAGATCAGTCTGAAGATTTGCGCTCGGGAATGGGTCAATTTGAATGCAATTGCTTAGCTGCCTGTTAAGCTGTCATGAGAAGCGCGGGCAGGCGGCTCGCCCGTCGGACACCGTCCCGACGCCCGGTACAGTGTTTTGGCTGCATGAAACAGTCTCCCGCTTCTTCTTTGATGAGGGGCCAGAAACCTCGATTTTTGGCCGCGGCGGAGAACGATAAGCCGACTCTGCACAAGGTGCAGTCTGGTTTCGTTTATTTTCGTTTGACATTCAGTTAAGGTTCCTTTTAATTCCTAACGAAATAGGGAGCGCAGGTGATAAACTGACCTGCGGCGGGCCTTCGCGGCAGCTCGATGGCGCGAACGATCCGCAATTCGGAGGCGAGGCTTGGGAGGGCTTCTTCTACATGCTGGAACTGGACAACGTCTCCAAGGTTTCCAACGGAGAAGCGCACATCAGTGACGTTTCGCTGCGGCTGGAAGGCGGGTCGCTGAATGTGCTTCTTGGCCCGACACTGTCGGGCAAGACCAGCCTGATGCGGATCATGGCCGGATTGGACCGCCCGACCCGCGGCCGGGTTGTGAGCGATGGCGAGGACGTCACGGGCCTTGCGGTGCAGAAGCGCAACGTTGCCATGGTCTACCAGCAGTTCATTAACTACCCGGCGATGACGGTGTACGAGAACATTGCCTCGCCGCTCAGGATCGCCGGCGCCGACAAGGCGACGATCGAACGGGAAGTCGCCCGCGCCTCCGACCTGCTCAGGCTCGGCCCCTACCTTCAGCGCACGCCGCTCAATCTCTCCGGCGGACAGCAGCAGCGCACGGCTCTCGCCCGCGCCATCGTCAAGAAGGCAGGCCTGGTGCTGCTCGACGAGCCCTTGGCCAATCTCGATTACAAGCTGCGCGAGGAACTGCGCGCCGAACTGCCGAAGATCTTCTCGGAATCCGGCGCCATCTTCGTTTATGCCACAACCGAACCGTCCGAGGCCCTGCTGCTCGGCGGCAACACCGCCACGCTCAGCGAAGGCCGCATTACCCAGTTCGGCCCCACGGTCGAGGTTTTTCGTGATCCGGTCGACCTGGTGACGGCCCAGACATTTTCCGACCCGCCGATGAACCTTCTGCCGATGCAGAAAAGCCAGGGCAGGTTCGTCAAGCCCGGCGTGGGCGACATCACGGTGCCTGCGGCCCTCATGCATCTTGACGATGGCCCCTGCACGCTCGGCTTCCGCCCGCACAATCTGTCGCTTGCCGCAGGCCTGGGGACGACGCCGTTGTCGGCGAGGGTGATGGTGACCGAAATCACCGGCTCGGAAAGCTATGTCCACCTCATCCATGAGGACCGGCAATGGGTGATGCTGACCAAGGGCGTTCACGACATCGGTGCCGACGAGATGCTGGATGTCCATCTCGACATACAGCACCTGCTGGTGTTTGACCGCGACGGGCGCACGGTTCGCGCCCGGCCGGCGGCGGCATGAGGAGCGACCATGGCCCGCATTGATCTCGACCACATCCGCCATGCCTACAGCGCGAACCCCAGCCGCGACGAGGACTATGCACTGCGCGAGGTGCACCACTCCTGGGAAGACGGCGGCGCCTATGCGTTGCTCGGGCCCTCAGGATGCGGCAAGACCACGCTGCTCAACATCATTTCGGGCCTGCTCACGCCTTCAGAAGGCAGGATCCTGTTCGATGGCCGCGACGTCACCGGCCTGCAGCCGGAAGAGCGCAACATTGCCCAGGTGTTCCAGTTCCCCGTCGTCTACGACACCATGACCGTGGCGGACAATCTGGCTTTCCCGCTCAGGAATCGTGGAATGGCGGAGACCGACGTCAAGGCCCGCGTGGCCGAAGTGCTGGAGATGATCGATCTCGTTGACATGGCGGGACGCAAGGCGCGCGGGCTGACGGCGGACCTCAAGCAGAAAATTTCGCTCGGCCGCGGCCTCGTGCGCGCCGACGTTAACGCCATCTTGTTCGACGAGCCGCTGACGGTGATCGATCCGCACATGAAATGGCAGCTGCGCTCGCAGCTCAAGTTGCTGCACCGCCGCTTCGGCCACACCATGGTCTATGTCACCCACGACCAGACCGAGGCGCTCACCTTCGCCGACAAGGTGGTGGTGATGTATGAAGGCGAAATCGTCCAGATCGGCACGCCGCAGGAATTGTTCGAACGCCCCAGCCACACATTCGTGGGCTATTTCATCGGCTCCCCTGGCATGAACGTGCTGCCGGTTGCCCTTGATGGCGCGCGGGCGCAATTGGGCGGCCAGTCTATCGCGCTGCCCGGCGCTGCAGGCCCGACTGAAGGCAAGCGGACCGAGCTCGGCATTCGGCCTGAATATGTCCAACTGGGAACTGAGGGCATGCCGGTCAGTGTCCGGGTGGTCGAGGATATCGGCCGGCACAAGATCGTCCGCGCCATGATCGAGGGTCATGAACTGGCGGTCGTGCTTGACGAGGATTCCTCCGTGCCCGCCGACCCGCACGTCACCTTCGACCCCGCCGGAATCAACATCTACGCCGACGATTGGCGCGTAAAGCTGGGAGGCTGAGATGGACAAGACCTGGAACAACAAGGCCTGGTTCATGGTTCTGCCGATGCTGGTTCTGGTGGCGTTCTCGGCCGTCATCCCGCTGATGACGGTGGTCAATTATTCGGTGCAGGATACATTCGGCAACAACCAGTTCTTCTGGGCCGGCACCTCCTGGTTCTCCGACGTCCTGTCATCGTCGCGCTTTCACGACGCTCTTCTGCGCAACCTGGCGTTTTCCGGGATCATCCTTCTGATCGAAGTGCCGCTTGGCATCTTCATCGCGCTCAACATGCCGCGAAAGGGCCTTGGCGTACCCTTCTGCCTGGTGTTCATGTCGCTGCCGCTGCTCATTCCCTGGAATGTGGTGGGCACCATCTGGCAGGTGTTCGGCCGTGTCGACATTGGCCTGCTCGGCTACACGCTGAACGCGCTCGGCGTCGACTACAATTACGTCAACGACCCGTTCGACGCCTGGGTGACGGTCATCATCATGGATGTCTGGCATTGGACCAGCCTGGTGGTGCTGTTGTGCTATGCCGGCCTGGTGTCGATCCCCGACGCCTATTACCAGGCGGCCAAGATCGACGGCGCATCGCGGTTCTCGGTGTTTCGCTACATCCAGCTGCCGAAGATGAACCGGGTGCTGCTCATCGCCGTGCTCTTGCGCTTCATGGACTCCTTCATGATCTACACAGAGCCCTTCGTCGTCACCGGCGGGGGACCGGGCAACGCCACCACCTTCCTGTCGATCGACCTGGTCAAGACCGCCATCGGCCAGTTCGACCTGGGACCTGCGGCCGCGATGAGCCTGATCTACTTCCTCATCATCCTGCTGCTGTCATGGGTGTTCTACACCGTGATGATCACAAACGATGCCAAGGGCTGAGGGCGAAAGATGAGCTATTCCGACAAAGCGCCCGCTCCAACGCTCTCCAGCGAAGACGCAACCGCGGCCATGGCGCGCCGAACGAGGCGATCCAACGCCGTCGCGCGCTTTTCCTTCCTGGTTCCGCTGATCTACATCTTCCTGCTGCTGCTGCCGATCTACTGGCTCATCAACATGAGCTTCAAGACCAACTCGGAAATCCTTGGCGCCTTCTCGCTGTGGCCGCGCGACCCGACCATCGCCAACTACAAGGTCATCTTCACCGACCCGTCCTGGTACAATGGCTACATCAATTCGATCATCTATGTGGTGATGAACATGGTGATTGCAGTGGCAGTGGCTTTGCCTGCGGCCTATGCCTTCTCGCGCTACCGGTTCTTGGGTGACAAGCATCTGTTCTTCTGGCTGCTCACCAACCGCATGGCGCCGCCGGCGGTCTTCGCGCTGCCGTTCTTCCAGCTCTATTCCGCTTTCGGGCTGATCGACACCCACATCGCGGTGGCCATCGCCCACTGTCTGTTCAACGTTCCCCTGGCGGTGTGGATCCTCGAGGGCTTCATGTCCGGCGTGCCCAAGGAGATCGACGAAACCGCCTATATCGACGGCTATTCGTTCCCGAAATTCTTCGTCAAGATCTTCATGCCGCTGATCGCGAGCGGCATCGGCGTGGCGGCATTCTTCTGCTTCATGTTCTCCTGGGTGGAACTGCTCATTGCCCGCACGCTGACGGTCACCGATGCCAAGCCGATCGCCGCCACCATGACCCGCACGGTCTCCGCATCGGGGCTCGACTGGGGCGTGCTGGCTGCCGCCGGGGTGCTGACCATCATACCGGGCGCGCTGGTGATCTGGTTTGTCCGCAACTACATCGCCAAGGGCTTTGCCCTGGGGAGGGTCTGATGAGCGGTTTTGAAAGCAAGGACCTCACCAAGGCGATCGAAACGCGAAAGCCCGGACCGTTTTACCTGTCCGATCTCTGCGGCGCCGATCGGGACGACATGCAGATCGCTGATCGCGTCAAGGCATGCAATGTCTTTCTGCGGCATGTGGGCGAGGGCCGGTATCCAATGGCCGAGGACACAGGGCAAAAGGACAAGCACGGCCACATTTGCGTGAGGAGGGCATGATGGATCTTTCCTGGATGGCCTGGACCGGGCCGACAGCCGCTTTTTTCATCATCATCTTCATGCTGCTCGTCGGCATGGGGGTCTGGGAATACTACGTGCCCGGCGGCTCGCCGCGGGTCGGAATTCTGCGCTTCGAAACCACGCGCGGCGACCGTCTGTTCGTCTCGCTGCTCGGTTCGGCGTTCATCAATCTCGCATGGCTCGGTCTTGTCGGACCGAACCTGTGGTGGGCTCTCGCTCTGTCTGTGGTCTACGCGATTGGCGTTTTCCGTTACGTTTAGAGCAAGAAAGGATGGCGGCGGGAGGTTGCCATCCAGGACTGAATAGAAACTGCAATCGCAACCTTTAGGGAGGATTACTATGCGAAAGCACCTTATGACGACGAGTGCAGCAATGCTGTTGGCAATGACCGGTGCGGCCTTCGCCGACATGGACGCCGCCAAGGGCTTCCTCGACGCCGAAATCGGCGACATGTCCGTGCTCGACCGCGCTGGCCAGGAAGCCGAAATGCAATGGTTCATCGACGCCGCCCAGCCTTTCCAGGGCATGGACATCAAGGTCGTGTCGGAAACCATCACCACGCATGAATACGAATCCAAGGTGCTGGCGCCGGCCTTCACCGCGATCACCGGGATCAAGATCACCCACGACCTGATCGGCGAAGGCGATGTGGTGGAGAAGCTGCAGACACAGATGCAGTCGGGTGAAAACATCTATGACGCCTATGTCAACGATTCCGACCTGATCGGCACCCACTGGCGTTACCAGCAGGCGCGCTCGCTGACCGACTGGATGGCCAATGAAGGCAAGGACGTCACCAATCCTGGTCTCGATCTCGAGGACTTCATCGGCCTGAAATTCACCACGGCGCCCGACGGCAAGCTCTACCAGCTTCCCGACCAGCAGTTCGCCAACCTCTACTGGTTCCGGTACGACTGGTTCAACGACGAAACCAACAAGGCTGATTTCAAGGCCAAATACGGCTACGATCTCGGCGTGCCGGTGAACTGGTCGGCCTACGAGGATATCGCCGAATTCTTCACCGGCCGCGAAATCGACGGCAAGAAGGTCTATGGTCACATGGACTACGGCAAGAAGGATCCGTCGCTGGGCTGGCGGTTCACCGACGCCTGGCTGTCGATGGCCGGCAATGGCGACAAGGGCCTGCCCAACGGCCTTCCGGTCGATGAATGGGGCATCAAGGTGGACGAGAATTCACGTCCGGTCGGCTCCTGCGTGGCGCGTGGTGGCGACACCAACGGCCCCGCGGCCGTCTATTCGATCCAGAAGTATCTCGACTGGCTCAATGCCTATGCTCCGGCCGCAGCCCAGGGCATGACTTTCGGCGAATCCGGTCCCGTACCGGCCCAGGGCGAGATTGCCCAGCAGATGTTCATGTACACCGCTTTCACGGCCGACATGGTCAAGCCCGGCCTGCCGGTGATGAACGAGGACGGCACGCCGAAATGGCGTTTCGCGCCGAGCCCGCATGGCGTCTACTGGAAGGATGGCATGAAGCTCGGCTACCAGGATGTGGGATCCTGGACGCTGCTCAAGTCCACCCCCGACGACCGCGCCAAGGCCGCATGGCTCTACGCGCAGTTCGTGGTCTCCAAGACGGTCGACGTCAAGAAGAGCCATGTCGGCCTGACGCTGATCCGCGAGAGCTCGATCCAGCACGATTCGTTCACCGAGCGGGCTCCCCAGCTCGGCGGCCTGATCGAGTTCTACCGCTCGCCGGCCCGCGTGCAATGGTCGCCGACCGGCACCAATGTGCCTGATTATCCGAAGCTGGCACAGCTCTGGTGGCAGGCCATCGGCGACGCCTCCTCGGGTGCCAAGACCGCCCAGGAAGCGATGGACTCGCTGTGCGAAGAGCAGGAAAAGGTGATGGAGCGGCTCGAGCGCGCCGGCGTGCAGGGTGATATCGGCCCGAAGATGGCCGAAGAGCACGATCTGGAATACTGGAACGCCGATGCTGTCTCCAAGGGCAACCTGGCGCCGCAGCTCAAGATCGAGAACGAAAAGGAACAGCCTTTGACCGTCAACTACGACGAACTGGTCAAGAGCTGGCAGTAAGCCTGGCCCGTCATCACGGCCAAGACCGATCGGGGCCTTCGGGCCCCGATCTGGTGTCGAGGGGCACCGTGGCCGGCCACGATCCCCGTTTCTTCAACGGCATGCGACCACGTAGGAAAAAACACGGGCACCCTGCACGATTTTCTTCGGCAGGAGGTCCGGCTTCAGTGATTGTGTGAGCCGTTTCAACGGAAGGCAACCGCACGAGGCCTTGGGCACGAAGGCGTGCGCTGCTCTCCGTCCCTTCTCTATTTCTGTCGTGTTGACGCTTTCGCCGGGGCTGCCTTTTTACGGATGCGCACGGCTCGCCCTTCGGGGTGGTCTATCTCGAAGGCGTTGGTCTTGCGGATCAGGTCGCTGAGCTTGCGGAAGCCGAAATTGCGCGGATCGAAATCAGACGACAGGTTCGCCAGTTGCGTTCCCACTGCGCCAAGCGGAGCCCATCCGTCTTCAGTCTCCATCTGATCGAGAACGCGACGGATGATCGGCGTGGCGGCGCTGGGCGGCTGAAGCGGCTTGGCCTTGCTCCCTGCTTCTTCCACATTTGCGGGCGCATCGGGGAGCAAGTTCTCGGTGTAGATGAAACGCCGGCAAGCCTGGCGGAAGCTCTCCGGGGTCTTTTGCTCGCCGAATCCGAAAACATCGACCCCGTGCTCACGAATACGCGCAGCCAGCCGCGTGAAATCGCTGTCGGACGACACCAGGCAGAAACCGTCGAAACGGCCGCTATGGAGGAGATCCATCGCATCGATGACAAGCGTGATGTCGGAGGCGTTCTTGCCGGTGGTGTAGGCGAACTGCTGCTGGGGAATGATTGCATGACGCGCCAGGACGTCGATCCAGGCTTTCGATCTCGGGCTCGAAAAATCGCCATAGATCCGGCGAACGCTGGCTTCCCCAATCTTTGCAATCTCGTCAAACAGGCCGTCGACAATCTTGGCCGAAGCATTGTCGGCGTCGATGAGCACGGCGAGGCGGGGGGCACGCGGTTCGATTGCCATGGGTGATGGGACCTCCGGACTTGGCTGCAAACCAGCCTAGCACATGTGCCGGCGGTCGGCGATGGCTGGAATCCGACCTCGCCAGGGGAGGGCGGATTGCGTGCAACGCCCGCAACCTTTTCGCTCCAGGCCTGTGGCTGATGGCGGCTCAACATTACTCCACCAGGCGCTCGAAGACGTTCTCGACGTCGTCGAGAAAAGCACTCCATTCCCCGTCTTCATCGATGCCGACGATGCGCAGCAGGAACAGGCCCTCGACAGCCAGAAGGGCGACCCGGGCCGCCTGCGCATCGCGCGCTGCGCCGCCCAGGCGCTCGAACATGGAGCGGTACCATTGGCGGGTTTCCGTGAGGTTCTGCGGGTTCTGGATGTCAGGCAATCATCAGGCCGGCCATCTTGGCGTTCATGGCCGCCTGCGACCTGCGCATGACCTTGATGCAGTTTCGCACGAGATTGCGCTGGCCGGGCCTCGCAGCCCGTCCCGCGCCCATCATTGACAGTCTTTTCAAGAGGATCGGACATGCAGATCATTGAAACCGAGCGCCTGACCCTGAGGCCCTTCCGCGAAGGCGATGCAGACGACCTCCTGGCCTGTCTGCGCGCGCCCACCGCCACCTGCTTCCTCTCGCTCAAGCTCGCGGACCTGACCGCGGCAAAGACCGAAGTGAAGAAACGCGCCCTCGACGAGGGCAGCGTGGCGATATGCCTGAAGCAGACCGGTCAGGTGATCGGCGATCTGTTCGGCGGCGGCGCTGCAGAGGAGGAGGAGGGGACCGCCTCGGTCGGCTGGAATCTCAATCCGCAATTCGGTGGCCGGGGATACGCGTTCGAAGCCGCAAGGGCCCTGCTCGACCATCTGTTCCGGGCAAAGGGCTTTCGCCGGATCTATGCCTGTGTCGAAGACCACAACATGCCCTCGCAACGCCTCTGCGAGAAGCTCGGCATGCGCCGGGAAGGCCTGTTCCTGGAGTTCGTGTCGTTCACCAAGGACGATGCGGGCAATCCGATCTACGAAAACACCCTGCAATACGCCATCTTGCGCCGTGAGTGGATGTCCGGCGTTCCAGCAGTCTGGCAACCGCCTGGAATGACCGGCGTCGCAGGCGCGGAGCCGTCGGGCCACGATGTGTAAACGGCGGTGATCACCGGGTGTGCGCATGCGACCGGGTGGCGATGCGGCGCCAGTCGGTGCCGACATCGCACGAGAGAGGACAATCAGCCGGACTTGTCGAGACATCGCTGACAGATCATTCCGGAGAGATGGTTTGCACACAAGGCATGGGGGGGCGCCCGGATGCTCTGGACCGAGTTAAAAATCTCGCCGGCATCAAATGCAAACCATGTCCTCGCAATGGACCCGAGGGCAAGTGGCGGAGGGGGTGGGATTCGAACCCACGGTACGGTCTCCCGCACGCCGGTTTTCAAGACCGGTGCCTTAAACCGCTCGGCCACCCCTCCGGGCAATCGGAACCTTCGACCATCCATCAGCCTGCAAGCTGCAAGCTGGGGATCCCGATGCGGATGGCGCGCTTTTAGCTCCGCGGCGCGCTTTGCGTCAACTTGTTTCGCGCTCCTGCAAGCGCCTCCCTTGTTCAGGCGCTTGCATGAAGCATCCGCCTCTCCACGGCGTGTGCGCGGATGAACAAAAATCAGTGCGACACGAAACCAATTTCGGGGCGAACGCGTAGTACATGCACATGATCAACAATCGGAGGCATGCAATGCTTGGCAAAATCCTTTCTGTTGCAGGTGCGTCAGCCATGATGGTGCTTGGCGTTTCGGCATCGGCCGGCGCCGAACAGCTCGCCGGCAGCGACCTCAAGCAGTTCGTCAATGGCAAACGGGTTTATCTGTCTACGCCATTCGGCGGCGAATTTCCGCTCAATTACAAGAATTCCGGCGTGGTGACCGGTGATGGAACCGCGCTCGGCCTGGGGAAATTCCTCGCCCCGAAGGAAAGCGGGCGCTGGTGGGTGCAGGGGGAGAGGCTGTGTCAGCAGTGGCCGACCTGGTACGATGGCAAGCCGAGCTGCTTCCGAATCACCAAAACCGGCGATCAGTCACTGACCTGGGTGCGCGATGACGGCCGCACCGGCAAGGCCCGGATCGAGGGCTGAGTTTACGGAAATTTCACCATATTGGAGGGTTGGCTGCCCCGATCTGGGCGGCCAATCGCATTTTTGCCATGTTGCGGGGCGATCTAAACCTGCGATTAGGACATCAATCGCATAGATCCAAGGGGATGGCTTTGCAGGGGGCACGCTGCCAGGCCAGAAGCGGCGTCAGCCAGAGCATGAGTATCAATGTGGGACACAATATAATCAATCTGCCGGGGGCAGGGCTGCGCATGGCGGCCAGGCTGTCTTTTATGGCGCTGCTTGGTGCTGGGCTCGCTGGATGCGAATCCACGTCCGGCGGCAAGTCGGACACCGCCCATATCAACACCAAGACCAAGTTTTCCGTCGCCGAATATGGTGTTGCGGCGAGCCCGAGGATGACCACGGCCAAGCGCCCGAAAAAGGGCGGCGGACGGGACATGGTCGGCAAGCCCTACCGGATCCGCGGCAAATGGTACACGCCCAAGGAAGAAAAGGACTATGACAAGGCGGGTCTGGCCTCCTGGTACGGTCCCAATTTTCATGGCCGCCTGACCGCCAATGGCGAAATCTACGACCAGTTCCACTTGTCCGCAGCCCATCCGACCTTTCCACTGCCAAGCTACGCCCGGGTGACCAACAAGAAAAACGGCAACACCGTGATTGTCCGGGTCAATGACCGTGGTCCCTATGCCCATGGCCGCATCATCGATGTCTCCGCCCAGGCTGCCGAAATGTTGAATATGAAGCAGGACGGGGTGGCCGCGGTCCGGGTTGAGTATATTGGCCGGGCTCCAGTCGAAGGCGATGACACCCGTTTCCTGATGGCAAGCTACAGGCCGGGCGGTTCCACGGAACCGGCAGGCGGCGTGATCGCCACCGGCGTCATGATGGCCATGAATGCGGTGGAAACGGCATTGCCGGGGGTGAATTCCGTTCAGACGGCGCTGGCGCCGCCGGCAACCGTTGGTTCCGCAACTGCGCTTCAGTCCTCGATGACGGGTTCGGCATCCGGCATTCCGTCTGGCTTTGCGCTGCCCGAGATAGGCCCCGTGCTGCTGGATCGGCCCTCATTTGGAGGCCCCGTGGCGGCAAACGGGGCAACCGGGCCGCGCGATATCGGCCTGGCATTCTGGGGCGGCAGGGTCATCAAGACCGGGCCGTTCGACGCTGTTCTTGGGATGAACGCCAAGCGTTAGCAAGGGTTGGCTGCCGCGCCGCCTCGACATTTCTCAATGCTCTCAAGCCATTGATCCAACCCGCCTGGATTGCTAGGCTCGCGGGAATTCCGGTATTCTCCGTGAATGGATAGATCTATGGTCCGGATGGTTGCCGCCCGCCTGCTTTTCGTATTCGCGCTTCTGGTCTGCTGTGCCGTGGGCCCAGTCCGGGCGCAACTGTTTGAAACGCGCGCCCAACAGGCCTATCTGATCGACGCAGAGACCGGCACGGTGCTGTTCGCCAAGAACGAAAACGATCTGGTGCCGCCGGCCTCGCTTGCCAAGCTGATGACGATGGAGGTGGTGTTCCACGCCATCCGCACCGGCCGCCTGACGCTTGATGACACGTTTGAAGTCTCGGAAAACGCCTGGCGCACCGGCGGCGCGATGTCGCGGACATCGACCATGTTTGCCGAGCTCAAATCCTCCATCCGGCTTGAGGACCTGATTCAGGGCGTGATCGTGCAATCGGCCAATGACGGCTGCATCATCATTGCCGAGGGCATGGCGGGTTCCGAGGAGAATTTTGCCCGGCTCATGACCGAACGCGCCCGCGAAATCGGCCTGACACAGTCCGTATTCGGCAATTCGAATGGCCTGCCGCACCCCGATTCCAAGGTAACGATGAAGGACCTGGTGACGCTCGCCCGCCACATCCAGGCCACCTATCCGGAATTCTACCGCTATTATTCGCAGAAGGATTTTACCTGGAACAACATCCTGCAACGCAACCGCAATCCGCTGCTCGGCCTCGATATCGGCGTCGACGGGTTGAAAACCGGGTTTACCGAGGAATCCGGCTACGCCATTGTCGCGTCCATCAACAGGGACGGGCGGCGCCTGTTCCTGGCGATGGGCGGCATGGCCAGCGAGCGCGAGCGGGCCGAGGAATCGCGCAAGATGCTGGAATGGGGCATCCGCGCCTTCGAGCGCAGGACATTGTTCGCGCAGGATGAAACCATCGGCGAACTCAGTGTCTATGGCGGGGCAGGCAGCGCCATCGTCAGGGCCAAGGGTGCCGTCGACATCTTCGTTCCGATCACCAATCCGAACCGGCTTGCGGCGCGAATCACCTATGACTGGCCGCTGCGCGCACCGCTCGAAGCGGGTGCCCAGGTCGGCGTGCTCAAGGTCTATATCGGCGATACGCTCTCCCAGGAAACCCCGCTCTATGTCGTTGAGGGCGTCGCCAAGGGCCCCTTGTACAGCCAGGCTCTCGATGCGCTGCTGGAACTTGCGCAATTCTGGCTTTAAGTCTCGCGCGAGCGTTCAATTGTCATCTGAAATGGTCTAGGTAGAAGAAAACCGGAACCTCCGGATATGCTTAGCAACAGGGTCGGGGCGGATGTCGCGTCCGCAAAGCCCGGGAAACCATGGCGTGACGAAAAGCACAGGGCGCTTCATTACATTCGAAGGCGGGGAGGGGGTCGGCAAGTCGACCCAGATCCATCGGCTGGCCGGTGTCCTGCGCCGCCGCGGCCATGATGTGCTGGTCACCCGCGAGCCGGGCGGGTCGTTGGGCGCCGAGGCCGTGCGGCATGTCCTGCTGTCCGGCGCGGCTGAAGAATTCGGCGTGCGCATGGAGGCGGTGCTGTTTGCCGCGGCGCGCAGCGATCATGTCGAGGAAGTGATCCGTCCCGCGATTGCAGAAGGGGCGATCGTGCTGTGCGACCGGTTCATGGATTCAAGCCGGGTCTATCAGGGCGTGACCGGCAATCTGGAGCCGCAATTCGTGCGCAATCTCGAGCGCATTGCCGTCAATGGCATGATCCCCGACCTGACGCTGGTGCTCGACCTTCCCGCCGAGGCCGGTCTCAGGCGCGCCAAGGCGCGCGAAGGCACGGACGCCGAACCCGACCGGTTTGAAAAAGAGGAACTCGCCACCCACGAGAAACGCCGCGAGGCGTTCATCGACCTGACCCGGACGGAGCCCGACCGCTGCCAGCTGATTGACGCCAGCCAGTCGGAGGATGCTGTCGCACTCGCAATCCTGGCTGCCGTCGAGCCGCTGTTGCTGGACGAAGCGACCGGTGGGCCGGCGCGGGACAAAAAGGCATGACGGGAGATGTTCCGGGCTTGTTGGAAGGTGCGATCCCGCCCGAAAACAACACCGCGCTGTTCGGCCATGACGCCGCCCAGGAGTTTCTCGCAGGCGCCTACCGGTCCGGGCGCATGCATCATGCCATCCTGATCGAGGGGGCGGAGGGGATCGGCAAGGCGACGCTGGCCTATCGCTTCGCCCATCATGTGCTGTCTTATCCCGACCCGCTGAGCGCGCCGGAGAGGATCGCCGATCCGGATCCGAACGATTCCATTGGCCGTCAGATGGCAAGCGGCGCGTCGCACAACGTGCTGCACCTGGCCCGGCCGGTGGATGAGAAGACCGGCAAGGTGAAATCGGTGATCACCGTCGATGAGGTGCGCCGCGCCGGAAAATTCTTCAACCAGACATCGGGCACGGGCAACTGGCGGATCGCCATCATCGATCCGGCCGATGACCTCAACCGCAACGCCGCCAACGCCATCCTCAAGATCCTGGAGGAGCCGCCCAAGCGCTCGCTGTTCCTGGTGCTGTCGCACACGCCGGGGCGGTTGCTGCCCACCATCCGGTCGCGCTGCCTGTCGCTGCGGCTGCAGCCGCTGTCGCCCGCGGACCTCGACCGGGCGCTCGCCCATCTGGGCGCCGCGTCCGGCGAAAGCGATTCGATCATCGCGCTCAGCGAAGGCAGCGTCGCGCGGGCCTTGATGCTCAGGAATTACGGCGGGGTGGACATCGCTGAAGCCTTTGTCGACATTATCGAGCGCGGCAGCCTCTCCAACCGCGAGCCGATCTACAAGCTGGCGGAAACGCTGGCCGCCCGCGACCGCGACGTGGCCTACCAGTTCTTCACCGAACTGGCCGTCGACCGGGTCCAGGCCATGGCGCGGGATGCGGGTATTATGGGTGATCTCATGGAAGCGGACCGGCTGGCGCGACTTTCGACCGTGCTCAAGGACCATTTCGCCACCGCCGCCGCCTATAATCTGGACCGCAAACAGACGGTGCTGCATGCCTTTACCCTGTTTTTTGGCTAGCTCAGGGCATGGCATCACGCGGCTTTATCGCTTATGACGGCTGCGGGAATGGATCAGATGAGCGGTCCGGATTCCGAACGGCAGTTGAAGGCGACCATGAGCACCGATCGTTATTACATCACCACACCGATATTCTATCCCAACGGCGTCCCGCATATCGGCCACGCCTACACGGCGATTGCGACCGATGTGATGGCGCGGTTCCAGCGGCTTGACGGCAAGGATGTGTTTTTCCTCTCCGGCACCGATGAACATGGCCAGAAGATGCAGCAGACGGCAGAGCAGGAGGGGATCAGCCCGATCGAACTCGCGGACAGGAACTCAGCCGTGTTCCGCGACATGCTGGTGCGTCTGAATTGCTCCAATGATGACTTCATCCGCACCACCGAGGAGCGTCATAAGCGCTCCGTGCAGGAATTGTGGCGCCGGATGGAAGCCAATGGCGACATCTATCTCGGCAATTACGGCGGATGGTATTCGGTCCGACAGGAAGCCTATTTCGACGAGTCCGAAACGACGGTCGGCGAGGACGGCGTCCGGCGCGAACCGCTCGGCTCGCCGGTCGAATGGGTGGAGGAGGAAAGCTACTATTTCCGGCTCTCGGCCTATGGCGACAAGCTCCTCGAACTCTATGAGCAAAACCCCGATTTCGTGGCGCCGGCGGAGCGGCGCAACGAGGTGGCGAGCTTTGTCAAATCCGGCCTGAGGGACCTGTCGATCTCGCGCACGACATTCGACTGGGGCGTGCCGGTCCCGGGCAATGACAGGCATGTCATGTATGTCTGGGTCGACGCGCTGACCAACTACATCACCGCCGCGGGCTTTCCCGACGAGACGGCGGAGCGATGGAACTACTGGCCCGCCATCCACATGATCGGCAAGGACATCGTCCGGTTCCACGCGGTCTACTGGCCGGCCTTCCTGATGTCGGCGGGCCTGGCGTTGCCAGCCAAGGTGTTCGCCCATGGCTTCCTCTTGGTCAAGGGCGAGAAGATGTCGAAATCGATCGGCAACGTGGTCGATCCCTTCGCCCTGATCGAGGCATACGGGCTCGATCAGGTGCGCTATTTCTTCATGCGCGAAGTGCCGTTCGGACAGGACGGCAGCTACAGTCCCGAAACCATCTCCACGCGGATCAACTCCGATCTCGCCAACGGCATCGGCAATCTGGCCAGCCGCTCGCTGTCGATGATCAATAAGAACTGCGACGGCAAGATGCCGGAATGCGGCGCCTTGACTGATGAGGACAAGACCCTGCTCGCGACTGTCGACAAGGCGATCGACAGCGCCCGGTCGGACATGGCGAATTTCCAGATCCACAAGGCGCTGGCCTCGATCATCGATGTGGTGGCCGATGGCGACCGCTATTTCGCGAGCCAGGAGCCCTGGGCGCTGAAGAAGACCGATCCGGCGCGCATGGAGACCGTGCTCTACGTGACCGCGGAAACCGTGCGCCAGATCGCGATCCTGCTCCTGCCCTTCATGCCGGAATCGGCTGGCAAGCTGCTCGACCTGCTTTCCACACCGGCAGACAGCCGCGATTTCAAGGCGCTGGGCGAGGCGGGGCGTCTCAAGCCCGGCACGCCGATCGACAAGCCGGAGCCGGTCTTTCCCCGCTATGTCGCGCCCGAGGAGGCGTGAGACGCATGCTGATCGACACCCACTGCCATCTGGATTTCCCCGATTTCGACGCCGAGCGCGATGACCTGGTCGCGCGGGCGCGCGACGCCGGCGTCATGCAGATGGTGACGATCTCGACACGCGTGCGCAAGCTCGACAGGCTGCTCAAGCTGACCGAGCGGTACAGCAACGTCTTCTGCTCGGTCGGCACCCACCCCAACAACGCCGATGAAGAGCTCGACGTGACCGCGGACGAGCTGGTGGAGCTGGCGGAAGCGAATGCGAAGATCGTGGCGATCGGCGAGGCCGGTCTCGATTATTTCTACGACACGCAGAAGCCCGAGGACCAGAAGACCGGGTTCCGCCGCCACATCGAGGCGGCGCGGCGGACGCAATTGCCGCTGGTCATCCACAGCAGAGCCGCCGACGAGGACATGGCGGCGATCCTGACCGAGGAAACGGGGAAGGGGGCCTTCCCCTTCATCCTGCATTGCTTCTCCTCCGGTCAGGCGCTCGCCGACACCGGCGTGGCGCTGGGCGGCTACGTGTCCTTCTCGGGCATCCTGACCTTCCCGAAATCGACCGAGCTGCGTGATATCGCCAAGACCGTGCCGATGGACCGGCTGCTGGTGGAAACTGACGCGCCGTATCTCGCGCCCAAGCGCTGGCGCGGCAAGCGCAACGAGCCGTCCTATGTGGTCAACACCGCCGAAGTCCTGGCCGAGGTCAAGGGTGTTTCCTTTGAGGAGATGGCCGCGATCACGACCGAAAACGCCTTCCGCTGTTTTTCCAAGATGCCGGCGCTGTGACAGGGCCGGTTCGACGCCAGTTCATCGTTCTGGGTTGCGCCTCATCGCCCGGCGTTCCCCGCGTCAATGGCGACTGGGGCGCCTGTGATCCGACCAACCCGAAGAACCGCCGCACCCGTGCCGCCTTCCTGATCAGGCAGATCGGCGCCGACGGCGGCGAGACCACCATTGCGGTCGACACCGGCCCGGACTTCCGCGAGCAGATGATCGCCAATCGCGTCCGCAGCATCGATGCGGTGCTCTACACCCATTCCCACGCGGATCATGTCCACGGCATCGACGATCTGCGCGGCTTTGCGCTGTCCCAGCGCATGCGGATCCCGATCCATGCCGATCCCGAGACCATGGCGCGCATCCGCGCCGGCTTCGGCTATTGCCTGGAGACGCCGCCCGGAAGCGAATACCCGCCGATCACCCGGCCGATGCTGATCAATTCGCTCGACGAAACCATAAAGGTAACGGGGGCCGGCGGGACCATCGAGGTGCAGCCGCTCGACCAGATTCACGGCTCCATCCGCTCGCTGGGCTTCCGGATCGGCGGCGTGGCCTATTGCTGCGATGTGAGCGATTTCCCGCGCGCCACCGTGGACAGGCTCCAGGGTCTCGACGTGCTGATCATCGACTCGCTGCAGTACAAGCCGCACCCGAGCCATCTGTCGATCGACCAGGCGTTGTGGTGGATCGAGAAGCTCGATCCCAGGCGCGCCATCCTCACCCATATGCATGTGCCGCTCGATTACGACACCGTGCTTGCGGAGACGCCGGACCGGGTCGAGCCCGGCTATGACGGACTGACCTTTGACGTGGAGATGACATCATGAGCGAGACGGCCATCGTGATGACGCCGGAGCTTATTCCGGCGGGATCCAGTATGGCGCGGGTGGCCAGTGCGGCGGCTGACGCCGGGCTTTCGATCCGCATCCTGAAGATGGTCCAGTCGACCCGCACGGCGCAGGAAGCGGCAGACGCCGCGGGCTGCGACGTGAGCCAGATCGTCAAGTCGCTGGTGTTCGAGAACAGTGCCACCGGGCAGCTCAACCTGATGCTGGTCTCCGGCACCCATAATGCCGATATGGATTACATATCAGAGCATTACAATCTTTCCTTCACGCGCTGCGATGCGCGCCGGGTGCGCGATGAGACCGGCTTCGCCATCGGCGGCGTGGCGCCCGTCGGCCATCTCGCGCCGATCACGGTCTATATGGACCGGACATTGCTCGATCACAGCGAAGTCTGGGCCGCCGCCGGCCGTCCCGACAGCGTTTTCCGCGTGGACCCGAAAGCGCTGGCTGTCGCGATAGAGGCCGAAATCATCGACGTGCGGGCACCGGGCTGAGGCTGGCGCTTCTTCAGGCGCTGCCCGGTGCGGACCGCGACCCAGGTCATCGACTCGGGTCTCTGGCCTTCCCGCACCGTCATCCCGGCCCCCGAGCCGGGATCCAGCGACCCAGCGTCCGCGGGGTCAAAAGACTTTTCGGCCCAAGGACTTGGGCCCGCTGGATGCCGGATCAGGTCCGGCATGACGGGTGTGGCGGTATCGCAAAGCCCATCCGGCCTCACGCGTCAGCCTCAAGCCACGCCAGCACCGCATCCGTATGTTGACCGCGCGCGGGAATGCCGCCCGGAGCCTTGTCCGGCTCGGCCGAAAACCGCGGCGCAGACGCTGCCTGCAGCACGCCATCGATGCTCTGCCAGACGCCGCGCGCGGCCATGTGCGGGTCGGCTGACGATTGCAGCGGATCAAGGGCAGGGGCCACGCAGGCATCCGAGCCCGCAAACAGCGCCTCCCAATGCGCGCGCGGCTGCCTGGCGAAGATCCCGGCCATCAGCGCCGTCTGCCGCGGCCATGCGCTCCTGTCGAACTGGGAGGCAAAATCAGGGTCGTCGCCGAGCCCGAGACGCGCCAGAAACGCCGCATAGAATTTCGGCTCCAGGCATTGCACCGAGATGAAGCCGCCATCGGCGCAGGCATAGCAGCGGCTCCAGTGCGGGCCGTCGAGCAGGCCCTGGCCGCGCTCCATTGACAGGCCTCCGGTCTGCGCCAGCGCCATCAGCAGGTTCATCATGTGCGCCGATCCGTCGACGATGGCCGCATCCACCACCGTTCCGCCGCGGCCCGCGCGCGCCGCCATCACGCCAGCCAGAATGCCGGCGACCAGATAGAGCGCGCCGCCGCCGATATCGCCGACAAGCGTGGGCGGCGTGAACGGCGGCTCGCCCGGATTGCTGGCATACCAGGCAGCGCCCGACAGAGAGACATAGTTGAGATCGTGGCCGGCCGTCTCGGCCCGCGGCCCGGTCTGGCCCCAGCCGGTCATCCGGCCATAGACCAGGTCCGGATTGACGCCGGCCAGATCCGCAGGCCCGAGCCCGAGCCGCTCCATGACGCCGGGCCGAAATCCCTCGACCAGCGCCTCGGAGCGCGCCACCAGCTTCCTGAGCACGGCGATGTCGTCGGCCGATTTGAGATCGAGCTCGATCGAGCGCTTGCCACGGTCTATCAGCGAGCGCTCGGGCATGCCCGGCGCCCGTTGGCCGTTCCTGCGGTGAACGACGATGACGTCGGCGCCGAGGTCCGCCAGCATCATGCAGGCAAACGGCGCCGGGCCCAGCGCCTCGATCTCGATAATCCGCAATCCTTCGAGCATGCCATCCTCATCTTTCACGCGCCACGCCGGCCGCTCGCCGATGCGGCCAGCCATGCGCCGGCAGACTAAACCACATTCCGCGCGGCAATACACTTGCCAGCGACCGATCATCCGGCCAATCTCGCGCTGCGCAGTCACAAGTGCCTGCAGAGCCATGATTCGCTTGAGCTTCTCAGGGTATTGGCAGATCCAATTCTTGCACGGGATTCGTATCGCGTAGTTCCATAATCCATCTTATGCGATCTTTGTTTTGACCCAGCCAGAAGCATCCGGACGGCCGCGTCATCACGCCTGCGGCTTTGGCCTTGCAGCTCCCGGCCGGTTACCCTATCTCGAAACCCTTGCATCTTCCCCCGGAGTCCCCGCATGTCCTTCACCAAGCTTGATGATCATTGCCGCGCTCTCGGCGCGCTCGACCATGCGCTGTCGATACTCGGCACCGACGAGGCGATCAACATGGCGCCGGGCGGCGGCGAGGCCCGCGCCGAGGCAATGTCGACGCTCTCGGGTATGTATCACCGCCAGGCCACCGACCCCAAGGTGCGCGACTGGATCGAGGCCGCCAGGGCCGAGGATCTGAGCGCCGCGCAGACCATCGCGGTGGGCGAACTCGAGCGCACCTACATCAGCATGACCTGCCTGCCCTCCGACTTCGTCGAGCGCAAGATGCGCACCGCCATGCGCTCCGAGCAATTGTGGCGCAAGACCCGGCCCGATGGCGACTGGGCAACGTTCCAACCGGCGCTGGAAGACGTTGTCGCCATGATGCGCGAGGAAGCGGCACTGCGCTCAGAAGCACTCGGGCTTGCGCCCTATGACGCGCTGATGGAGCAGTATGATCCGGGCAACCGCACCGCCACCATCACGCCGGTCTTTGACGAGCTCAAGGCGTTCCTGGTGGATTTCGTGCCCAGGGCGCTCGACGTTCAGGAACAGCGTCAAAGCTTGCGGCCGCTCAGGCCCCTGTCGGGCGACTATCCGGTGGAACGGCAGAAGGCGCTCGGGCTTGCGATGATGCAGGCGGTCGGCTTCGACATGAACCATGGCAGCCTGTCGGTCTCCGATCACCCGTTCTGCGGCGGCGTGCCCACCGACGTGCGCATGACCACGCGCTACCGCACCGACGAGTTCCTGCCCGCGCTGATGGGCATCCTGCACGAGACCGGCCACGGGCTTTACGAGCAGAACCTGCCCAAGGACTGGGCGCACTGGCCGTCAGGCAAGGCGCGCGGCATGTCGCTGCATGAAAGCCAGAGCCTGTTCGTCGAAAAGCAGATCGGCCGCAACCCGGCCTTCTGGCGCTTCGCCCTGCCGCTGGTCGATGCGCATCTGAACGAATCCTGGACCATCGAGGACTTGTTGCCGCATGTGCACCAGGTCAGGCGCGGCAAGATCCGGGTCGACGCCGACGAGGTCACCTACCCGCTGCACGTCATCCTGCGCTATGAATTGGAGCAGGATCTTCTTTCGGGCGCGCTTGAGGTCAAGGACCTTCCCGAGGCCTGGGACGCCGGCATGCAGGCCTCGCTCGGCATCGCCACGCTCGACGATCCGAAGAACGGCCCGATGCAGGACGTGCACTGGCCGTCCGGCGCCTTCGGCTATTTCCCGTCCTATACGCTCGGCGCGCTGATGGCGGCGCAGCAATGGGCGGCGATCCTGAAGGTCAATCCGGATGTCGACGCGCAGATCGCGGCGGGCGATTTCGACGCCGTCAACGCCTGGCGGCGCGACAATATCTGGTCGAAGGCGTCGACCGGATCGACGCCCGAGATCCTCAAGAATGCCACCGGCGAGGAACTCGACCCCGCCTTTTTCATCGCCCATCTCGAAGCCCGCTACGGGCAATGATCGCCCCGCACGCCCTGCCCCTCAGAGCACGGTTCCCGCGGCGGAGGCGGCGCGCACCTCAGCTGCTGCAAGCCTGCGGCGCTTGCGTTCGCGCATGATCGTGTAGATGCCGGTGGCGATGATGATGCAGGCGCCGATGAGCGTGTAGCCGTCGGGGAATTCGGCAAACACCAGCATGCCGATGAAGGTGGAAAACACCAGCCGCGAATAGCGGAATGGCGTGACCACGCCGATCTCGCCTATGCGCGTGGCCTCGGTCAGCGCCCAATAGGCGCCGACGCCCACCGCCAGCGCGCCGGTGAGATACCCTGCCTCGCGCAGGCTCGGCACTTCCGCGCCGCCGGTGATGCCGAGCAGCGCGGCGCCCGAGACGCCGACGGAAAAGAAGCCCCAGGCGGACAATTGCAGCGAGGAGATCGACTTGGGAACCTTGCGGCTGGCGAGATCGCGGATCGCCAGACCGATCACGGCCAGCACGCCCCATAAAACCGCGGGCTCAAAGCCTTCGAACCCCGGACGGATAACCAGGAGCACGCCGCCGAAGCCGATCAGGATGGCGGTCCACCGCCGCCAGCCGACCGCCTCCCCCAGCACCAGCGCCGCGCCCATGGTCACCAGCAGCGGCGTCGCCTGCAGGATCGTGGTCAGCGTGGCGAGCGGGATCAGCGTCAGGCCGGTGACAAAACACAGGCCGCCAATCATCTCGCTGAGGTTGCGCACCACTACCGCCGGATGAAAGAACCCTTTGGAGATCACGCTGGTGCCATTGAGGCGGGCATAGAGCGCAAAAATCAGGGCGCCGATAAAACCGAGAACAACCAGGATCTGCCCCACCGGCAGGCCCGATGCGGCAAGCTTGATGAACATGTCCTCGGCGGCAAATCCAGCCATTCCGAGCACCATCAGTATGATGCCGCGCATATTGTCCATGAAAACGGTTCCCGATGGCTTCAGACGTGTCTGGTATGATGAATCGTGCGCCGGAACGGCCACACGGCGTGCCTACTCCGTTTAGCGGATTGGCGAAACCCCTTCGTGACGCCGGATCGGACTCAGGCCTCTGGTTTGCCGTCGCGACCGCGCATGCCGGAGACCACCCGTCCGAGCATGCTCAGGAACAGCTCCCGCTCCGCCGGCGGCAATCCGTCGAGGACGGCCTGATTGACCGCGACCGCCGCCGCAACAGCCGTGGCTTCAAGCGCCCGTGCGGCATCGGTCAGGAAAATCAGCTGCGAGCGCCGGTCCTCGGGATGCGGCCTGCGCGTTACCAGATGATCGCGTTCCATCCGCGAGAGCGTGTTGGCCATGGTCGCCTGCTCGACGCCCAGCCGTCCGGTGAGCGCCCGTTGGGTCTGGCCGTCTTCGCCCCACAATTCGCTCAGGACGAGAAACTGCGCAGGCGACAGGCCCAGCGGAGCCAGCACGCGTTGCAGGTCCGCGCCGTAAAGCCGCGCCAACTCACTGGCCAGAGCGCCGGCCGATCGGGTCTTGTCGAAGGTCATGCGCAACGCTACCATTTGATAGCGTGCTATGCAATAGTGAATAGCATGCTATCAATCTAGGACTTCTGGCGACCGCCCTTCTCTCTCAAGGCATTGATAATTCGTAGGAATGGTCCCCGCAGCAGGACCTGCGGCAACGGTCCTGCTGCAAGCGAAATCACCACCCTCCACGGAATTCCTGGTTGACGGGATATCTCACACTTTACATGCAGGTGGATACCTGCATATTATTCCTCATGACAAAAGGACCGGCGGACGACGCGGACAAGGTGTTCAAGGCGCTGGGCGACCCGACCCGTAGGCTGCTGCTCGACCTTCTGTGCGAGAGGAACGGTCAGTCGCTGGGTGAGCTCTGCGAAGGCTTGGATATGGTCCGGCAGTCCGTCACCCAGCATCTGGGGATCCTGGAGGATGCCAATCTGATCAGCACGGTCCGGCGCGGACGCGAAAAACTGCATTTCATCAACCCGGTGCCGCTGCATGAAGTCTACGAGCGCTGGGTGCGCAAATTCGAACTGCGGCGGCTCACCCTGCTACACGATCTCAAGATGGAACTCGAAGGAGATTGAGATGCGAAGGGAAATGACCAGCTTTGTCTACGTGACCTATATCCGCTCGACGCCCGAAAAGGTGTTCGAGGCCATCACCCGGCCCGACATCGCCCGGCGCTACTGGGGCCACGAGAACGTCTCCGACTGGCAGACGGGCTCTCGATAGCAGCATGTCCGCGCCAATGACGAGCGCAGCATCGAACTGGTCGGCGAAGTCCTCGAGATCTCGCCGCCGTCGCGCCTCGTCATCAGCTGGGCCAACGCCTCCCAGGCATCCGATCCGGAGGCTCACAGCCGCGTCACCTTCGACATTGTCGAGTATGACGACATGGTCCGCCTCACCGTCAGCCACGACGACCTTGTCGCAGGCAGCGGCATGGCCAACGGCGTCTCCAAGGGCTGGCCGGCCGTACTCTCGAGCCTCAAATCCTTCCTTGAAACCGGCACGCCGATCGACATCTTCGCCAAGCCGAGACAGGCGGCCTAGCCGTCAAGATCGGATCATCGGCATCGGCGAGATCGGTGGAACCCTGGCCGCCAGATGGAGCCGCAACGGACACAGCGTCCGGGTCTCCAATTCGCGCGGGCCCGAGGCCGCCAGGCCATTTGCGGATAAAATCGGTGCAGTCGCCGCCGATATTTACGGAGCCGTGGAGGGGGCGGATATCGCCCTGCTGTCCATGCCGTTTCCGGCCGTGGCAACCCTGCCGAAAGACCTCTTCGAACGGTCGGCGCAGGATGTGGTGATCGTCGACACCGCGAATTATTTTCCAGATGAGCGCGATCCCCGTATCGGCGATATCGATGCCGCCATGCCGGAAAGCGTCTGGGTGTCACGGCAACTCCGGCGTCCCATCGTCAAGGCGTTCAACAGCATCATGTTCTATGCCCTGTCCGAACTCGGGAAGCGCGAAGGCGCCCCCGACCGGCCGGCCCTCCCCGTCGCGGGCGACGACGTCCGGGGCAAGCGGGTCGTCATGGATCTGGTCAATGAAACCGGGTTTGATCCGGTGGATGACGGCACGCTGGAAGAGTCCTGGCGTCAGCAACCGTCAACGCCCGCCTATTGCTGCGACTTATGGCGCGGCAAGGACGCGCGAAGGCCTCCACGCCGCGGTCAAAGGCCGGGCCGGGACGATCCGCTACGAAACCCGGGCCACGCCCGTGTTCCAGAACCACTGCCAGTGCCGCGATTGCCAGCAGCGAAGCGGCACCGGCCACTACCTGACCTTCCTCCGCTGCTTGGAGGTGACAGTGACGGGCGAGGCTACGACCTGGCGCATCACCGTTGACAGCGGCAACGACAAGATCCATGCCTTCTGCCCAAGCTGCGGCAACCCGGTCCACCTGACATTTGCCGCGATGCCGGAGCTGTTTTCGGTCACTGCGGCAAGCCTGGACGATCCCGCTTCTTTCAATCCGCAAGCGCTCACTTACGCAAGCCGCGGCTAGGCCTGGGACAGCATCGATCCCGCGCTGCCTTCCTTCGCGCGCATGCCGGGATAGGCTGCGGCGCACCATCTATCGCAGCGAGGTTCCCTTCCCGGCCGCGGCGCTGTAGGCAGGAAGGCTGCGGCATCGCCGCAAGAAGTCCGACCGAGGCCCGCCCGTCATGATCGATCTTGCCGCCTATGGCAGCCTGTTCCTTGCGGCGTTCCTGGCCGCCACGCTGATCCCGGCGCAGTCGGAAAGCGTGCTCACCGGGCTGATCCTCGCCGGCGGCCAGCCGGTGGCGGCGCTCGTCGCGGTGGCGAGCCTCGGCAACATCCTGGGTTCCGTGCTCAACTGGCTGATCGGCCGCGGCGTCGAGCGGTTCCGGACCCGCCCATGGTTTCCAGCAAGCCAGGCGCAGCTGGCCCGCGCGCAGTCGAGCTACCAGCGCTTCGGCTACTGGTCGCTGCTCCTGGCCTGGGTGCCGATCATCGGCGATCCGCTGACGCTCGCCGCCGGCATCATGCGCGAGCCGCTGTGGCGGTTTGTGCTCCTGGTCTCGATCGGCAAGACCGGCCGCTATGCGGCGCTGGCCGCCGGAGTGGGCGCGCTGTCCTGAAAGCTTACATCTGGGCCGGATCGCCCGTCGCCAGACGTTTCCAGCGGTGTATCCGCCCGGATTCCGCGGAGAGATCGAAGGTCACCCGCGTTCCCGCCACGACACGCCGCCGCAGGATGTCGCCGCTCTCGGCGTTTGTCCAGAGCGCGCCCTGGCTGGAGAGCGTCTTGAGGCGGGACCGCGGAATTTCGAGCGCGGAGGCAAGGAGACGGTCGAGCCGCAGGTCGATCGGCCACCGCGCCCGCAAGTCGATCTCCAGGCGCGTCCAGCCGGGCGCTTCGCACACGGTCTGCTTTTCGATGTCGACTTCGGAAAATGCGTCGATCCGGTGCGCGGAGCGCTTCAGCGCCTCGAGATTGAAGCTTTCGGCGCGGATCCAGTCCGGGTCGTTGCTCTGCATCGCCTCCATGACGGCTGGGTCGATGTCGCGGACATTGCGCCGTTCGAACACCGGGCGGTTCCAGGTCCTGTCGCAGCGCAGGCATTTGTAGATGAGCCAGGCGTCGAGCCTGCGGCCGTTGGCGTTGAGCCGGATCTTGCCGCTGCAGCGGAAGGGTCGGAGCCCGCCGCAGCCGCTGCACGCGATCCAGGGTTGGGGAGCTTTCGTCGGGATTAGGGTCCAGCGGACCCGGAGAATCTTGCACATTGTGTCGTGGTCTTCCGTTCGGAAGTCCACCAGGAAGGTGCAGGAGAGAGCCCGTGCGGGCGCGGCGTGGCGAGGGTGTGGGCGGCGGAAGAGCTGGGACAGCGGATCTGCATGGGGCACAGGAGACAATGCCAAGCCGGTCTCTTGCCACCACCCGGTGAACATGATGATGCGCCGGCAGCGAGGCGCTGACGGGCGGTTCGGGTGAAACTGGACTGAGACCGGCGATTACTTGGGCAAGATCTACCTCGGGGAGCACTGCAATCGAGGCCCTCGATAGCAAAAGCAGAGTTTGGAGGGGAGCCCTCTTGCGCATCCGCTTTGCAGAACCTGCCTGACTGCGGCTTTTGCGCCACGGTGGACGGGCAGCGGGCGCGGGCGGGTTTGTCCGGTCCTGTCGGTCGGTTGCAAACGGGCTGGGGCGGGGCCGGAGAATCTGCCACACTGCCTCACCCGATGTCTCGCGCCGGACAGGTACCCAGCCATGCTCTCCGCCCTCACCCTTATTCTGACCTGCCAACTGGCCGGCGAACTGATCACCCGCTTCCTCGGCCTGCCGGTTCCGGGTCCCGTGGCCGGCATGGTGATCCTCTTCTCCCTTCTCGCCCTCAAGGGCGCGGTGCCCGAGGATGTCGGCGCGGTCGCGGACGGGCTGCTGAGAAACCTCGCGCTGCTGTTCGTGCCCGCCGGCGTCGGCGTGATGGCGCATCTCGGGCTCATCGGCCAGGACTGGCTGCCGATCTCCGTGGCGGTGGCCGGGTCGACGCTTGCCACCATCGCCGTCACCGGCCTGATGATGAGCCGGCTGGCGCGCTCCCGCGGCGGAGACCAGGGAGAGACCGGCCATGACTGACATCACCGAAGTCTGGGTCTATCTCAGCGCCAGCCCGCTGCTGTTTCTGACGCTGACGCTCGCGGCGTTCCAGGCCGGAACATGGCTCTATGTCCGCTCCGGCAACAAGCCGTTTCTCAATCCCGTCCTCACGGCCGTGATCCTCATGGTCGGATTGCTGACGGTGAGCGGCACGACGTACGAGACCTATTTCGAAGGCGCCCAATTCGTGCATTTCCTGCTCGGGCCCGCTACGGTGGCGCTGGCGATCCCGCTTTACCGCCAGTTCGACCGCGTCCGCCGTTCGGCGCTGGCGCTGGTCGCGAGCCTGATCTGCGGCTCGCTCACCGCCATCGGCACCGCCGTCGGCCTCGGCTGGCTGCTGGGCGCAAGCCGCGAGACGCTGATGTCGCTGGCGCCGAAATCGGTGACCGCGCCGGTCGCCATGGGAATCACCGAACAGCTCGGCGGCCTGCCGTCGCTGACCGCGGTGCTGGTGATCCTCACCGGCATCCTGGGTGCCGTCCTCGGCCCGCCGCTGCTCACCCTGATCGGCGTCAGCGACCCGCGCGCCCGCGGCCTCGCCATGGGGACGGCGAGCCACGGCATCGGCACAGCCCGCGCGCTCGAGGCGAGCGAACTCTCAGGCGCTTTTTCCGGGCTTGCGATGGGGCTCAACGCACTGGCCACCGCCATCCTGCTGCCGTTGCTATGGCGGCTGTTTTTCTGAAGGGCCTGCGAATGGAACACTATTTTTGGCACGATCGATGGAACAGCAATCGCATCGGTTTTCATGAAGGCAAACCGAATGCGCTGCTGGTTCAGCATTTTGCGGCACTCGGGGTTCCGGCGCGCGGCCGCGTTTTCGTGCCCCTGTGCGGCAAGACCCGCGACATCGCCTGGCTGCTTTCCCGCGGTTGCCGCGTTGCCGGCGCGGAGCTCAGCGAACTGGCGATCCGGCAATTGTTTGAGGAACTTGGGCTGGAGCCGGAGGTCACCGATCTTGGCGATCTGAAACGCTACAGCGCTGCCGGCATCGACATCTTTGTCGGCGACATCTTCGCGCTGACCCCGGCTTTGCTTGGCCCCGTCGACGCCGTCTTCGACCGGGCGGCCCTGGTCGCCCTCCCCGAAGCGATGCGGCCCAAATATGCGTCGCATATCGCCGCCCTCACCGGCGACGCGCCGCAGCTGTTGATCTGCTTCGAATACGACCAGTCGAAATTCGACGGCCCGCCCTTTTCCATCGACAGGAGCGAGGTGCAGCGGTGCTATGGTGGGCACCATGAGCTGGTTCGGCTTGCAGCGGTCGAGGCTGCGGGGGGCATGAGAGGCACGGCGGCAACGGAGGCCGTTTGGCTTCTCAGGCGATCGCGCGGTCGGTGACTGCTTGGGTTGAAATTCATGCTTCAACCGGTCCCGAATTCCGCTAATCTTACAGGATGGGAAACGGTCTTGTCGTCCTCCTGCTTGCGGCCTTCCCGCTGATGGGAAGCCCCGGCCCTGCGACGCTGAGCACGGCCGCGATCGGCTCCGCCTTTGGCATAGCCAAGGGCGTGAACTATCTCGTCGGCATCATCGCGGGCACCACGACCGTGCTCGGTCTCATCGCGACAGGCGTGACCGGCCTCATCCTCACCCAGCCTGGCCTGGTCAATGCCATCACCGTGCTCGCCATTTGCTACATTCTCTATCTCGCCTACAAAATCGCCACGGCCCCGGCCCTGTCGATCGCCGACAAGACCGGCAAGGCGCCCTCTTTCGTCAGCGGCTATCTGCTGGCGGTGGCCAACCCGAAAGCCTTCGCCGCCATCGGCGCGGTCTATTCCGGCAGCGTGCTGATCCCCGGAGATGTTGTCCTCGACGCCGCCGCCAAACTCATCGCACTGACCCTGGTCATCATCGTGGTCAACTCCGCCTGGCTGGTCTTCGGCTCTGCCCTGTCGTCGGTGTTGAGCGACCCGAGAAAAGGCCATATCGCCAACATGATCTTCGCGCTGCTGCTGATCGGCTCGGTCGTGCTGGCGGTAATCTGACGGGCGGCGAATGAAGAAGGCTCTACACTGCATATGGCTCAGAGCGGTTTTTCCATCTGAGGCAAGAGACGCCCTGCTATCGATCCTGATGGCGCCTCCCCGGTGACCACACAGCCCATGCGCTCATAAAAACGCACCGCGTTCGGGTCGGCATCAAGCCGGATCTTGGATGCCTTGGCGGATCTGGCTCTGTGCTCGAGACTGTCCCAAAGGGTGCGGCCAATCCCGCATCTTTGATACCCGGGATCAACAAACAGAGGGTCCACTTCGGCAACAGAGTCTTCGGGCGGCCAGAGACCGAAAAACCCGACGATGCCTGCATTATCGGTTTCAGCGACCCACACATCCCGCTGTGCGAGCGCCTCTTCGTCAATCTTGAGCTCATCGCGGCAGGCTTCCATGAAGGCGCTGCTGTAGCCATGGGAGGCCTTGGATCGCATCGCCAGTTCAGTCAGCACTCCCGCCTCATCGAGCCTTGCCTGGCGAATGCGCATGGGTCAACTCCCCGTTCCGGGCTGGGCGAGCAGGTTGAATTGTCGCAAATATCAGCTTCTTGGGAAAGCCATAGTCGGGACGCAAAATGCTGCTTTCCTCAGCCTGCAGTTTCAACCCTCTCCGGGCGCCTGATGCGCGGCAGCGCCGCCACCACCATCGGCTTGAAGCCCTCGGTGCTCTCATCGGTGATCTCGAAGAGTTGCGCCCGCATCCTCGGGTCCCAGAACTTGTTGATGTGATCGGCCACGCCCTCGACCTGCTCGTCCTCCGGCTGGGAGGCGAAGAAGGTGGCGATCTGGTTGGCCTGGTAGCGCAATTTGTCAGGCGACATCGCTGGTCCGTCCTTGTGTGATCCGGTCTGCCCGGGTGAAAATCTCGAAATCCGCGCCGCGCGCGATGCCGACCAGCGTCAGGCCCGCCGCTTCCGCGGTCCTGACCGCCAGCGCGGTCGGCGCGGAGACGGCGATCAGCAGCCCGGCGCCGGCGATCACCGCCTTCTGCACCATGTCCACCGAAACCCGGCTGGTGATGACGATGGCGCCGTCGGCGGCCTTCAGGCCCTCGCGCGCCATGGCGCCGATCAGCTTGTCGAGCGCATTGTGGCGGCCGACATCCTCGCGCAAGCATTCCATGCCTCTGCCCGGCACATAGAAGCCCGCGGCATGCACGGCGCCGGTTTCGGCCCTCAGCTTCTGGTGCATCGACAGCGAACGCACCGCCTCGCGCACATCGTCGGCCCCCACCTCCAGCACTACAGCCTCGCGGTCCGGCAAGGCCCGCAAGGCTTCCTCTATCGATTCGATGCCGCAGAGCCCGCAGCCAACCGGTCCCGCCATCCTGCGCCGCCGCGCGGAAAACGCCGTTTGCACATCCTCGGAAAGCTGCATCTGCACGTCAAATCCCTGGTCGGCCTCGACAATCTCCAGGGACACGATGTCATCGGCCGAGCGGACGATGGCCTCCGACAGCGCAAAGCCGACGCCGAAATCAGTGAGATCCGCGGGCGTCGCCATCATCACCGCCTGGGTGGTGCCGCCGAAGGACAGCGCCACCGGCACCTCCTCGGGCAGCGCCCGGCTGCCGGGCGTCGCCACCCCTGCCCTCACCGCGATGCGCCAGGCCCTGGCCGTGCTTGATGGAGCGTCCGCCATTCGTGCTTTCCCTTTCGCGCCTATTCGGCAGGCTCCAGAGCCTCTTCGACGGCGATCCGGCGCGACTGCGCGGCCTGCGCCTCATAGTCGCGCTGCCATGGGGTCGGGCCGTTGGACGGCGTCACCTGCACCGCGGTCACCTTGTATTCCGGGCAGTTGGTGGCCCAGTCGGTGAAGTCGGTGGTGATTACATTGGCCTGGGTGCCGGGATGGTGGAAGGTGGTGTAGACCACGCCCGGCGCCACGCGCTCGGTGATGGTGGCGTGCAACGCCGTCTCGCCCGAGCGGCTCGCCAGCTTGACCAGGTCGCCGTCGCGGATGCCGCGCTGCTCGGCGTCATGTGGATGGATCTCCAGCATGTCCTCGGCGTGCCAGGCGACGTTGTCGGTGCGCCGAGTCTGGGCGCCGACATTGTACTGGCTCAGAATCCGGCCTGTTGTCAGCAGCAGCGGGAAACGCGGGCCGGAGCGCTCGTCGGTCGCCACATATTCGGTGCGGATGAACTTGCCCTTGCCGCGCACGAAGCCGTCGAGATGCATCACCGGCGTACCCTCGGGATTGGCTTCGTTGCAGGGCCATTGCACGGAGCCCTTCTCTTCGAGAAGCGCATAGCTCACATTGGCGAAGCTCGGCGTGGTGGCCGCGACTTCGTCCATGATCTGCGACGGATGGCTGTAATTCCAGTTGAGCCCCATGGCCTGCGCCAGTTTGAGCGTCACTTCCCAGTCGGCCAGGCCGTTCTTCGGGCTCATCACCTTGCGCACGCGGTTGATGCGGCGTTCGGCATTGGTGAAGGTGCCGTCCTTTTCGAGGAAGGTCGAACCGGGCAGGAACACATGGGCGTAGTTGGCGGTCTCGTTCAGGAACAGGTCGTGGACGACCACGCATTCCATCGCCGCCAGCCCTGCCTGAACGTGCTTGGTGTCGGGATCGGACTGCAGAATGTCCTCGCCCTGGATGTAGATGCCGCGGAACGTGCCGTCGACGGCGGCGTCGAGCATGTTGGGGATTCGGAGACCCGGCTCGGGATTGAGTTCCACGCCCCAGAGTTTTTCGAAGACGTCGCGGACTTCCGTGCCCGAAATATGCCGGTATCCCGGCAGTTCGTGCGGGAACGAGCCCATGTCGCAGGCGCCCTGCACGTTGTTCTGGCCGCGAAGCGGGTTCACACCGACGCCCGGGCGGCCGATGTTGCCGGTCACCATGGCGAGGTTGGCGATCGCCATCACCGTGGTCGAGCCCTGGCTGTGCTCGGTGACGCCAAGGCCGTAATAGATCGCACCATTGCCGCCGCGGGCATAGAGCCGGGCAGCGCCCCGCACGTCCTCGGGCTTGACGCCGGTGAATTGCTCGGTGGCTTCGGGCGAATGGGCAGGCTCGGCGACGAAACTCGCCCAGTCCTCGAATTCCGACCAGTCGCAGCGCTCGCGGATGAAGGCCTCGTCGAACAGGCCTTCGGTGACGATCACATGGGCGAGCGCGGTCAGCACGGCGACATTGGTGCCGGGCCGCAAGGGCAGATGATGGCTCGCCTCGACATGGGCCGAGCGCACCAGGTCGATGCGGCGCGGATCGATGACGATCAGTTTCGCGCCAGCGCGCAGCCGCTTCTTCAGCCGCGAGGCGAAAACAGGGTGGCCGTCGGTCGGGTTGGCGCCGATCAGGATCACCACGTCGGTGTGCTCGACCGAATCGAAATCCTGGGTGCCGGCCGAGGTGCCGAAGGCCTTGCCCAGGCCATAGCCGGTCGGCGAATGGCAGACGCGGGCGCAGGTGTCGACATTGTTGTTGCCGAAGCCGGCGCGCACCAGCTTCTGCACCAGGAAGGTTTCCTCATTGGTGCAGCGCGACGAGGTGATGCCGCCGATCGATCCCTTGCCATACTGGAACTGCAGCCGGCGGAATTCCTTGGCGACATGGGCAAAGGCCTCGTCCCAGCTGACTTCACGCCAAGGATCGGTGGTCTTCTCGCGCACCATCGGGTTGAGAATGCGGTCCTTGTGGGTGGCGTAACCCCAGGCGAAGCGACCCTTGACGCAGGAATGGCCGCGATTGGCCTTGCCGTCCTTCCACGGCACCATGCGGACGACTTCCTCGCCGCGCATCTCGGCCTTGAACGAGCAGCCGACGCCGCAATAGGCGCAAGTTGTGACCACCGAATGCTCGGGCTGGCCGATGGCGATCACCGACTTCTCCTGAAGCGTCGCCGTCGGGCAGGCCTGCACGCAGGCGCCGCAGGAAACGCATTCGGAATTCATGAAGCTCTCATGCATGCCCGGCGACACACGGCTTTCGAATCCCCTGCCCTCGATGGTCAGTGCAAAGGTGCCCTGCACCTCCTCGCAGGCGCGCACGCAGCGCGAGCAGACGATGCATTTGGCCGGATCATAGGTGAAATAGGGGTTGGATTCGTCCTTGGCCATGTAGCGCGGATTGGCCTCGCCGTTCTGCCGCGCATGCACATGGTTCTCGCCCTCATAGCCGTAGCGCACGTCGCGCAGGCCCACGGCGCCGGCCATGTCCTGCAGCTCGCAGTCGCCGTTGGCGGCGCAGGTCAGGCAGTCGAGCGGGTGGTCGGAAATATAGAGCTCCATCACGCCGCGGCGGATGTCCTTCAGGCGCCCGGTCTGGGTGTGGACCACCATGCCTTCCGCCACTGGCGTGGTGCAGGAGGCGGGTGTGCCGTTGCGGCCCTCGATTTCGACCAGGCAGAGCCGGCAGGAGCCGAAGGCGTCGACCATGTCGGTGGCGCAGAGCTTCGGCACCTGGATGCCCGCCTCCATCGAGGCGCGCATCACCGAGGTGCCCTCGGGCACATCGATCGTGGTGCCGTCGATCACAAGCCGGACGGTCTTTTCGGCTTTCGAGGCCGGGGTGCCGTAGTCGATTTCCTGGATCAGGGGCATTCTATCCTCCGGATAAATCGTTCCGCCGCGGCCCGAGGCCGGACGGTCGGTCGTCTGTTCTGCTTACGCCTTGCGCTCGGCCAGCGTCGCCGCCACCAGCGCATTTGCATGACCATGGCCGAGCTGGTGATTGGCCTTGCGAAAATTGACGATCTGCATGTGCGTCATCCCATCCTGCGCGCGGATGATCTCCTGCCAGTGCTCGATCGGCTTTCCGTAGGTCTTGATGATCGACGGAAAGTAGGATGCGGGTCCCTTGACCTTGCCGGTGTCGCTCATTCGGCCGCCTCCGCCAGTTGGCGCGGCTTGAAATCGTCGGGAAAATGCGTGAGCGCGCTCATCACCGGATAGGGCGTGAATCCGCCCAGTGCGCACAGCGAGCCGAACTTCATCGTGTTGCACAGGTCCGCGACCAGGTCCTTCTGCTTTTCCGGTTCGATCCCGGCAGCGATGCGGTCGATCACCTCGACGCCGCGGGTCGATCCGATGCGGCAGGGCGTGCACTTGCCGCAGCTCTCGATGGCGCAGAATTCGAAGGCGAAGCGCGCCTGCTTGAGCATGTCGGCGGTGTCGTCGAAGACGACGATGCCGGCATGGCCGATCAGCCCGCCCTTGGCCGTGAACGCCTCGTAGTCGAACGGCGTGTCGAACATCTCACGCGGGAAATAGGCGCCGAGCGGCCCGCCTACCTGCACCGCCTTGACCGGCCGGCCGCTGGCCGTGCCGCCGCCGATGTCGTCGACCAGGTCGCCCAGCGTCATGCCGAAGGCTGCCTCGAACAATCCGCCATGCTTGACGTTGCCGGCAATCTGCACCGGAATCGTGCCGCGCGACCGGCCCATGCCGAAATCGCGATAATGGTCGGCGCCCTTGTCCATGATGATCGGCACGGAGGCGAGCGAAATCACGTTGTTGACCACCGTCGGGCGGCCGAGAAAACCCTTGTGCGCCGGCAAGGGCGGCTTGGCGCGAACCACGCCGCGGCGGCCTTCCAGGCTCTCGAGCAGCGCCGTCTCCTCGCCGCAGACATAGGCGCCCGCGCCTTCGCGGACTTCCATGTCGAATGAATGCCCGGAGCCGAGAACCGACGGCCCGAGGATATTGTTTTTGCGCGCGATTTCGATCGCGCGCGTCATCATCCGGATGGCATGGGGATATTCGGAGCGGGTGTAGACATAGCCCTTCGAAGCCCCGACCGCGATGCCGGCGATCGCCATGCCCTCGATCAGCACGAAGGGATCGCCCTCCATGATCATGCGGTCGGCGAAGGTGCCCGAATCGCCCTCGTCCGCATTGCAGACGATGTATTTCTGCGTGGCCCCGGTCTCCAGCACGGTCTTCCACTTGATGCCGGTCGGAAAGCCCGCGCCGCCGCGGCCCCGCAGGCCCGAGTCCGTGACCTCCTGGACAATTGCCGCCGGCGTCATCGCCACCGCGTTGATCAGCCCGGCCAGCCCGCCATGACTGCGATAGTCGTCGAGCGACAGCGGATCGGTGATGCCGCAGCGGGCAAAGGTAAGCCGGGTCTGGCGCTTGAGATACGGGATATCCGCCGTTGTCCCGAGACAGAGCGGATGATCGCTGCCTTCGAGGAGGCCCGACGACAGCAGGCCATCGACATCGGAAGGCCTGACCGGACCATAGGCCACCCTGCCCCTTGCCGTTTCTACCTCGATCATCGGCTCCAGCCAGTACAGGCCCCGCGAGCCGTTGCGCACAATCTCGACATCGAGATCGCGCGCGGCGATGGCTTCCGCCATGCGGATGGCAACCTTGTCCGCGCCCACGGCGAGCGCGCCGGAATCGCCCGGAATATAGATCTTCACGCTCATGCCCGCACCGCCAACGCCAGATCCTGGATCGCGTCCGCGTCCAGCCGGCCGATGACTTCGCCGTCGACCATGGCCGCCGGCGCGCAGGCGCACAGCCCGAGACAATAGACAGGCTCTATCGTGACCGCGCCGTCCGCGCTGGTCTCATGCCAGTCAAGCCCCAGAAGCCCGAGCAGCCTGTCGGCAAGCTCATTGGCGCCCATGGATTGGCAGGCTTCGGCCCGGCACAGCTTGATCACATGGCGGCCGGCGGGTGTTTCGCGGTAATTATGGTAGAAGCTGACCACGCCATGCACTTCCGCGCGCGACAGGTTGAGCCCGTGCGCGATCACCGGAAGCGAAGCCTGCGGCACATAGCCGAACTCGGCCTGGACATCGTGCAGAATCGGCAAAAGCGGACCCTCGAGCGGCTTCAGCCGCCCGACGATCGCTTCGGTCCGCGACGCAATGTCCGCGTCCATCTGGCGTGAATCCATGCGAAGCTCCTCCACCGGCATGACGTCAACCACCATTGTCAGCCAACAAGCCCTTGAATCAAGGGAGCATCTCCGTGGTGCGATAGAAAAAATCTATCGTTGCGACAGCTTGCGGGCGAAGGCCCTCGCCTCGTGCAGCAGTGCCGAGACGATCGGCGTATGCGGTTCGCGGGGTGCGGCAATCATGCCGACGATGTGGGATGCGTCCGGTTCAACGATGGGAATGGATTTTATGTCGTCGCCAAAACCCAGCGTTTCGGCCAGGTTGACAGGCATGATCGAGGCCCATTTGCCGGTGCGGATGTGGGAGAACAGCACAATCATGGAATTGGATTCCAGCGTCGGCTTGGCGGTGGCGCCGGCCTCGGTGAGGTGCTGGTTGATGATGCGCCTGTTCTGCATGTCGGGGGTCAGCAGACACAGCGGCAAGGCGGCGACTTCCGCCCATGTCACCTTGTCCCGGTCGGCAAAAGCCTGACCGGCGGAGGTGATGAGCTGGTAGCGCTCGGCATAGAGCGGAACGGTTGCGACGCGGCCCGTGGGCTCGTTCTCCAGATAGCTGATGCCGACGTCGATCTCGAAGTTTTCCAGCCGCGAGAGCACCTGGTAACTGGTGCAGGAGGTCACGGACAGGGTCACCCCGGGATGCTTTTCGGTGAAGGCGACGGTGAGGTCGGTGACCATGTAGGTTGCCGTGGGAATGACGGCGATGCGGGCATGGCCCGACAATCCCTTGCGCGCGGCCTTCATCTCCTCGCGCATGGTTCGGGCGTCGCCGACGATGCGCCGGGCCCATTCCAGCACCCGCTGGCCTTCGGGCGTCAGTCCCTGATAGCGCGAGCCGCGCTGCACCAGCGTGACGCCCAGTTGCTCTTCAAGCTGCTTGAGCGACGCCGACAGGGTCGGCTGGGTGACGCCGCACTCCTCTGCCGCCCGGCCGAAATGCCGCTCGCGCGCCAGCACAATGAAGAATTCGAGCTTGTCGATCATGACAGCCAAGCTCGCATGACCGGACTGCATCACGCAAGCAGCGCAAGCGACGCCGCGATGGCGGCATTGCGATCAGGCCGCGTCGCGGTCCTGGCGTTCGGTTCCGGGCGCCAGCGTCACTTCGAGACCATCGAGCTCCTCGCTCATCAAAAGCTGGCAGGAGAGCCGCGAATTGTCGCGGACGTCGAAGGCTTGGTCGAGCATGTCCTCTTCCTCAGCCTCGATCGGATAGAGCTTGCCGGTCCAGTCCGGCGCGACATGAACGTGGCAGGTGGCGCAGGCGCAGGCGCCGCCGCATTCGGCCTTGATGTCGAGGCCCCAGTCGCGAATGATCTCCATCACCCGGAAGCCTTCGAGCGCTTCGAGCGTGTGGCGGGTTCCCGACTGGTCGGTGACATGAATGTGCATGTGGTGAACTCCCCAATCAGCCGATGACGCGCGCTGTACGGCGCCAGCTGTAGCCCTGCCCCTGCTCCGTCCGGTCGACGGCGGGCTGATAGTGCAAATCGATGCCCGGCAGCCAGTTTTCGGTCAGCCGTGCAATCGTCGGCGCATGGCTGACCGCGAAACTGTCGAACCCGGTCCGGAGCATCAGTGGCACCTGGTCGAGCAGCACCGCGCCCACAGCGCGCAACTCGCCGGTATAGCCGAGCCGCTGCCTCAGCAGTGCAGCCTGCGAAAACGCCCGTCCGTCGCTGAAGGCGGGAAAGCTCAGCGCGATGATCGCCACCTGGTCGAGGAGCGGCGCAAGCGCCATCACATCGTCGGCCGGCTGCAGCACCACGCCGAAGGGGGCGTTGTCCTGCGCATGCGCAAGCGCGTCGGCAAGCGGCAGGAGCTTGGGCGCCTCTTCCGCGTCGCCCGCGGCCCAGGGGTCGTTCTCGACGATTCCGATTTTCGTCCAGATTACGGTCATGAAAGTCTCCGGGTCTGGGCTCACGCGGCCTGGGCTTCGCTGCCGTAGAGCGCCGCCTTGAACGGATCGGCGCCGATGCGGCGGTAGCACGCGATGAAGGTCTCAGCCGCACCGGTCCGGTGGGCCAGATAGGTGTCGACGATGGTCTCGATCGCGTCGGTGACCTCGTCGGGCTCGAAGCCGCGACCGGTGATCTGGCCGATCGAGGCATTCTCGTCGCCCGATCCGCCGAGCGAGATCTGGTAGAGCTCCGCCCCCTTCTTCTCGACGCCCAGGATGCCGATATGGCCGACATGGTGGTGGCCGCAGGCATTGATGCAGCCCGAGATCTTGATCTTCAGATCGCCGATCTCCGCCTGACGCGCCGGATCGCCGAAGCGGTTGGAAATCTCCTGCGCGACCGGAATGGAGCGGGCATTGGCCAGCGCGCAATAGTCGAGCCCCGGGCAGGCGATGATGTCGGTGATCAGGCCCGCATTGGCGGTTGCCAGTCCCTCGGCCAGCAGCGCCCGGTAGAGCGGCTCGAGATCGGCCAGCGCCACATGCGGCAGCACCAGGTTCTGCTCATGGGTGACGCGGATCTCGTCATGGCCGAATTCGAGTGCCAGCCGCGCCACGGCGTCCATCTGGTCGGCCGAGGCGTCGCCGGGAATGCCGCCGATGGGCTTGAGCGAGATCGTCACCATGCCGTAGTCGGGATGCCGGTGCGGCGCCACGTTGCGGCCGATCCAGGCGGCGAAATCCGCATCGGATTTCTTCCAGGCGGCCAGTTCCGCCCAGCCTTCGGCGCGGGGCGGCAGCGCGGCGGGGGCGAAATAGGCGTTGATGGCGGCGATGTCGGCGTCGGGCAGTTTCAGCTCACCATCCTTGAGATGCGCCCATTCGGCCTCGATCTCGGCGCTGAGCTTCTCCACCCCGGTCTCGTGCACCAGGATCTTGATCCGCGCCTTGTACTTGTTGTCGCGCCGTCCGTGCAGATTGTAGACCCGCATGATCGCCGTCACATAGGACAGAAGATCGGCTTCCGGCAGGAAGTCCTTGACTTTCTTGGCCAATATCGGCGTGCGGCCCTGCCCGCCGCCGATCCAGACGGCGAAGCCCAGACGACCCTCGGTGTCCGTCTTGAGCTGCAGGCCGATGTCGTGGACCTGGATCGCGGCGCGGTCGCGCTCCGACGCGGTGACCGCGATCTTGAACTTGCGCGGCAGGAACGAGAATTCCGGATGCACCGACGACCATTGCCTGAGGATCTCGGCATAGGGCCGCGGATCGGCGACCTCGTCGGCCGCAGCCCCCGCGAAATGGTCGGCGGTGACATTGCGGATGCAGTTGCCCGAGGTCTGGATCGCATGCATCTCGACGTCGGCCAGCTCTTTAAGGATCGCCGGCGTGTCCTTGAGCGCCGGCCAGTTGTACTGGATGTTCTGCCGCGTGGTGAAATGGCCGTAGCCGCGGTCATAGGTCCGGGCGATATGGGCGAGCTTGTGCATCTGCCGGCTGTTGAGCGTGCCATAGGGAACGGCGACGCGCAGCATGTAGGCATGCAGCTGCAGATAGACCCCGTTCATCAGCCGCAAGGGCTTGAACGCGTCTTCGGAGATCTCGCCCGTCAATCGCCGCTCGACCTGATCGCGGAACTGGCTGACGCGCTGGGCCACGAAGGCGTGGTCGAATTCATCGTAACGATACATCGGCTGGTCCTTATGCGGCCTGGGAGACGCGCGCTGCGGCAACCGGCGCGTAGTCGATGGAGGGACCCTCGGCGCGGATGCGTTCGCGCAGGCGGAACGGGCGCGGCCCGGAGGCCGTTTCCTCGACATCGATGACATTGACGTCGACGACGCTGTTGTCGTCGAGCGCCTGCTTTCCGGCCGCCTCGATCGCCACCACGGCTTCGTCATGGCGGGCGAGAAAGGCGTCCTTGATGGAGAACACCCATTGGCCATCGGCGCCGAGCCAGACGGAAATACCGTCGGAGAGGCGGTTGGCGGTGAGAACCTTGGTCTTGATCGGGGCGGTTTTCATGTTGGCCTCCTCAGGCGGCTTGGGTCCGGGTGGATCGGGTCTGGGCGACGTCGGCAGGCTCGCGCTGTCCGTCGGCAATGGGGGTCGAGTGGTCGAAATTGGCGCCGGCCACCGCGTCGCCGATCACCACCATCACCGGTCCCGAAAGCTCGCTGCGGTGCTCGAGCGCCGGCAGGTCGGCGAGCGTGCCGTGGAACAGCCGGCGGTCGCCGCGCGACGCGTTCTCGACGATGGCGACCGTCATGTCGGCGGGAAGCCCCGCCTCGATCAGCCGCGTGGCGACACTGGCCGCCACCGTGCGGCCCATATACACGCAGAGCGTCGCGCCGGAGACGGCGAGCCGCGCCCAGTCGGGAAGGGCTGCCCCGGTCAGGTCATGGCCGGTGGTGAACACCAGCGACGAGGCCACGCCGCGCAGCGTCAGCGGCAGTTCGAAATCGGCCGCCGCGGCCAGCGCCGAAGTGATGCCCGGCACGATCTCGAAGGAGACGCCTGCATCGCGCAGTGCCGCCATTTCCTCGCCGGCGCGGCCGAACACCAGCGGATCGCCGGACTTGAGCCGAACCACGCGCTTGCCCTCGTTGCCAAGGCGGACCAGCAACTGGTTGATGTCGGCCTGGCTTTTGGAATGGCAGCCCTTGCGCTTGCCGACGGAAATCCGCTCGGCGTCGCGGCGGCCGAGCGCCACCACGTCTTCCGGCACCAGCGCGTCATAGACGATCGCGTCGGCTTCCATCATCGCGCGCTGGGCTCTGAGCGTCAGCAGATCCTCGGCGCCGGGGCCCGCGCCCACCAGCCAGACATGGCCCGGCACGGGCGCGCGGCCGCGCAGCATGCGGGTGGCGGCTCGGCGCGCCAGCGACAGCTCGCCATTGTCGACATGGGTGGCGACATCGGCTTCGAAGAAGCGGCGCCAGAACACCCGCCGCGCCACGCCGCGCGGCAAGAGCCGGTCGACGGCGACGCGGTAGTCCTGGGCGAGGCGTGCGAGGGTGCCGAGCGAGGGCGACAGCATCTGGTCGATGCGGGCGCGGATCATCTGCGCCAGAACCGGCCCTGCCCCTTCGGTGCCGATGGCGATGGCGACGGGCGCGCGGTTAACCAGCGCCGGCGTCAGGAAATCGCAAAACTCGGGCTGGTCGACGGCATTGGCCGGAATTCTTCTTGCGCGGGCGTCGGCGACGATCCGGCGGTCGAGCGCCGCGTCGCCGGTGGCGGCGAACACCAGCGTCGCGCCATCCATCTGCGCGGCCGCATAGGTTTCCAGCACGGGCGCGAGTCCCAGACGCGAGAGGCTGTCGTTGAGTTCGGCTTCGGGCGCATCGGCATAGACGGAAATTTCGGCCGACGTGTTGGCGACAAGCCGCGCCTTGGCCGCGGCTTCCGCGCCGTTTCCGAAGATCGCCACCTTGCGGGTGTCGATCCGCATGAAGGCGGGAAATGTGGTCAACTGCGCATTTCGCGTGGACATAGTCGGGCAACTCCTGAGTTGGCGCCATTTTCAGGAGAAACGCGAAGCAAATGAAGGAACAAAGATGTGCCAAACCGGGCGGCCGGATATTCTTTTACCCCTGAAAGCCGGTTATGGAGAAAGCGTAACCGCGATGCCTCTGGCTCATGCGGTCGGACTGCACAGGGTTGGAACGCATGGGGATCACCGAGAACGCGGATCTGGTCGGACGACTGCTCGATGTGATGGAGCACGACATCCTGCCATTGACCGACAGGGGCGTGGCGCAAGGCAACAAGGTGTTCGGCGCAGCCCTCCTGCGCAAGTCCGACTTGTCTCTGGTGATGGCTGAGACCAACCGGGAGACCGAAAACCCGCTTTGGCACGGCGAAGTCCACCTGCTCAAATGCTTCTACGAAAATCCTGTTTCCAGACAGGAATCGACCAGGGACATGATCTTCCTGTCGACCCACGAGCCCTGCACCATGTGCATGTCGGCGATCGCCTGGGCCGGGTTCGACAATTTCTTCTACTTTTTCAGCCACCAGGATTCGCGCGACAGTTTTTCGATCCCGCATGATCTCAAGATGCTGAAGGAAGTGTTCGGGCTGGAGCCGGGCGGCTACAACCACGACAACGCCTTCTGGCGCGGCCGCGGCCTCTTCGACATCATGGCGGGCCTGCCCGATGATCAGGCGAGCGCCCTGCTCGACCAGGCCAACCGCATCCGCGCCCGCTACGCGGCGTTGTCAGAAGCCTATCAGGCTTCCAAGGACGACAACGCCATCCCGCTCAACTGAGCACCGTCACCATCCGCGATCAGGAGCAAGACCATGACCCGGATAGTTTCCGGCTCCTGCCTGTGCAGCGCCGTCACGTTTGAAGTCTCGGGAAAGATCGACGCCTTCTTTCTGTGCCATTGCAGCCGCTGCCGGAAGGACACAGGCAGCGCACACGCGTCCAACCTCTTCGCCGCCGACGCGACCCTCACCTGGCTTACCGGCGGCAATCAGGTCCGCACCTTTCGGCTGCCTGACACCCGGCACGCGAAGAGCTTCTGCAGCGTCTGCGGCTCGGCGCTTCCGACTGTCGAGGCAAAGGGCGTCACGATCCCGGCGGGCAGCCTCGACGACATCGTGGCGATCCGGCCCGACGCGCATATCTTCGGCGCGAGCCGGGCCGCATGGGATCATGATCTGGACGATGTTCCCGTGCACGACGGGCTTCCCGGCGTGCCGTCAAGCGACTGGGCTGTGGACAACGCGACCGCGCACGGCTTGGCCGTCGCGGGCGTCATGCGCCTCGGCTAAGCTCATCCGATGAAACCATCACGCGACATTTCCGGCCTCATCGAGATCATGGCGGCGCTCCGGCATCCGGAGACAGGCTGCCCCTGGGACATCAAGCAGGATTTCGCCTCGATCAAGCCCTACACGATCGAGGAAGCCTACGAGGTGGCAGACGCTATCGAGCGCAACGATCCCGAGGATCTCTGCGACGAACTGGGTGACCTGCTGCTGCAGGTGGTGTTTCACGCCCGCATGGCCGAAGAGAAAGAGCTGTTCTCGTTCGAGGACGTGGTCGAGGCGATCACGCGCAAGATGATCCGCCGCCATCCGCATGTGTTCGAGCGTTCCGACGCCGACACGCCGGACAAGGTCAAGGCGCAATGGGTGGAGATCAAGGCCGAGGAAAAGGCCGACCGGGCGGCGCGGCGCGTAGCGCGGGGGTTGCCTCAGACCGAGACGCCGGGACAACTGACCGAAGTGCCGCGCGCCCTGCCCGCGCTGATGGAGGCGCTGAAACTGCAGGAAGCAGCGTCCCGCGTCGGCTTCGACTGGGGCGCCGCGGGCCCGGTGCTCGACAAGATCGAGGAGGAGATCGCCGAACTGCGCGAAGAGATTGCCAGCGGCGAGACCGAAAAGGCCGCGGCCGAGCTGGGCGACGTCATCTTCGCCGTCGCCAATCTCGCCCGGCACCTGAAGACCGACCCGGAGAACGCGCTGCGTTCGACCAACACCAAGTTCCGCAGCCGCTTCGCGCAGGTGGAAGCAGGTTTGGCCAAAGAGGGCAAGACTCCCGCCAGCGCCAGCCTCGACGAGATGGAAGCGCTGTGGCAGGCGGCGAAGCTTCGGCCTTAGCTAGCCCATCCCGCGATCAGGCGGAATCGCCTGGTCGCGGATAATAGGTTTTGGAAACAAAGAGATAGAGCCACCCTTATGCGTCCAATTGGACGCACAGCGCTGGCCTGACGCGCACTTCTGGCCGTCGCCCGTTACCATGCCAGCGGATCGAGCCCGATGACGTGCGGATGCAACCAGATCATCCCGGCGAGCAGCGCGAGACCCGCCACCAGGTGGGCAAATGTCGCGGCGTCTGGCCGGAGGGTTCGTCCGGCGCGCGCCGCCTGCTTGAGTTCCGACCATCGGTCCGCGCCCATTTCCCGCCTGCGCCGCCCATCGATCATGCGCATGCCGAGAAGCGCGAAAAGCGCAAACCCGCCAAACAGGACCACATGGGCGAGATCGCCATTGGGCGCGAGGTGGCCGGCTGCCCACAGCGCCAGCGCCGCCGGAACCGGATGCCGCACCCAGCCGACAATCCCCGGCCGCCCCGCATCGAACGCCGCGTTGTGCCAGCCGCCAAAGGAAAACGGGTTGGGCCGGAACGCGGCAAGCGCCAGGATCAGGCACGCCGCCGCCATGGCGCCAAGCGTTATATGGTTCTGCCACGCCGCCCGCGGCCACAGTTCGGTATGGGGCGCGCGGCCAGCTGCGACGATAAGCCAGACCAGCACCGCCACCGACAGCGCCGAATAGGCGAGCGAAAACCCGGACCTACCCAATCGTGCGGTCAGGAACGGCTTGACCGGCGGCCGGACCGGAATGGCGTGGGAGGCGAGGAACACGCCATAGGCGGCGATGAATTCGTCCCAGCCGCTCATCGCGCCGCCACCTTGCCGCCGCCTGACGCTTTCCTGGCCGGTTTCGGCCGCGCCAGGATCGGAAAATAGATCACGGCGAAGCCGCCGAAGGCCAGGATCCAGGCGCCGGCGGCAAGGTGCAGCGGCCAGTCCTGTCCGGGCGCCAGACCTGCGATGAAGCGGGCTGCGACCGACACGATCAGCGCGACATAAAGCGCGGTGATGGCGGGCGTGGCCCTGAGCGGCCGTCCGGCATGGCCGAGGCTCGCCCGGGTCATCACCGCGAGCGTCATCAGCCCGATGGCGCCCGCCATCCAGACATGCTGCGCGGCCGCAGTTGGATAATCGAGCAAAGCGGCCCCGGCGATGGCGAAAAACCCCAAGGGGACAAAGGCGTAGGCCACGTGCAGCACCCAGACCAGCGGTTCCGCCGCAGTCTGCGCGCCCTGCCAGCGGGCCAAGCGCCAGGCCTGGCCCAGCCCGGCGATGCCGCACAGCGCCGCAGTCACCGCGTGTTCGGGTGCTGCCACCCAGGCCGCCAGCGCAATGGCTGTCGCCAGCAGAATGATCTTGTCGGCGCGGCCGGCAATCGCCGGCAAGCGCGTCGCCTTCTGCTGCACCAGCCAGTTCCGGGTGAACGATGGCACGATGCGCCCGCCAATGAGCGATATCAGCATGATGGCGGCCAGAAGCCCGAGCCGAAGCTCCGCACCATAGGCCGGCAGCCCGTCGCCGAGCGCCTGGATGTGAAACCCGGCATTGGCGAGCATCCAGATGCCGAGCAGGATCAGCACCGGCAGGTTGCGCCAGTTGCGGCCAACGATGATCTCGCGCAGCAGGAAGCCTGCGAGCGCCACCGGCAGAGCCAGATCGAGCGCCATCGCGGCATGGGGTGGCAGCGCGGACGAGACCGCCACGGCGATCCGGCCTGTCAGCCACAGCGCCACAAGTCCCGCGAGCGGCCAACCGGTAACGGGCAGCCCGCCGGTCCAGTTCGGCACAGCCGTCAGCAGGAACCCGGCCAGCACCGCACCGAGATAGCCGAACAGCAGTTCATGCGCATGCCATGCCACCGGGTCGAAAGCCGTCAGCAGCGGAGAGTTGCCCGAAAGCATCATCACCCACACGACCATGGCCAACGCCGCCCAGGCTGCCCCCAGCAGGAAGAACGGCCGGAATCCAAAGCTCAGGATCGCCGGCCCCTGCCATGCCCGCATTTGTTCCGCCGTCGTGGCCATCTCTGCTTCTCCTGCTGTGATCATGTGGCGGGCACCGGGACCCCTCGCCCGATGCCGCCGCACACGGGGCGCGCGGCCCGATGCCCGCCTGGGTCCTGCCTACGCCTCTATACTAGTATTGTAAATACCTGTTTATGCCTGAATGACATCCGGCCTGACGGATGGCGTGTGTACACACAGCCCGGTGTGGCAAAGACCCGATAGCCGCAGCCTGGGCAGCGCCGCGCTTGTGAGCCCGTTGCCAGACAGAAACCGGATATTTTGGGAAAACATGGGGATGGCGTGAAGCCCTGCCGGCCGTGCCGCGGATCCCGTCGCAGCGGCAAGGGACGGGGCAACCCCGGTCAACGATGCAGCGAAAGCGCCGAGCCCGTGATCCTTTCGGCGAACGTCAGTCGTCGAAATCCATATCCGGCTTCGGGCCGAGGCCCAACTGCCGGTCAAGATCAAGGCTGTCGGCGGCGGTGAATTCGGCGGTGATTTCCACCGATCCATCCTCGTGGTCGATCCGGTTCTTGACCCTGCCGCGGTCATAGATCCAGGACATGACCTGCAATTGCTGCGCGTCCAACACCACGGTCCGGATGGCGAGTTCGCCCGAGATCCGCGCCTCGATGGCGGACAGGAGCGTATCGACGCCCTCCCCGGTCAAGGCCGAAACCACGATGGATTCCCCCGTGGCCGCGCGGGCGCGCAATGCGTCCGCGGTCTCGGGTTCGAGCAGGTCGACCTTGTTCCAGACTTCGATCATCTTGCGCGGCTGGTCCTCGCCCACGCCAAGGCTCTTCAGAATCGCCTCCACATCGGCGGCCTGCGCATTGCGGTCGGGATCGGACATGTCGCGCACATGCAGGATCAGATCGGCTTCCAGCACCTCTTCGAGCGTCGCCCGGAAGGCTGCGACCAGGTGAGTCGGCAGATTGGAAATGAACCCCACCGTGTCCGACAGGATCACGGTCGCGCCATGCGGCAGCTTCATGCGTCGCAGTGTCGGATCGAGCGTGGCGAACAGCATGTCTTCGGCCAGCACCTCGGCGCCGGTGATCCGGTTGAACAGCGTCGACTTTCCGGCATTGGTATAGCCGACAAGGGCCACGATCGGATGCGGCACCTTCTTGCGCTTGGCGCGGTGCAGCTGCCGTGTGCGGCGAACCTGGTCGAGTTCGCTCTCGAGCTTGATGATGCGCTCCTGCAGCAGGCGCCGGTCGGCCTCGATCTGGGTTTCGCCGGGGCCGCCCATGAAGCCGCCGCCGCCGCGCTGGCGCTCAAGGTGGGTCCAGCTTCTGACCAGACGTCCCTTCTGGTAGTTAAGATGGGCCAGCTCGACCTGCAGCACGCCTTCCTTGGTGGAGGCGCGTCGGCCGAAGATTTCGAGAATCAGGCCGGTGCGGTCGATCACCTTGACCTTCCACTCCGTCTCCAGATTGCGCTGCTGCACCGGAGTGAGCGGATGGTCGACAATGACGAGCTGCGAGCCCGTGCTGTCGATCAGCTCCTTGATCTCGAGCATCTTGCCCTTGCCGAACAGGGTCGAGGGCCGTGGATCGGAGATCGGCACGATCAGCGATTGGGCGACCTCGAGCTCGATGGCGCCGGCCAGGCCGATGGCCTCGCCCATGCGATGCTCATCGGAGCGCTTGGCCACGTTGCCGCCATCGGGGCCGCTGCCGGGCGCGGGATTGCGGGTGCGCAGGGCCGGTATGAGCACAATAGCACGCGTGACGCCGGATTTGCTGTCCGCGTCGATGAAGTTTCCGGTCGTGTCAACAGTTTCGATGTGCGTTGTCCCGTCAAGCGCCGTTGCCGGCGTCCTCGTTCTCGAACATCTGGACTGGCTGGCTCGGCATGATTGTGGATATCGCATGCTTGTAGACAAGCTGCGAATGACCGTCTCGTCTTAGCAGGACGCAGAAATTGTCAAAAGACGTCACCACGCCGGTCAGCTTGACTCCATTGATCAAAAAGATCGTCAGGGAGATTTTCTGCTTGCGAACCGTGTTGAGAAAAAGATCCTGCAAATTTTGTGAACGCTCCGCCATTGCGCCTATACATCCGTCTTTTTCTTGCCTGCGCAACCGCAGGTCGTTACTGCACTTGTCCAGCCCTTGACGGAAATAGCCCCTTCAGAACAAAGAGGCTCAGGCCTCTCGGCCTTCCGTAACGTCAAGTCCCCAACAGTTTTGTTCCCTCTGACAGACAGATTCTAATTGCTTGCCGCTGACAGAAATTCGTTCGTCCGAACGTTCCACAGAAGATCATTGTTACGAGCTTTTGTAAACACTTGATTTTTGGGGTGCAGGCAAGCCTCCGCACCCACTTTTGGCTAACGCGTCATCCAGTAGCGAACATTCAGGACGGCAAAGACCACCATGACTTCAAGGCGTCCGAGCGTCATCACCGCAATCGCCGCAAGTTTGGCGGACGCCGACATGGCGGCAAATTGCGGCCAGACGTCGTTTGCCGGATCAGTTGCATAGGCCAGCGGGATCATCGCTTCATACACCGGCCCGGCATTGGCAAAAAATGCCACCGCCATGGTGATTCCGCCTTCGAAATGCGCGGCGCTCAGGGTGAAGGCCAGCGACGCAAATGCGATGATCAGCATCGACAGGGCAAAATAGGTCCAGATCGCCCGCATGCTCTCCTCGTCGATGGTGTGCCGGCCGAACCGCAGATTTGTCACGCTGTTGGGATAGATCAGGCGGTTGAGCTCGCGGCCGGAGTGAACCGCCATCGCCACGATCCGGTAGACCTTGACCCCGCCCGTCGTCGAATAGATCCCGCCACCGACAAGAACGATCACCAGCACAATGACATCGGGCGTGAGCGCGATCACACCCGGCCGGCTCTCTATGCCGCTGGTGGCGATCAGCGAAGTTGACGTCAGCAGGCTTTCGGCCAGGATCGGCCCGAGATCGGCGCCACCCGAAACCGCGAAGATCCGGGCGGCGTACAGGAGAGCGACGGCGAGGATTGCCAGGACGATCAGGCCGGTTTCGGGATTGACGGTCAGGAAGTGTCTTGGCGAACGCAGCATTCGCCTTCGCCAGAACACGCTGACTGTCCCCAGCGCCAGTCCCCCCGCCAGCACAAGTTGCGCCAGCGGACCGGCATGATCCTCGAGCGCTCCGTCAAAGGGAAGAAATCCTCCGGTGGCAATCGTCACCATCGCCATCATCGCCGCAAACGGTCCATTGACGCCAGTCAGCATCAGGCCGACGAAGACAATCAAGGTCATCAGCACATATTGACCCAGCACCTCGCGAAATTCGCCCAGATTGACGGTCATGTTGCTGGCATGGCCTGTGATGATGCGGCGGTCGCCAGCGGGAAGACCGCCAAAGCCGCCGGGCGCCAGAACATGGATGATCGACACGAGCGAGATGAAACCGCCGTACCATTCCATCGACGAGCGCCAGAACAGAATCGCCTGCGGCGTGGTTTCGCGGGCCAGGATCGACGATCCGGAGGTGGTGAGCGCCGAGGCGGCCTCAAACCAGGCATCCATCCAGCTCAACCCGGCAAGCGTCTTGAAGGAAACGGCGGCGAAAACCGGGAGCACAATCCAGACGGCGACCAGCGCCAGGTAGCCCGACGCCCGCCCCAGCCTGCGCTTGAACCCGGAAATGGCCGCGAGCACCATCAGGGCGGAAAACACGCCGAGCGAGCCGACCAGCAGCATGGACATCGCGAGATCCCGCATGCCATCGGCGATGGCGAACAGAACCGCCGGGACGACCAGCGCGCAAAGACCCGCCACTGCGACCGCCAGGACGTGCAGGATGCCGAGCATGAACTCAGAAAAACTCGAGGCTTACGCGGAACATCTGCTCCACATGGCGCACCGAGTCCAGGTCCGCGAACATCACGACACGGTCCTTGGCCTTGATCTGGAGCGAACCATCGGGACGCAGCACCTGCTTGTTGCGGTAGATGGCGCCGATCCGCACGCCGTCCGGCAAATCCAGATTCCGCAGCGGCTTGCCGACCAGCGGCGAGGTCTCCAGCGCTTCGGCCTCGATCACTTCGGCCGCCCCCTTCTGGACCGAATAGACCGCCCGGATGCGTCCGCGCCGGACATGCTGGAGAATGCGCGAAATCGTCACCGCGCGCGGGTTGATGTGGGCATCGATGCCCATCGTCTTGGTGATGGTCTGGTAGGACGGATTGTTGATGAGCGCGAGATTGGCCTTGCACCCCAGGCGCTTGGCCATCACCGATGACAGGATGTTGACCTGATCGTCATTGGTCAGCGACACCATCAGGTCGGCATTCTGAATATCGGCCTCCACCAGAATGGCCTGGTCGAGCGAGGAGCCGTTGAGCACGACCGTGCGCGACAGCGAGTCCGCAATCGACACCGCCCGCGCCCGGTCTGTCTCGATGATCTTGACCCTGGTCTTGGGCTGCCGCTCCTCGATCGCCGCGGCGACGTAATAGCCGATATTGCCGCCGCCGGCGATGACGATGCGCCCGGCCTCCTGCTCCTCATGGCCAAACAGGCCAAGGGTGCGGCGCACATGGTCGCGGTCGCACACGACATAGGCTAGATCCCCGGTTTCGAGCTGGTCGCTCGAATGCGGAACGAACAGTTTCTCGTTGCGCCAGACGCCGACGACGGTCGCCAGCAGGTCCGGAAACAGTTCGCTCAATTGCACCAGCGGCGTGTTGACCACCGGGCAGTCCTCAAGACATTCGATGGCCACCATCGCCACCTTTTCATCGGCGAAGCGCACCGCATCGGTGGCGCCGGGCAGCGCGATGCGGCGCAGCACCATCTGGCCGACCTCGACTTCCGGCGAGATGATCACGTCGATCGGCATGTGGTCGCGGGAAAACAGATCCGCCCAATGGGACTTGAGATAGGACTGGGCGCGGATGCGGGCGATCTTGGTTGGCACGTTGAACAGCGAGTGCGCCACCTGGCAGGCGACCATGTTGATCTCGTCATGCAGCGTCACCGCAATGATCATGTCGGCCTGGTCTGCGCCCGCCTGCGCCAGCACATCGGGATGGGCGCCGTGGCCGACATAGCTGCGCACATCCAGCGTGTCGCGGATCGCCTGCACCAGCGTGGGCGATGTATCGATCACCGAAATATCATTGTCTTCGGCGGCCAGCCGTTCGGCAATGCCGTATCCAACCCGTCCCGCACCGCAAATGATGACTTTCATCGCCGTCCCCTTGCCTGCATTGTCAGGCTGTATCGAAACACCGCGACCGTGGCCGCTTCGCGCTGCTTATACGCCAAGCGATTTCAATTTGCGATGCAGCGCGGATCGTTCCATCCCGACAAATTCGGCGGTTCTGGAAATATTGCCGCCAAACCGGTTGATCTGGGCGATCAGGTAATCACGCTCGAACAGTTCGCGCGCCTCGCGCAGCGGCAGCGTCATGATGTGGTTCGACCCCGCCGCCGACGTCTTGGGCAGCATGTCGGAGACATCGTCGGGCAGCATGTCGGCGGTGATCATCGTATCGGGACCGTCCGATCGCGCCAGAATCATCAGCCGTTCCATGTAGTTGCGCAACTGCCTGATGTTGCCCGGCCAGGTGTGGGCCTGGATCACGGCCAGCGCATCCTCGCCAATGCGGCGGTTTCTGATGCCGGCCTGCTCGGACACCTGCCGCATGAAAGTGTCGACCAGGAACGGGATGTCTTCGCGCCGCTCGGAAAGCGAGGGCACCTTGACCGGCACCACGGCCAGCCGGTGATACAGATCCTCGCGGAATTCCCCCGCCGCGATCAGCTCCTCGAGATTGCGTGCGGTGGACGAGATGATGCGCACATCCACCTTGACCCTCTTGGTGCCGCCCACCCGCTCGAATTGCTGATCGACCAGCACCCGCAGGATCTTGTTCTGGGTGCCGCGCGGCATGTCGGCCACTTCATCAAGATAGAGAATGCCGCCATGGGCTTCCTCGAGCGCGCCGACCTTGCGTTCGTGGCTCGCCGCCGTTTCCGTGCCGAACAGCGCCACTTCCATGCGCTCGGGTGTGATGGCGGCGGCGTTGAGCACGACGAAGGGGCCGCCGGACCGGGAGGATTTGCGGTGAATGAGCCGCGCCACCAGTTCCTTGCCGGTTCCCGAGGGGCCGAGAATCATCACCCGGCTGTTGGTCGGCGCGATCTTGTCGATGCTCTGCTTGAGCTGCGACACCGCGACCGATGTCCCGATAAGCTCCACCGGATCGCCGGATCGCTTCTTGAGCTCGGTGACCTCGCGCTTGAGTTTCGAGGTCTCGATCGCCCGCGAGGCGACAAGGATCAGCCGATCGGCCTTGAACGGCTTTTCGATGAAATCATAGGCGCCGCGCTTGATCGCCGACACGGCGGTCTCGATATTGCCATGGCCCGAGATCATCACCACCGGAAGATCGGGGTAGCGGGCCTTGATCTCGTCGAGCAGAGCCAGTCCGTCCAGACGGCTTCCCTGAAGCCAGATATCGAGGAAGATCAGCCGCGGCACCCGGTCGGATATGGCCGCAAGCGCGGAATCGCTGTCGGCGGCCATGCGGGTTTCGTGGCCTTCGTCGTCCAGAATGCCCGATACGATTTCCCGAATATCGGCCTCGTCATCAACGACCAGAATGTCAGACATCTGCCGGTTCCTTTGTTTTTTCGGCATTCCCGGCGTGCATTGACGCGTCCACCGGAAGGCGCACGGTAATCATCGCGCCCTTGCCTCCATCGACCTCCACCGGTGCATCACGCAATTGGATGGTGCCGCCGTGGTCATCTATGATTTTCTTGACAATGGCGAGACCGAGGCCCGTGCCCTTGTCGCGCATCGTCGTGTAGGGTTCGAGCAGCCGGTGCCGGTTTTCACCGGGCAGGCCGCGGCCATTGTCGATGATATCGACGATGTATTCGCGACCGTCGGCAGAGCGTTCGGCACGCACGATGATGCTCTTGCCCGCGCGCTCATCGTCGGCCGGAACCGCGTCGATGGCTTCGGTCGCGTTCTTGATCAGGTTTCCGAAGGCCTGTCCCAGCATCCGCGGATCAAATTCCCCCTCGAGCGGTTCTTCGGGCATTTCGCTTGTAAATTCAATATCATTGCGGCTGACTTCGCGCAAAAAGACAGCATCCTTGAGGATGTCGCGCAGATCGGCCCGGGCTATCGATGGTTTGGGCATGCGCGCGAACGAGGAAAATTCATCGACCATCCTGCCGATGTCCTCGACCTGGCGGACAATCGTGTCGGTGCACTGATCGAACACCGCACGGTCATCGTCGGGGATCTGCTTGCCGTAGCGGCGGCGGATGCGCTCGGCCGAAAGCTGGATCGGCGTGAGCGGGTTCTTGATCTCGTGGGCGATGCGCCGGGCGACATCGGCCCAGGCGGTCGAGCGCTGCGCGATCACCAGATCGGTGATGTCATCGAGCGTGACGACGAAGGATTCGAGGTGGTCGTGGCTTTCCTCCCGTGTGACCTTGACGTTGAGCGTGCGTTCCTTGCCGCCGCGCTGCAGGGTGATCTGGGCCCGCGCATCGGCGCGCGGCCGCATCGCCGCCTCGGCCATCACGGTCTCGAATTCCGGCGCAATTTCCGAAAACGGACGGCCGATCACGTCAGTGCCGCTATGGCCGAGGATTTCGTGGGCCGACCGATTGGCGATGGTCACGGCGCCATGATGATCGACCCCGACCACGCCGGCGGAGACGCCCGACAGCACGGCTTCGGTAAAGCGCCGGCGGTCGTCGATCTGATCCTTCGCCGACAGGATCTGGTCGCGCTGGGTGCGGATCTGAACGATCATGTTGTTGAAGGTCTGCGCCAGCGATCCGACGTCGCCGTCCGAGGCATGCACCGGCACCGCCACGTCGAGATTGCCGCTCGCCACATCGTCGGAGGCGCCGATCAACACCCTGATCGGGCGAACCAGGCGGTCGGCAACGGCAATCGCGGTCCAGATTGCAGAGAGCAGCACAATCAGCGCAAACCCGAGATAGAGGATGCCGAAGGCCAGTTGCAGAGAGGTCCGGCCCTGCTCAAGCGTCTGGTATTCCTGGGTGGCTTCTTCCATCAGGCGCATCGAGCGCATGACTTCCGGGTCCACCACCCGGACGGTATACAACAGCGTGTCCGAAATCTGCTGAAGCGGGATCAGCGCGCCCACCAGATTGGTGACGCCGGGCGGGATCAGCGTCGGCTGGCCCTTGACCGCGTCGTCGAGCGCCTGTTGCGGCACGGCCGGCAGCGGCCGCTGGGTCTGGATGTCGGCCTGGAGAATGACGCTGCCGTCCTCGCGCACCAGGAACGCGCCCAGGAGCCCGCGGCCTATCGCCTGCCGCGTCATGAATTGCTCGAACCCGACGCGGTCAAGCGAGTAAAGCGATCGCGCATTGTCGAGATCATTGGCCATCGACAGCGTCTGGCCCTGCAGAAAACGCGCATTCTCAAGCACATAGGCTTGCGCCACGGAGAGCGACGAATTGACGATGGCCTTGGTTCTCAGCGAAAACCACCTGTCCAGGCCGACATCCAGCGTGATCGAGGCGACGATGGCGATCAGGATCGCGGGAAGAATGGCGACAATGGAAAACAGCGCCACGATGCGGATGTGAAGCCGCGCCGCCGCCTTGCCCCGTCGCCGCGCCTTGAGCAGCGTCCAGATCTCGAGCAGCACCAGGGTGACCAGCCCGATCACGAAGATCAGGTTGATGACCACCGCCGCAAGCACGACCCGGTCGACCGGTTCTATCGGCGTCAGCCCGAGCAGGATCGAGAATGAGATGAGCGCACTCAGGAACGCCGTGACGACCAGGGCGATTCCGGGAAGCGTGAACAGGTTGCGGCGCTGCCGGGCTTCCTGTCCGGCATCCGCCGATTCAGTGAAAGCCGGATCCGTGTCCACCTGCCCCGGAGTCCTGTCGATTGCCATGTGAGTTTTGCTGCTCCAGATTCGCCCGGATTGTTTCGTTGCGAACAAGCAACACAATGTGGCGAAAATGCAACTTTCCCCCGAAGCCTGTCAAGCGCAGCCGCGCCGATTGGCTGTGTCAGGCAAGCCGCGGCGAACGGTAGACGGTGACCCCGAGTTCGCGGATCTTCTTGCGCAAGGTGTTGCGGTTGAGGCCAAGCAGATCGGCAGCCTTGATCTGATTGCCGCGCGTCGCGGTCAGGGCGGCAAGGATCAGCGGATATTCGACCTCTTCAAGCACCCGCTGATACAGCCCCGACGGCGGCAGGTCATCGCCGAAGCCGGCGAAATAGCGCCGCATGTTTTCCTCCACCGACTGGGCGATGGTGGTCGGTCCAATCGACGAAGATCCTTGCGGCGATGCCGGTTCGGGTGATTCGCTCCTGAGCTCATTGTCGATAATCTCGCGGGTGATCACGTCCTGGGGATACAGCGCCATCACCCGGCGCACCACGTTTTCGAGTTCCCGCACATTGCCCGGCCAGGCATAGGCCTTGAGCAGGTCGAGCGCCTCGCCGTCGAAGCGCTTGGCGTCGAGCCCCTCGCCCACGGCCTGGCGCACGAAGTGGCGCACCAGGTCAGGCACGTCCTCGGCCCGGTCCCTGAGCGACGGCAGGCGCAGCGGCACCACGTTGAGCCTGTAGAACAGGTCCTCGCGGAACAGGCCCTGATTGATCAGGATCTTGAGGTCCTTGTTGGTGGCGGCGACGATCCGGACATCGGTCTTGATCGGGGTGCGGCCGCCCACGGTGGTGTATTCGCCCTGCTGCAGAACCCTCAGGAGCCGCGTCTGGGCGTCCATCGGCATGTCGCCGATCTCGTCGAGGAACAGGGTTCCGCCCTCGGCCTGCTCGAACCGCCCGGTGGATTTGTTCTGCGCGCCGGTGAAGGCGCCCTTCTCATGGCCGAACAATTCGGATTCGATCAGGTCGCGCGGAATGGCGGCCATGTTGATGGCGACAAACGGGCCGTTGCGGCGCTTGCCGTAGTCATGCAGCGCGCGCGCCACCAGTTCCTTGCCGGTGCCCGATTCGCCGGTGATCATCAGGGTCAGGTCGGTCTGCATCAGCCGGGCCAGGACCCTGTAGATCTCCTGCATGGCCGTCGAACGCCCCACCAGCGGCATGCCTTCGCTCGATTCCTCGGGCTGGGCCGCGAGCTTACGCGGTTCGGAGAGCGCCCTGCCGATTATGCTGATCATCTCGGTGAGATCGAAGGGTTTTGGCAGATAGTCGTAGGCGCCGCCTTCGGAGGCCTTGATGGCGGTCATGAAGGTATTTTGCGCGCTCATCACCAGCACCGGCAGGTCCGGGCGCGCCCGTCTGATCCGCGGCAGCAGATCGAAGGCGTTCTCATCGGGCATGATCACGTCGGTGATCACCAGATCGCCGTCCCCGGCCGAAATCCAGCGCCACAAAGTGGCGGCATTCGAGGTTATGCGAACCTCATAGCCGGCGCGGCTGAGCGCCTGGTTGAGCACCGTGCGGATCGCCGCGTCATCGTCTGCAACAAGTATGGTGGCTTTGCCCATCATGTCAGTCCTTTTGGCCGGATGCCTTGCTTGCGGAAGCCTTGCCCCCGGATGCCTTGCCCTTGGAAGACGGCAACGGCTTGATTGGCCGGCCGTCGGGCGAGACCGGCATCAGAATGCGGAATGTGGTTTTGCGGCTCTGGCTGTCGCATTCGACGATACCGCCATGGCCCCCGACAATCTTGGCGACGAGCGCGAGCCCCAGGCCGGTCCCGTTGGTTTTTGTCGTGATGAACGGATCGAACAGATGCTGGATCAGGTCGGCCGGCACGCCGGGCCCGTTGTCCTGCACGCAGAATTCGAGCGGCAGCGAGACCTTTTCACGGGTTCCGGCCACCGAGAGCTTGATGCCCGGACGGTAGGCCGTGGTCAGCACGATCTCGCCATTCGGGTCGTCGCCGATCGCCTCCGCCGCGTTCTTGACCAGGTTGAGGAACACCTGCACCAGCTGATCGCGATTGGCGTAGACCGAAGGCAGCGACGGATCGTAGAGCTCGACGAACCGGATCCGTCGCGCGAATCCCGCCTTGGCCACCGCCTTGACGTGATCGAGCACCGAATGGATGTTGACCGGCACCCGGTCCACCGGCCGCTCGTCGGAGAAGATCTCCATCCGGTCGACCAGCGAGACGATACGGTCGGTCTCGTCGCGGATCAGCCGCGCCAGCGCCCGGTCTTCGTCGCCCACCGACATTTCCAAGAGCTGCGCCGCACCCCTGATGCCCGACAGCGGGTTCTTGATCTCATGCGCCAGCATCGATGCGAGGCCCGTGACGGAGCGGGCTGCGGCGCGGTGCGTCAGCTGACGGTCGATCTTGTCGGCCATCGAGCGCTCCTGGAACACCACGACTACATTGTCGGGCAGTCCCGCCACCGGCGCCACATAGAGATCGACCAGCTTGTCATTGCCAAGCCGGGGCGAGCTCAGGTCCACCCGGTATTCGTTGACCGCGGCGCGGCGGTCGCGCACCTGTTCAATCAGTTGCAGGAGCGGGCTGCCGAACGGAATGAAGGTGTCGAGCTTGTGCCGGCCCAGATGGGCGGCGCTGGCGGCGAAAAACGACTCCGCCTCCCAGTTGGCGAAGCACACGACGCTGTCGCCGTCGACCATGATCACCGGATGCTGGATGGCGTTGAGCACCATGCCTGCGGTTTCAGCATCGGCGGACGCAATCTCATCGGCAAGTTTGTCGGTCACGCGGCGTCCTCCATCAAAGAGGCCGGTGCGGGATCGCCGGCAATCGCTTCGGCAAACATGTCGAGGACATCTTCGGGGTTGCGCGCCGTCATCATCGCGGACTTGCGCGCGGCGGAGGTGCCGGGCGCCAGCGTCTCGAGATACCAGCCGATATGCTTGCGGGCATGGCGCACGCCGACATCCTCGCCGTAATGCTCGATCATCATCCGGTAGTGCATGAGCGCCACGTCGGCGCGGGCCTGTCCCGGTGCCGGCACGCCGCCCGCGCCCGCCAGCTCGCCGCAGATCCAGGGCTGACCGCGCGACGCGCGGCCGACCATGACCGCGTCGGCGCCCGAGCGCCTGAGGCACTCCGCGATGGCCGCGCGCGAAACAATGTCGCCATTGGCAATCAAGGGCACGCTAATCGCCTCGCGAACCCGGGCAATCGCGTCCCAATTGGCGACGCCTTCGTAAAACTGCATGCGGGTGCGGCCGTGAACCGTGATCATCTGCACGCCGGCGGCCTCGGCCCGCCCCGCAATCAGCGCCGCGTTGTGGCTGTCATCATCCCAGCCAAGCCGCATCTTCAGCGTCACCGGCACAGACACCGCCTTGACGGTCGCCTCGATCAGATCGAGCGCGTGATCGGGATCGCGCATCAGCGCCGACCCCGAGTATCCGCCGGTCACCTTCTTGGCCGGGCAGCCCATGTTGATGTCGATCATGTGCGCGCCTTCAGCCTCGGCAATGCGGGCCGCCTCGCCCATCCACCAGGCTTCGCGCCCGGCAAGCTGAACCACATGCGGATCAATGCCGTCGCCGCGCAGGCGCACCTGCGATTCGCGCCGCTCCGTCACCAGTTCCCGGCTCGCCACCATCTCGGTGAAGACCAGCCCTGCGCCATGTTTCCACGCCAGCTGCCGGAACGGCAGGTCGGAAATACCCGACAATGGCGCCAGGAAAACACGGTTGCGCGCCGTGACAGGCCCGATCTGCAGCGGCTGGCTTAAAATGGTTTCGATATTTTGCATGTGTATCGTGCAACTTTCCCGGTTGCCCTTTTTTTAGCCAAATCCGGCGACATTGCCAAGCGGTATTCGGCCGCTTGCCGAGAAAAATGCAAAAGAGCTTTTGTCCGGACGGCACAAGCTCTAAACACCTGCGGAGTTAAGATCGCGGGATCTGGATGTAAATGAACAGTGCACAAAAATTTGGCCTGGTGATTGTCGCCGCCGGCCGCGGCGAGCGCGCCGGATCGCCCGCCGACGGCCCAAAGCAATACCGTCCGATCGGCGGGCGCCCGGTGATTGCCCGCACGCTTGAGCGATTCCTGTCCCATCCCGCGTGCGGCGACGTCGTGGTCGTCATCCATGCGGATGATGAAGCGCTTTACGCCAGGGCCACCGCTGGTCTCTCGGGCGCGGATCGCGTCCGCACGGTTTTCGGCGGCGCCGACCGGCAGGCCTCGGTCCGGGCCGGGCTTGGGGCGATTGCTGGGACAGCGCCAGGCCATGTGCTGATCCATGACGCGGTGCGGCCCTTCGTCACCCGAGAGATCATCGACGGTGTGCTTGAAGCTTTGGCCACTGGCAGTCTGGCCGCCCTCCCCGCGGTCGCTGTCGCCGACACGCTCAAGCGCGGCGACGTGCGGGGCGATGTCGCAGGCACGGTGCCGCGCGAGGGTCTGTTCGGCGCGCAAACACCGCAGGGCTTCGATTTCACGGCCATAGACACCGCCCATGCGAAGGCCGCGGCGGGTTCGGGCACCAGCTTCACCGATGATTGCGCCATTGCCGAATGGGCCGGTTTGCGTGTCAGGCTGACGCGCGGCCACCCGTCGAACGTCAAGCTTACCACTGCCGAGGATATAGCCATGGCCAACGAGAAACTGTCGCCCGCGCCGCTGCCCGATGTGCGCACCGGCAACGGCTATGATGTCCACCGGCTGGTTCCGGGCGACCGCGTCACGCTGTGCGGCGTGGAAATCCCGCACGATCAGCGACTCGACGGGCATTCCGACGCTGATGTCGGCCTGCATGCCCTGACCGACGCGCTGCTCGCCACCTGCGGCGCGGGCGATATCGGCGATCATTTCCCGCCCTCCGACCCGCAATGGCGCGGTGCCGCCTCTGAAATCTTCCTGGCCCACGCCGCGAAGATAGTCCGCGACGCCGGCGGCGCGATCATGAATGCCGATGTGACGCTGATCGCCGAAGCGCCGAAGATCGCTCCGCACCGGCAGGCAATGCGCGCGGCCCTGGCCCGCATCCTCGATATCTCCATCGACCGCTGCTCGGTCAAGGCCACCACCAACGAGACCATCGGCTTCGCCGGCCGCCGTGAAGGCATCGCGTCGATCGCCACCGCCACCGTGGTGTTCGGAGCGCGACCATGAGCGAAGCCGACATGCTTGCCGAATTCCGCTCCGGGAGCCGCCGGCTGGCGCAGCAGATTATAGACACCTTCCCGGCCATCGGCGCCATGGTGGCGACGGCGGAATCCTGCACCGGCGGGCTGATCGCTGGCGCAATCACCGACATCTCGGGATCGTCGGCGGTGTTCGACCGCGGATTCGTCACTTATTCCAACGAGGCCAAGCAGGACATGCTGGGCGTCAGGACCGCCACGCTTGAAGCCTTTGGCGCGGTCTCGCCGCAGGTCGCCACCGAAATGGTGCTTGGCGCGCGGCGCCGCTCTCGGGCCGGGTTCGCCATTTCAGTGACCGGTGTTGCCGGACCCGGCGGCGGTTCGACAGACAAACCTGTCGGTCTGGTGTGGATGGGCCTGTCCGGTCCCAACGATCTCACCAGCGCAATCGAGTTGCGATGGGATCCGTCCTGGAGCCGCGACATGATCCGTGCGGCAACGGTGCGCGCAGCGCTTGAGGCGCTGATCGGCCGGTCCGGAACGGTATAGAGACATCAGGACGCGGCGGCGTCGCCGTAAATCGCCTGGGCGCGTTTCTCGAACGCTTCGGAGAACATCCGGAAGGCGCGGTCGAACATCGAGCCCATCAGCATGCCCAGCATCCGGCTTTTGAACTCGTAGTCGATGAAGAAGCGCACCTGGCAGCCGCCATCGCCATGCGGCTCGAACGACCATTTGTTGTCGAGATATTTGAACGGACCATCGAGATATTTGACATCAATCTCAAGCTCTTCAGGCTTGAGGAGGTCCTGGGTGGCGAAGGTCTCGCGGATCGCCTTGTAGCCCACCGTCATCTCGACGATCAGCAGCGTCTTGCCATCACGCTCCTTGCGCTCGCGCACGCTCAGCGCCTCGCACAGCGGCAGAAATTCGGGATAGCGCTCCACGTCCGCGACCAGATCGAACATCTGGCGCGGCGAATGCGGAACAATGCGTGTGGTTTCATAAGTTGGCATGATTCTCAAAGTGGACATTGTGAACTGTTAACTCAACCCCGCTCAGCGGTAGCGGGTCATGATTCACCGAAAAAGCGATAGGAACCCTATGGTGTCGACCTGCCCGGACGCGCCGCCACCCCCCGTCAACGGCGGCTCATGGCTGCGGAAACGGTCCGTCATTTGCCTGTAAACACTTCATTAGCTTCGGTCGGCGTAGGTTAGCTCAGCTATTCTGCGGTGTTATAGGGACCAGGCCATGCAGCCGAAAAGTTACGCGCTGACCCAGGTGGGTTCGAAGGCCGACAGGCGGATCTATCAGCGCCGCGATGCCAATTGCCCGATCATCGCGCATGTCCGCAGACGCACCAGTGACGAGCACATGGCCGTGCCGTGCTGGCTGGTCAATCTGTGCGAAGATGGCTGCCTGGTCACGTCGGACTATTTTCCGAGCAAGGTGGACGATGTCTACATCGTCATCCCGGGACTCGGCTCCAAGGTTCATGGCAAAGCCAAGTCCCAGGGCAACTATACGCTCAACATCAAGTTCACCACGCTCCTGACCTCCGACATCGTCAACAAGGTCGGGCGCATCAAGACCCTTCCGAAGACTTAGCAACGCCGGGACCGCGGCTCTGAAGTCACGCCAGCCAGTCGTCGAGCTTGGCCGCACGCACATCCTTCATCAGAGTGACGAAGCCCGAGGCCTGGTGGCGCGCCGTCGCCTCGCCCTTGGCTGCCGTCGCCAGCGCCGCCTCGCCCACCGCGCCCGAGGCATTGAGATCGCTTGCGATCCAGGCGAAGGCGTGCGGACCTGTGTGGCGCAGCAGGTCGAATTCCTTTTCCGCACGGGTCACCGCCGAGACAAAATTCTCCGCCTTCTCCATCGCCACAAGATCGGGACGGAAATGCAGCATCAGCGATGTCTCGACGTCGCCGCCGTGAATGCCATACGCCGTTTCCGTTGCGCTGAACATTCCTTGCGGCAGGCCAAACCGCATCCAGGATGTCTTCACCGCCAGCATCCTGGCGCGGACTCTCAGTTCCCGCGCGACAATACCCATCACCTCTTCATTGCCGCCATGGGAATTGACCAGCACCACCTTCCGGATCCCGGCGCGCGCGATCGAATGGCCGAGTTCGACCCAGTGGTCGATCAGGACCGTGGCGGGAATGGTCAAGGTTCCGCCCGCATGCTGATGCTCGTTGGATTTGCCGACGCACTGGATCGGCAGGATGCGGATATCGAGATCGTCCGGCGTCTCGGCGATGACCGTGTCGAGCATGCCCTGCATGATGGCGCTGTCGGTCGAAACCGGAAGATGCGGCCCGTGCTGCTCGATCGCCGCCACCGGAAGCACCGCGATGGCGGTTTCCGGGTTGAGATCGTCGAATTCGCGCGTTGTGAAATCACCCCACCATATTTTCCGTGTCATCGTCATTCTCCCTGTGCAGCGAACCTTACTCGGGTGCCGCGGCTATCACTTCAATCTCGACCTTGAAGGCTTCGCGGGCGAAGCCTGAGACAATCATCAGGGTCGAGGCTGGCGCCGGATCGGAAAACAGCCGGTCGCGCACCTTCATGTAGCCGGGCAAATGTGCCCGATCCGTGACATAGGTATTGATCCGGACGATGTCCGCCAGGCCCATTCCGGCCGAGGCCAGCACCGCGGATATATTGGCAAAACACAGCTCGGTCTGCGCTTCGGCGGTTTCCGGAATGTGATCATCCAGCGTGATCGACAATTGCCCCGAGCAAAGGACCAGCCGGTGTCCGGCCGGCACTTCGACGGCGTGGCTGTAGCGGGCGAACGGCGCCCGGATCGAGGGTGGCGTGTGGTGTTTCATCTCGGCAGCCATGTCTTCGCGATCCATCCGGTTGCAGAAAGTTTTCTTAGTCTATTCCATCCCGGCTTGGAATGGGTCACTCTGCCGACATGCCGTCGATTGCAGATGAAACTTTAAGCAATATGCTCACGCAAGACGCAGCCAGGCAAAGCAATTGGGCAGCACGGTCGATGCGATCTTGGCCGGCCCGGCCCCACACTTCATGGCATGAGGATTGCTAGACACCAGTGTTGTCCGAACGACGGGATTCGATGTGAAATTCCGCTCAAATCAAAAGGGATGGTGACCATGACGCTTCTTCTTCGCTCCTCGGCCGCTCTGGCGGTCATCCTGGCTTCTGGCGCGCAGGCGTCTGCCGCCGAGAAAGTCACCTTCGGCACCAACTGGCTGGCCCAGCCCGAACACGGCGGCTTCTACCAGTCCGTGGCCGACGGAACCTACGCCGCCTGCGGTCTCGACGTCACCATCGCCCAGGGCGGCCCGCAGGTGAACAACCGCGCGCTGCTGCTCGCAGGCAAGATCGAATTCCACATGGGCGGCAACATGCTCGAAGCCTTCTCCGCGGTAGAGCAGGAAATCCCGGTCAAGGTCGTCGCCGCCTCGTTCCAGAAGGAACCGCAGGTGCTCATGACCCATCCCGGCCAGGGGCTGGACACCTGGGAGGAGCTCAAGAACGCCGAGGAGTTCATCCTGGGCGACCAGGGTTTCCAGAGCTACTACCAGTGGATGATCACCGAGTTCGGCTTCGACGCCTCCAAGCGCGTTCCCTACACCTTCAACCCGGCGCCGTTCATCGCCAACCCGAAGTCGGTCCAGCAGGGCTACATCACATCGGAGCCCTTCGCGGTTGAGCGCGAGGGCGGCTTCAAGCCCAACCTGTTCCTCGTCGCCGATTACGGCTTCGACACCTATTCGACCACGATCGAGGTGATGCAGGCGACGATCGACGCCAAGCCGGAGGTGGTCAAGTGCTTCGTCGAGGGCTCGATTAAGGGTTGGTACAATTACCTCTACGGCGACAATGCCGCCGCCAACGCCTTGATCCAGGAAGACAATCCGGACATGACCGACGAGCAGATCGCGTTCTCGATCGAAAAGCTCAAGGAATATGGCATCGTCGATTCCGGCGACACCGAGACCATGGGCATCGGCGCCATGACGGATGCGCGCATGCAGAGCTTCTACGACAAGATGGTCAAGGCCGGCGTGGTCAAGGAGGGCATCGACATCAAGGCGTCCTACACGCTCGATTATGTCAATGCCGGCCTCGGCCTTGATCTGAAGAAATGACGGAGCGGCCCGCCCGGCCAAACGCAGCCGGGCGGGCCTGTTCACGCGGCAAGTATGCGAACCGGACACCGATGCCCCCTGCGACCCATCCCTTCCTCATCCTGCAATCCATCGGCAAGACCTTCGCCTCTGGCGTCACCGCCCTCGACCGGGTGAACCTCACCGTCAATGAGGGCGATTTCATGAGCCTTCTCGGCCCGTCGGGCTGCGGAAAATCGACGGCGCTCAGGATCATTGCCGGTCTCTCCCAGCCCACCTCCGGCGTCGTCGACTGGCGCGGCGCGCGCCTTGAGCAGGACAATATCGGCTTTGTCTTCCAGGAGCCGACCCTGCTGCCCTGGGCCAGCGTCTATGACAATGTCTGGCTGCCGCTCAGGCTGCGCGGCGTGTCGCGCAAGGAGGCCGAGCCGCAGATCGCCGAGGTGCTGGAGCGGGTGCATCTGACAGGCTTCGAGAAAGCGGTTCCCAGGGAACTGTCGGGCGGCATGAAGATGCGCGTCTCCATCGCCCGCGGCCTGGTGACGAAACCGCGCATCCTGCTGATGGACGAGCCCTTCGCAGCGCTCGACGAGATCACCCGCTTCAAGCTCAACAATGATCTGCTGGAACTGTGGCAGGAGCGCCGCTTCACCGTGATCTTCGTCACCCATTCGGTGTTCGAGAGCGTGTTCCTGTCAAACCGCATCACCGTCATGGCCGCCCATCCGGGCCGGGTGTTCGAGGAACTCGACGTCGAGGCGCCCTACCCGCGCGATGCCGCCTTCAGAACCTCGGCGCACTACGCCGAGCTTTGCCGCGAGGCATCCGCCACCCTGTCGCGCGCCATGGGCATGGAGGCGACCGATGGCGTCCATTGAGACTGCGCCGGTGGTGATCGATGCCGAGGAAGCCAGGCGCGAACGCTCGCGCAGGCTGGAGCGCACCGGCCGTTGGCTGCTGCCGCTGATCATCATGGCCGCCGCCATCTGGTTCTGGGACCGCATCTGCGTCTGGAACGAGATCCCGCGCTACATTCTGCCGCGCCCCGGCGTGGTGCTCAACACGCTCATCGAGGATGCGGGCCTGCTGTTTTCCTCGCTGCTGGTGACGCTCAGGATCACGCTTCTGTCGCTGGCGCTTGCCGTCTTCGGCGGCGTCGGGCTGTCGGTGCTGTTCACCCAGTCGCGGTGGATCGAGATGAGCCTGTTCCCCTTCGCCATCGTCCTGCAGGTCACCCCGATCGTGGCAATCTTTCCGCTGATCAACATCTATGTCGACGACCAGACCACCAAGCTGCTTCTGTGCGCCTGGATCGTCGCCTTCTTTCCGATCCTGTCCAACACCACGCTGGGGCTCAATTCCGTCGACCGCAACCTGATCGACTATTTCAAACTGAACGGTGCCACCCGCTGGCAGACGCTGTGGCATCTGCAGCTCCCCGCCGCCATGCCCTATTTCCTCGGCGGGCTGAAGATCGCCGGCGGCCTGGCGCTGATCGGCGCTGTCGTGGCCGAATTCGTCGCCGGCACCGCCGGCCAGTCCTCGGGCCTTGCCTCGCGCATCATCGAGGCCGGCTACCGGCTCAATGCGCCACGGCTGTTTGCCGCCCTGATCCTTATTTCCCTGACCGGCATCGTGATCTTCCTGACCCTGTCGTGGATCTCCCACCTCGTGCTGCACCGCTGGCACGAGAGCGCGCTCAAGCAGGAGCAATAGGTGACGAAGCCCTCCATCACCCTGCCGGAGACCGGAGCCTTCACCCTGGCGAACCTGCGCCTGCACCGGGCCCATGTCGCGGGCGTCGAGGGACTGACCTTCGACAGCGATGGCTTCGCCCTGGCCGATCTTGATATTGCCGGCGGCAAGATCACAGCCATGCGTCAGATCGGCGCCGCGTCACCGGCCGGGTCGGCGATCGACTGCCTTGGCGGCATTGCTTTCCCGGCCTTTGTCGATTGCCACACCCATATCGACAAGGGCCATATCTGGCCCCGCTCCCCCAACCCCGACGGCAGCTTTCCCGGCGCGCTCGATGCGGTCGGCGCCGACCGCCGCGCCAACTGGTCGGCCGACGACGTCGAACGGCGCATGGAATTCTCGCTCGCCTGCGCCTACGCCCACGGCACAAAGGCCTTGCGCACCCATCTCGATTCCGTGACACCGCAGGAAGACATTTCCTGGCCGGTCTTCGCGGCCGTGCGGGAGCGCTGGAAAGGCCGCATCGAGCTCCAGGCCGCATGCCTGTTCGGTGTCGACGAAGCGCGCAATGAGCAATGGTTCAACCGTCTTGCGGGCATCGTGGCCGCGCATCAGGGCGTTCTCGGCGCGGTCACCTACATGGTCCCCGATCTCGATCAGCTTCTCGACCGGATGTTCGCCAAGGCGATGGATCTGGGCCTCGATCTCGATTTCCACGCCGACGAGACCGACGACGTCAACGCCGTCTCCCTCGACCGCATTGCCGGCGCAGCACTCCGCCATCGCTTCGAAGGCCGGATCCTGGTCGGCCATTGCTGCTCCCTCGCCCGCCAGCCCGACGACGCGGTCAAGTCGACGCTCGACAAGGTCGCCCGCGCCGGCCTCTCCGTCGTCTCGCTGCCGATGTGCAACATGTATCTGCAGGACCGCAGGAGCGACGCCACCACCCCGCGCTGGCGCGGCGTCACGCTGCTGCACGAGATGGCCGCGCGCGGGATCAATGTTGCGGTCGCCTCAGACAACACCCGCGATCCGTTCTACGCCTATGGCGACCTCGACGTGCTCGAGGTCTACCGCGAGGCCACCCGCATCCTGCATTTCGACCATCCCGTCGGCCTCTGGCCCGCAACGGTCGCCGCCAACCCTGCACGCGCCATGGGGCTCGCGGACGCCGGCACGCTCGCGCCTGGCGCCGGCGCGGATCTCGTGCTGTTTCGCGGCCGCAGCCTGACCGAACTCCTTTCCCGCCCCGAAAGCCGCCGAACACTTATCCGCGAAGGTAAGCTCATTGACGCGACTGTCCCCGATTACCAGGACCTTGACGATCTGATGGAGCCTTAAGATGGACATGACCGCCCTGATTGCCGACCTCGACGGGATCCGCATCGAGCAGAACGACAAGATCGTCCTGCAGAAGAGCCGCGACTTCTACTGGTATTCCCCCGTTCTCAAGCGCCAGCTCGACCATGTCGCGGGCGACATCGTGGTCTCGCCCAGGACCGAGGACGAGCTCATCCGGGTTCTCAAGGCCTGCTACCGGCACGACGTTCCCGTCACGCCGCGCGGCACCGGCACCGGCAATTACGGCCAGGCGATGCCGCTCTCGGGCGGCGTGGTCCTGAGCCTCGCCGACCTCGACGACATCCGCGAGATCGCGCCCGGCCGCGTCGTCTGCGGCCCCGGCGTGATCTGCGCCGATCTCGACAAGGCCGCGCGGGCCAGCGGCCAGGAACTCAGGATGCATCCCTCCACCACCCACACCGCCACCATCGGTGGCTTCATCGCCGGCGGCTCGGGCGGCGTCGGCTCGATCAACTGGGGCGGGTTGCGCGACTTCGGCAACGTCATCCGCCTGCGCGTCGTCACCATGGAGGAGGAGCCGCAGGTGCTGGACCTGACCGGCGCCGACCTGCACAAGGTCACTCACGCCTACGGCACCAACGGCATCATCACCGAAATCGAGATGCCGCTCACCGCCGCCTATGACTGGGTCGACGCCATCGTCGGCTTCGACGGTTTCGAGTCTGCGGCGTCCTACGCCAATGCGCTGGCGCGCCAGGACGGCATTCTCACCAAGCTGATCTCGGTGGTGGCAGCACCCTGCCCGTATGACTATTTCAAGCGCCACCGGAAGTTTCTGGGCGAAGGCGAGAGCGTGGTGCTGGTCATGGTCGCGCCGCAGAGTCACGACGCCTTCAAGGCGTTCACGGCGCGGCATCCGGGGCGGGTCGCGTTCGATGCGACGACGGCCTCGGCCGAGGACCTCAAGGGCCTGCCGCCGGTGTTCGAGCTGTCGTGGAACCACACCACGCTGCGGGCGCTGCGCGTCGATCCGGCCTGGACCTATCTGCAGTCGCTCTATCCTTTCCCCAACCAGCTCGAACTCGCTTCGAAAATGGACCGGATGTTTCCGGGCGAGATGATCTCGCATCTCGAATTCGTCCGCTTTGACGGCGACATCACCTGCTTCGGCCTGCCGCTGATCCGCTTCACGACCGAGGAAAGGCTCGAGCAGATCATGGACCTGCACATGGCCAACGGCGTTCCGATCTTCAACCCGCATCGCTTCACGCTCGAAGAAGGCGGCATGAAGCAGACCGACGAGATCCAGCTCGCGTTCAAGCGCCAGGCCGATCCCAAGGGCCTGCTCAATCCCGGCAAGATGATCGCCTGGGACGATCCGGACTATGATTTCAGTTCCGGTGAGATCTGGTTGTTCAAGGGCTTGAAACAGGCAAGCTGAGGCAATCCGGATGCGCATCCTTCTGGTCCACGCCCACCCCGTGGCGTCAAGCTTCAATGCAAGCCTGTTTCGCATGAGCCGCGACCGGCTCGCGCAGAAGGGCCACGAGGTCGATGTCCTCGACCTCTACGCCGACTGCTTCAACCCGGTGCTGAGCGAGACGGAGCGGCTCAACTACCATGACACAGCGATCAACCGGCAGCCGGTCGAGCATTATGTCGAGCGGCTGCTCGCGGCCCAGGCGCTGGTGCTGGTCTATCCGGTCTGGAACTATGGCTACCCGGCTATCCTCAAGGGCTGGTTCGACCGGGTGTTTCTCCCCGGCGTCTCCTTCGGCCTGGTCGACGGCAAGGTGCAGCCGACGCTGCACAACATCGAAAAGATCCTGGTCGTCACCTCCTATGGCGGCTCGCGCTTCCGCTCCTGGCTGATGGGCGACCCGCCGCGCAGGATCGCCAATCGCATGCTGCGCGCCACCATCAAGCCCGGTGCGAAAGTCAAATACCTGGCCCATTACGCGATGAACCTTTCCACCATTCAAACGCGTCAGGCATTCATGACGCGCGTGGAAAGAGCCCTGGATACATTCTGATGCGAATTCTGCTGGTCTATTGTCACCCGGTTCCCGAGAGTTTTTGCGCAGCCGTCCGCGACGCCGCCATTCGCGGTCTGGAGAAGGCCGGCCACGAGATCGACCTGCTCGATCTCTACGCCGAGGGGTTCGACCCGGTGATGCCGGCGGAGGAACGGCGCCACTACAACGAGATGAAACTCGCCGATCATCCGTTTCCCGACCACGCAAGACGGCTCAAGGCGGCCGAAGGCATGATCTTTGTCTATCCGACCTGGTGGTACGGCCTGCCGGCGATGCTGAAAGGCTGGCTCGACCGGGTCTGGACCGGCGACCTGACCTTCGAGATCCCCGACGGCCCCGGCCCGATCAGGCCCTTGATGACCCATGTCAATCTGCTCGGCGTGATTACCACTTGCGGTGCGCCGAGCTGGTGGTCCTATATGGTCGGCCATCCCGGCAAGCGCACCATCCTGCGCGGCATGCGGGCTCTGTGCGGTAAACGCTGCCGACGGGTGTTCATGGCGCACTACCTGATGGACAAGTCGACGCCTCAGACCCGGGCCACCTATCTTGCGGCGGTCGAGAAACGCCTTTCAAGGCTCTGAAGCCGGCTAAGCCTTCACCCGGTCCGGATGTGCGTTGATGAAAGCAGGCAGCCGGTCGCAGGCCGCCCGGATCGCCTGAATGCGGCCGAGGCCTGAAATATCGGCGCCCCAGCGCTCGGCATTGTAGACCTGCGGGATCAGGCAGATGTCGGCGAGCCCCGGCGTCTCGCCATGACAGAACTGGCCGGTGTTCGGATGGTCGAGCAGCGCCTCGAAGGCTTCGAGGCCAACGCCGATGAACCGCTGCATCCAGGCCACCCGCATGGCCTCGTCGCCGCCGGCAAGCTCCAGCACATGCGCCACCACGCCCATGTTGCAGACCGGATGGATGTCCATGGCGATCGCATGCGCCAGCGCCCGCACCCTTGCCCGGTCCGCCGGCTCGTCGGGCAGCAGGGCCACGCCGCGGGTCTCGATGATGTATTCGATCATCGCCAGCGACTGCGTGAGCATCAGCCCGTCGATCGCCAGCGCCGGCACCAGCCCTTGCGGATTGCGGGCAAGGTGTTCGGGGCTCTTGTGCGCCCTGCCGAGCAGATCGACCACAACGGCCTCGTACGCGATGCCCGCCAGGTTGAGCGCGATGCGGACGCGGTAGCTCGCCGACGAGCGCCAGTAGTCATAGAGTATGGGGGTTTGCATCGATCAGGCCTTCTCCACCACCTGTTCGATTGCGCCGAAGATCGAGTGGCCATGGCCGTCCTTCATGTCGATGCGCACTGTGTCGCCAAAGCGCAGGAACGGCGTTTTCGGCGCGCCCGACGCGATGGTCTCGATCATGCGGATCTCGGCGATGCAGGAATAGCCCGCGCCGCCTTCGCTGACCGGCTTGCCGGGGCCGCCGTCGGCGCCCTTGTTTGACACGGTGCCCGAGCCGATGATCGAGCCCGCGCACAGCGCCCGGGTCTTGGCCGCATGGGCGATCAGCCTGGGGAAATCGAAGGTCATGTCGACACCGGCATTGGCGCGCCCGAAGGGCTCGCCGTTGAGATCGACTTCGAGCGGCAGACTGAGCTTGCCGCCGTCCCAGGCCTCGCCCAGCATTTCCGGCGTCACCGCGACCGGCGAGAAGGCCGAGGAGGGTTTCGACTGGAAGAAACCGAAGCCGTTGGCGAGTTCGCCCGGGATCAACCCGCGCAGGCTGACGTCGTTGACCAGCATGACGAGCTTGATAGCCTCGCGGCAGGTGTCGATGTCGGCGCCCATCGGCACGTCGCCTACGATCACCGCCACCTCGCCCTCGCAATCGATGCCCCAGGCCTCGTCGGCCATGCGGATCGGGCCGCGGGGGCTGAGGAATGTGTCCGATCCGCCCTGGTACATCAGCGGCACCTCCCAGAAGCTCGCCGGCATCTCGGCGCCGCGCGCCTTGCGCACCAGTTCGACATGATTGACATAGGCCGACCCGTCGGCCCACTGGTAGGCCCTCGGCAGCGGCGACAGCGCGTCGCGCTCGTGGAATCGTTCGGTGGGTTCCGCGCCCGTTTCCATCATCTCGGCCACGTCCTTCAAGCGCGGGGCCACATGTTTCCAGTCATCGAGTGCAGCCTGCAGCGTGCGCGCGATGTGCGGCACGCCGGTTGCCCGGGTCAGATCACGCGAGACGACGACCAGGCGGCCGTCACGGCTTCCGTCGCGGAGTGTGGCGAGTTTCATGCGGTTTTCCTTTGGTGTTTGGAGCCAGGCAGCGGCAGGTCCAGCCCATCACGACCGATGGTCAGCGCTCCGTCCCAGCTCGTGCGGACCTGTTCGGTCCAGTGAATTTCGGCAATCGCCGGATCGTCGGCGGGAACCAGGTGATGCAGCACCAGGTGAGCGACGCCCGCATCCCGCGCGATCCGCCCGGCATCGGCCGCCATGGTGTGGCTTGCCAGCAGGTGCGCCTTCAGCCGCGCGCCATTGCCGGTCCGCTCCACCAGCCGGTCGACGCCATCCGGATGCATGGCTTCATGCACCAGGATATCGGCGTCGCGGGCAAATTCCGCCAAAGGCGGGAAATACGCGGTGTCGGATGAAAACACGATGACGCGGCCATCCTGCGTCAGTCTCAGCGCATAGCACTCGGTGACCGGCGGGTGTTCGACGCGCAGGGCCTCGATCGTGAGCCCGCCTTCCTCCAGCAGCACGCCTTCGCCGAATTCGGCAACTGTCACCAGGGCGCGGATATCGGGGCGGCCCTCATCGTCGATCCTGAGAGCGATGTCATAGCTCAGCGAGGCGCAGAACCCATCCCAGACAGCCTTGGTGCCCACCGGCCCGAACACACGGACGGGGCGCTTGAGCCCGGCGGTCCAGGCCGTGTGCAGCAGCGGCCCCAGTTCGAGCACATGGTCGGAATGCAGATGCGTGATCAGGATCAGGTCCAGTTCGGAGAGCGCCAGTCCGGCCTCGACAAGCCCGCGCGCCACGCCCAGCCCGCAATCGATCACGATCCGGCGACCGCCGATCTCGATCAACGATGATGTCGGCGATGGCCCGCCCGGACGGATCGCCGGGCCGCCCTTCGAGCCCAATATGACCAGACGTCCGCTCACAGCGCCCCCCGCCCGGCGCGCCTGCGGGTCAGCATTCGTGGAAATCGTGCAACGGTCATTGGTCTCATCCTCACTGAGAGAGTGACCCTTTTCGGGGTCCGCGTCGAGAGCTTTTCGAAGCCGCCGGGATCCTGGCGGTGCGACCAAATTGCCGCGCCCAATGCCGTGTCCCGGCTTCAGCCATTCATCCTCGCAGTGCCCTGCAGATCCGCCATGGCCATGCCTCAACCCGGGCCTCCACGAAGCCAGGCCATCCGTTCGCATGAAATCAGTTGTAAGTGAAACCATCAACCGCTGGGCCCGTGGGCCCGCAAGGCCGTCCACACTTATCTCAGCGGCGAGACCCGCGGCAGGCCTGATGTCTTGTCAGCGTTGCCTATTCAACGTAGGCCTGATGCGCGGACCGGGCGCGCCCAAGGCCACCGGACGCTGTCGCGGAGTGAATCCCGAGGCAAATTCTTGTCACAGAGGGAATTACCATGAACCTAAGCGCTCCCACTCAGATCGTCTTCTTGCTCTCGCTCGTCATCGCCATCGTCGGCATCCTGGCCGGCCTCGCGGTCATTCCGGGCCTGCCGATCTCGGCCTTCTGGATTGTCGTCATCGCCTATGTCGTGCTGGCCGTGGGCAATCTGCTCAAAAAGGTCTGACTTCAGCACCCGTCAGACCTGCTTGACCGCAACGGTCTGCACAATCCTGGGTGGCCGCCCGTCGCGGCCATTCGGCTTCTTCATAACTCGCAGATCATCCGGGTCGACGATCTGAACCCGAAAACGTGCCGGAACAGCCCGGTCTCGCTGGTCTCCAGGGCCACGAAGCCCTGCCGCATATAGAGCGCCCGGGCGCGCGGATTGCTGTCGATCACGTCGAGCCGGACATTGGTGGAGCCAAGCTCGCGCGCCTTCCGCTTGATGGCATCGAGCAGCAGCGTGCCAACGCCCTGCCCGCGCGCGCTCTGCGCGACAAAGATGCCGTCCATCAGCAGCGAGCCGGGCACCACCGGCCGGTCGAGCGCCGAGAGGACCGCGCCGCGCCAGAGGCCGCCGAACACGCCATAGGCGCCGCGCAATTGCCGCATGCCGCCGCCGACGAAGCCGCCACGGGAGGTCTTGAACCCGGCGATGCCGAGCAGCGCGCCCTGATCCGAGATCGCGCTGATCGCATGGCTTGGATCGACCGCGGTGCGCAGGAAGGACAGCGACCGCGCCTCGGGCTTCATCACCGGCGCGAGCTTCTCCCGGAACGCCTCCCAGAACAGATCGACCGCGATATCGCGATGCTCCTGCCGCAGCCCCTCCTCAATCAGCACCGGTGAGCCGTCAGCCATGGAAAGCCCGCTCCTTCTGCGCGCGCATCAGCGCATGAAATACAGATTCACAATAACCCAAGCGTGATCAAAGAGCACGACACTCTCCGCTTCACTTCAGCTTTTCGATCATCGCCGAAAAATCCCGGCCCTTGCCTTCGCCGGCGACGAACTCCGCATAAAGCTCGGTGGCGCGCGCGCCCATCGGCGTCTGCGCTGCGACGCTTTGCGCGGCCTGCTGCGACAGCTTCAGGTCCTTGAGCATCAGTTCGGCGGCAAAGCCCGGTCTGTAGCCGTTGTCGGCCGGGCTTTGCGGGCCGACGCCGGGCACCGGGCAATAGACGTTGACCGACCAACACGAACCCGACGACGTCGAGACCACGTCGAACAGGCTTTGCGCCGACAGTCCCAGCTTCTCGGCCAGCGCGAAGGCCTCGCAGGTGCCGATCATCGAAATGCCGAGCAGCATGTTGTTGCAGATCTTGGCCGATTGCCCGGCGCCGGCCTCGCCGCAATGCACCGCCTTCTGACCCATGATTTCGAACAGCGGTGCCGCGCGCGCAAACGCCTCGTCGCTGCCGCCCGCCATGAAGGTGAGCGTGCCGGCGGACGCCCCGCCGACGCCGCCCGACACGGGTGCGTCCACCGACAGCAGGCCGTTCGCCGCTGCCATTTCGTGGGCGGCGCGGGCGCTGTCGACGTCCACCGTCGAGCAATCGATGAACACCGCGCCCTTGTCACCGGCGGGTGCGATCTCGGCATAGACCGCGCGCAGGATTTCGCCATTGGGCAGCATGGTGATCACGGCATCCTGGCCCGAAGCTGCCTCCGCTGCCGATGCGGCGGTCGCCGCGCCCTCGATCTGGACGCCCGCCACATCGAAGCCGGTCACTTCGTGTCCCGCCTTGACGAGATTGGCCGCCATCGGCGCGCCCATGTTGCCCAGTCCGATAAACCCGATCTTCATGCCAAGTCCTCCCAATCATTCATTTCGAAAACGATGGCCAATGCCGCGTCAAAACCCGATATCGCCGCCCGGCGGTGCCGCCAGCATGGCCTCGACCTCGGCTTGCGTCACGTCCTCGACACGGGCATGGCGCCAGCGCGGGTTGCGGTCCTTGTCGATGATCGCCGCGCGAATGCCCTCGATGAAATCACCCTCCGACGCGCTGCGCGAGGTGAAGCGGTATTCCTGCTGAAGCGCCATCCGGATGTCGCCGCTCGCCCGTGCCCGGCGCACCAGGTCTATGGTGCAGGCCACCGACAGCGGCGAGGCCGCGCGGATGGCCTTCATCGTCGCCGCGCCCCAGTCGGTGTCAGGCAGCGACGCGAGCATCTCCGTAAGCGTAGACTTGCAAAATACCGCGTCCACCTGCCCGCGCAAGCCCATCAGCGGCCCGTCTTCCGGATCGCGCGCGAGACTCGACACCGCAGACCAGTCTCCGGTCTCGATGAGGTCTTCGGTCAGGCCCGGCCATTCGGCCTCCGGAATGAAATAATCCGCAAATCCGGCCAGGATCGCGTCCGAGGCGTTCATCCTTGTGCCGGTGACGCCGAGATATTCGCCCAGATGCCCCGGTGCGCGGGCCAGCAGCAGCGAGCCGCCGACATCGGGCGCGAGGCCCACGGCGCATTCGGGCATGGCGATCTTCGAGCTTTCGCCGACCACCCGGTGCGAGCCGTGCAGCGACACCCCGACGCCGCCGCCCATGACGAAGCCCTGGCACAGCGCGATATAGGGCTTGGTATAGGTGGCGATCTTGGCGTTGAGCCGGTATTCATCGCGCCAGAAGGTGCGGCCGGCCTCGAAATCGCCTTTCGACGCCGTGTCGTACATGTGTTGCAGGTCGCCGCCGGCCGAGAACGCCTTGTGCCCCTCGGCATCGATCAGCACGCAGGCGACGCGCTCGTCGTCGCGCCAGCCGTCAAGCGCGGCCTCGATCTTGAGCACCATCTCGTGGGTCACGGCGTTGAGCGCCTCGGGCCGCTGCAGCGTGATCTGGCCGATCCGCCCGATCTTGCGGATGCGGATGCTCATGCGGCCCTCTCGGCGAGCAATGCGCGCGAAATGATCACCCGCATGATCTCGTTGGTGCCTTCGAGAATCTGGTGCACGCGCAGATCGCGGACGATCTTCTCGATGCCGTAGTCGGCGAGATAGCCGTAGCCGCCATGCAGTTGCAGCGCGTCATTGGCGACGCGGAAGGCGGTGTCGGTGACCAGCCGCTTGGCCATGGCGCAATATTTGGTGGCGTCGGGGGATTTCCGGTCGAGCTTGCTCGCGGCCTGGCGCAGGAAGATCCGCGCCGCCTGCATGTCGGTCTCCATGTCGGCGAGCCGGAACTGCAGCGCCTGGAACTGGTCGATTGTCTTGCCGAAGGCCTCGCGCTCGCCCATGTAGACTAGCGTCTTGTCGAGCGCCGACTGCGCGCCGCCCAGCGCGGATGCGGCGATGTTGAGCCGGCCGCCGTCGAGCCCGCTCATGGCGTAGCGGAACCCTGCCCCTTCCTCGCCGATGAGGTTTTCGGCCGGAATGACGCAATCGTCGAACTGCACTTGCGATGTCGGCTGCGAGCGCCAGCCCATCTTCTCTTCCGCCGCCCCGAAGGTAAGGCCTGGCGTACCGTTCTCCACCACGACCGCGGAGATCCCCCTGGGACCGTCGGCGCCGGTGCGCGTCATCACCAGGTAGAGATCGGAGAAGCCGCCGCCGGAGATGAACGCCTTGGCGCCGTTGAGCTTGTAGCCCTCATTGGTGCGCTCGGCGCGGGTGCGGAGCGCCGAGGCGTCCGATCCCGACCCCGGTTCGGTCAGGCAATAGGACGCGATGGTCTTCATGGTGACGAGATCGGGCAACAGCCGCGCCTTCATCGCGTCCGAGCCGTAGCTCGACACCATCCAGGTGCACATGTTGTGGATCGACAGGAACGAGGCCACCGACGGACAGGCCATCGACAGGGCTTCGAACACCAGCGTCGCGTCGAGCCGGGTCAGGCCCGAGCCGCCGTCCTCTTCCGGAACGTAGATCGCCGCCAGCCCGAGCGCCGCAGCGGCTTCCAGTACCGCGCGCGGGATGGCGCCGTCCTTTTCCCATGTCGCCGCAAACGGCGCGATCTGCTCGGCGCCGAACTCCCGCGCCATGTCGAAGATCGCCTGCTGTTCCCCGTTCAGTTCAAAATCCATACCCCAACCGCCTCCTCGCGCCGGGAATGATCGATCGCTAATCGATCATTCCTCAGGTTTGTCTTGATTACCCCATGGTCGGGATAACGAACTCGGCGCCTTCCTTGATACCCGAAGGCCAGCGCGCGGTCACTGTCTTGGTGCGGGTGTAGAAGCGGAAGGCGTCCGGGCCGTGCTGGTTGAGATCGCCGAAGCCGGATTTCTTCCAGCCGCCGAAGGTGTGGTAGGCGAGCGGCACCGGGATCGGCACGTTGACGCCGACCATGCCGATATTGATGCGGCTGACGAAATCGCGGGCGGTGTCGCCGTCGCGGGTGTAGATCGCGGTGCCGTTGCCGTATTCATGCTCCATCGGATAGCGCAGCGCCTCGGCATAGTTGGGTGCGCGCACGACGGACAGCACCGGGCCGAAGATCTCCTGGGTGTAGATGTCCATGTCGCGGGTGACGTTGTCGAACAGGCAGCCGCCGACGAAATAGCCGTTCTCGTAGCCCTGCATGGAGAAATCGCGGCCGTCGACCACGAGCTTGGCGCCCTGCTCGACGCCGGAATTGATCAGGCCCAGCACCCGGTCACGCGCCTGGCGCGTTACCAGCGGACCGAAATCGACATCGTCGCCGTCCGTGTAGGGTCCGATCTTCAGCGCTTCGACGCGGGGCGCGAGCTTCTCGATCAGGAGATCTGCGGTCTTCTCGCCCACCGGCACGGCCACCGAAATCGCCATGCAGCGCTCGCCCGCGGCGCCGTACCCCGCGCCAATCAGCGCGTCCACGACCTGGTCCATGTCGGCGTCGGGCATGATGATCATGTGGTTCTTGGCGCCGCCGAAGCACTGCACCCGCTTGCCGTTGGCGCAGCCGCGGCCGTAGATGTACTGGGCGATCGGGGTCGAGCCGACAAAGCCGATGGCCATGATGTCGGGATGGTCGAGGATCGCGTCGACCGCATCCTTGTCGCCGTTGACGACATTGAGGATGCCGTCGGGCGCGCCCGCCTCGCTCATCAGCTCGGCCAGCATCAACGGCACCGACGGGTCGCGTTCGGAGGGCTTGAGGATGAAGGCGTTGCCGGCGGCAATCGCCGGGCAGAACTTCCACATCGGGATCATCGCCGGGAAGTTGAACGGGGTGATGCCTGCGACCACGCCCAGCGGCTGGCGCAGCGAATACATGTCGATGCCGGGGCCCGCGCCCTCGGTGAACTCGCCCTTGAGCAGATGCGGCGCGCCGAAGCAGAATTCAGCCACTTCCAGTCCGCGGATGATGTCGCCCTTGGCGTCGGGAATGGTCTTGCCGTGCTCGCGCGACAACGCTTCGGCCAGCTTGTTCATGTCGCGGTGCAGAAGTTCGACGAACTTCATCAGCACCCGCGCCCGCTTCTGCGGGTTGGTCGCGGCCCAGCCGACCTGAGCCTTGGCGGCGACGGCGACCGCATGCGCCAGTTCCTCGTTGGAAGCGAGCGGCACTTTCGCCTGCACTTCGCCCGTCGCCGGGTTCATCACGTCGGCAAAGCGGCCTGATGTGCCGTTCACATGCTTGCCGCCGATGAAATGTGTGAGTTCCTGCATGATGATGCCTCCCGGGAATGATTGTGTGGTCGGTACTGTGCACTGCCCGGTCTTGATGTTCAACACGCCCGAGTGTGCAACCGTTGTGCAAAAAACAATGCCCGGTCAAGCCGCCGAGAGGCCGCCGTCGATCTGCAGCGTCTGGCCGGTGACGAAACTCGACGCCGGATCGGCCAGGAAGACGAGCCCGGCGATCACCTCGTCGACCTCGGCCAGCCGTCGCATGGGGATGGCCTGTACAAGCGCGGCCTCGGCCGCATCGTGGTCCTTGCCCGCCTTGTCGAGGAAGTCCTCGGCCATCGCCGTGCGGGCGAAGGAGGGACAGAGCGCGTTGACCCGCACGCCGCGGCGCGCATATTCGATTGCCGCCGACTTGGTCAGCCCCACCACGCCATGCTTGGCGGCCGAATAGACCGACAGCATCGGCGCGCCGACGACGCCCGCGACGGAGGCGACATTGACGATGGCGCCCACCTCGCCCGTGTCGCGAAAACGCTGTTCGAGAACCGGCAATTGCGCCCGCATGGCGTAAAACACGCCCATCAAGTCGACATCGATGACCTTGCGCGCCACATCGACCGGCGTCTTCGGCAGCGGCGCCATGTCGTGGACGACGCCGGCATTGTTGACCGCCACGTCGAGACGGCCAAAGTCCGCGAGCGCCGCCTCCACCAGCCGTTCCGAAAGGGCCGGATCGCTGACGTCTCCGGCGAGGGTCCTGACAGTGCCCGAAAGCTCGGCCGCGAGCCGCTCGAGCGGCTCGGCCTTGAGATCGCTGAGCACCAGGCTTGCGCCGGCATCTGCAAAATAGCGCGCCGCGGCCCGGCCGAAGCCGCCGGTGGCGCCGGTGAGGAGCACCACGCGGCCCGAAAAATCCGCCATGGCTCAGCCTTTCCCGGACATGACGTCATTGGCCATCGAGGCCAGCAGCGGCACCGCCTTGGCGATCTCCCGGGCGCCTTCCGGGTTGGAGGCGTTGCCGTCGAGAGAGCGCTTATAGACGCCCTGCAGGATCGCCGCGAGCCGGAAGAAGGAGAACGCCAGGCAGAACGGCCAGTTGGCAATCGCGATGCCGCTCCGCTCCGCATAGCGCGCCACATAATCCTCCTCGTTCGGAATCCCGAGGCCCGCCCGGTCGAGCCCGCCCAGGCCGCGAAAGCCGCTCGCATGCGGCAGCCGCCATTGCATGCACTGGTAGGACAGATCGGCGAGCGGATGGCCGAGCGTCGAGAGTTCCCAGTCGATCAGCGCCAGCACTTTTTCGCCGTGGGCGGAGAAGATCATGTTGTCCAGGCGGAAATCGCCATGCACGACGCGGACCAGCCCGTCGTCGTCGGGCAGGTTTTCCCACAGCCAGTCCATCAGCCGGTCCATGTCGGCCAGGTCCTCGGTCTTGCTGGCGATATATTGCTCGCTCCAGCGCCGGATCTGGCGGGCGAAATAATTGCCCGAACGGCCGAAATCGGCCAGTCCCGCAGCCTCCGGATCGACCCGGTGCAGCCGCGCCAGCACGTCGTTCATGCCGTCATAGATGGCGGCGCGCTCGTCCGTGCTCATGCCGGGCAGCGCCGGATCCCAGAAGATGCGGCCCTCGACCATTTCCATGACGAAATACATCCGGCCGATGGCGCTGTGCTCGCCCGACAGGGCATAGACCTTCGGCACCGGCACACCATTGTCGTGCAGCGCCTTCATGACCCGGAATTCCCGGTCCACCTGGTGGGCGGATTTCAAAAGCGTCCCCGCCGGCTTGGCGCGGAGCACATAGCGGCCGCTGTCGGCCTCCACCCGGTAGGTCGGGTTGGACTGGCCGGTGTTGAATTTCTCGATGGCGTGCAGGCCGGAAAATCCGGGCACGAGCTCATGCAGCTCGTCCGCCAGGGCTTCCATGTCAAAAGGTTCGCTGTCCATCTCATGCATCCTTGAACAGGCGGACATCGTGGCTCACCGACAGCCCGCCATCAATGGGAAGAATTGCCCCGGTGACATAGGACCCGGCGCGGCTGCACAGATAGATCGCCGCTCCCGCCACATCGTCGCCCCCACCCATTCGGCCCAGCGGTACGCCTGCCGCCACTTTCTCGACCTGCTCGTCGCGCGAGGTCGCAAACGCGGTCATCCGGCTCTGGAACGGGCCCGGCGCGAAGGCATTGACGGTGATTCGCCGTCCGGCAAGCTCCTCGGCAAGGATGCGGGTCAGGTGATGCACCGCCGCTTTCGAGGCCGCATAGGAATAGGCCCCGTCCGCGACGGGCTGCGTGCCCATGACCGAACCGAGATTGATGATCCGCGCGGGATCGTCGTCGCTCGCCGCACCGACCATCAGCGGCGTCAGTTCGCGGGTGAGTGTGAACAGGCCCGCCACGTTGACCGCCATCACCTTGGCCCAGGCCGCATGCGGGAACGCGGCATAATCCGCGCCCCAGGACACGCCGGCGTTGTTGACGAGGATGTGCAGCCTGTCGGTTCGCGACCGGACGGCTTCCGCCAGCGCCAGCACCCCCTCTTCCGTTCCGACATCGCCGGCAAAGCCCTCCGCGGATCCTTCTCCGGCCAGAGCCGCGATCTCTTCGGCCGCCCTGACGCACTCCTCGCCCTTGCGCGAGGCAATCATCACACGGGCGCCGGCGAGCGCCAGCCCCGTCGCGATCATCCGGCCGATGCCGGTGGCGCCGCCGGTGACCAGCGCAATCTTGCCCTGCACCGAAAACAGGCTTTCTGTGTAACTCATTCCTGCTGCCTCCCGATTTCATCTCCAGCCTGACACAGGGCCGCGATGGCAACGCTCTGTCCGGTCGAATTGGCCTTCGGGCGATTGCCGCCCGCTGCCAAGGCGACTAGCATGGCGCAGAATTGACGTGCGCGTAAAGGGAAGATTCGGCAAAGGCCAAATCGTGTGGCGCATGCAACCGCTTGGAGGACATTTTGACCGAAGCAGGATCCATGGACCTGGGCATCACCGCCCATTTGCAGCCCATTCTCGACGCCGTGCGCGACATGGTGCGCACCGAGATCATGCCGCTCGATGAGGAGTTCCTCGCCGAAGTGGGCGCCAAGGGCGACCGCTGGAGCTATACCGACCGCCAGACCGAGATCCTCGAAGGGCTCAAGGCCAAGGCCAAGGCGCGGGGCTTGTGGAACCTGTGGCGCACACAGGCGGAGGGCGGCCTGACCACGGTCGAATACGCCTATCTCGCCGAGGAAATGGGCAAGGCGCATCTGGGCGCCGAAACCTTCAACTGCTCGGCGCCCGACACCGGCAACATGGAGGTGATCGACCGCTACGGCGCGCCCGAGCACAAGAAGCGCTGGCTCGAGCCGCTGCTTGATGGCGAGATCCGCTCCGCCTATCTGATGACCGAACCCGACGTCGCCTCCTCGGACGCCACCAACATCGCGATGGATTGCCTGCGCGACGGCGATGCTTACGTGCTCAACGGCGAGAAATGGTGGGCCTCGGGCGCCGGCGACCCGCGCTGCAAGATCTACATCGTCATGGTCAGGACCGGCGACGACGACACGCCCAAGCACGCGCGGCATTCGATGATCCTGGTGCCCGCGGATACGCCGGGCATCGAGAAGCTCAGGCCGATGCAGGTCTATGGCCAGGACGACGCGCCGCACGGCCATCTCCATCTCAAGTTCACCGATGTCCGGGTGCCTGCCTCCAACCTTCTGGTCGGCGAGGGCAAGGGGTTCGAGATCGCGCAAGGACGGCTCGGGCCGGGCCGCATCCACCATTGCATGCGCGCCATCGGCCAGGCGGAGATGGCGCTCGAACTGATGTGCAGACGGGCGCTCGAGCGTGAGGCCTTCGGCAAGAAGCTGGCGCAGTTGGGCGCCAATTACGACATCATCGCCGAAAGCCGCATGGAGATCGAGATGGCGCGGCTTCTGTGCCTCAAGGCCGCCTGGATGATGGATCAGGGCAATGCGGTGGCGGCCGCGCCCTGGATCAGCCAGATCAAGGTGGTGGCGCCGCGCGTGGCGCTGAAGGTGACCGACGAGGCGGCGCAGATGTTTGGCGGGCAAGGCATGTCCCAGGACACGCCGCTCGCCCGCATGTGGACGCATCTGCGCACGCTCAGGCTTGCCGACGGCCCCGACGCCGTGCACCGCCGCCAGGTGGCGCGCACCGAGCTCAAGCGCTACACACAGGAAAAGGTCTGATCCCGATGAAAGCCGTTGTCTGCCCCGAATATGGTCCGGTTTCCAATCTCGACTACCGCGATGTGGCCGATCCGACACCGGGTCCCGATGAGGTTGTGATCCGGGCTGAGGCCATCGGGGTGAATTTTCCCGACGGGTTGCTGGTCCAGGGGCTTTACCAGATGAAGCCCGAGACGCCTTTCGTGCCGGGCATGGAGGCGGCCGGCGTGGTCGAGGCGGTGGGCGAGGCCGTCACCCATGTCAAGAAGGGCGACCGCGCCGTGGCGCTGGTCGACATCGGCGGCTATGCCGAGAAGGTGCTGGCGCCGGCCGCCAAAGTCTTCGTCCTGCCCGAGACCATGGCCTGTGACGAGGCCTGCGCGCTGATGTGCGCCTGGGGCACGGCCCATCATGCGCTGAGACAACGCGCCCATCTCAGATCCGGCGAGACGCTGATGGTGCTCGGCGGCGCCGGATCGACCGGGATGGCGGCGATTTCCATCGGCAAGGCCATCGGCGCCCGTGTCATCGCGGTGGCCTCCACGGACGAGAAGCGGGCGGCCTGCCTGGAAGCGGGCGCGGACAGCGCCCTGCCCTATGACGGCCTGCGCGAGAGCCTCAAGCGCGATCATCCCGGCGGCATCGACGTGGTGTTCGATCCGGTCGGCGGCGCGGCGTTTGACGTCGCCGCCCGCGCCATGGCGCGCAACGGCAGGCTGCTGGTGGTGGGCTTTGCCTCGGGCGAGATCCCCAAACTGCCGGCAAACCTGGTCCTGCTCAAGGAATTTTCCCTGGTTGGCGTGTTCTGGGGCGCGTTCACCGCCAAGGAGCCGGAGGTCTACGCCGCCAACAACCGCGAACTGTTTGCCTGGCATTCCACCGGCCTGATCAAGCCGCGCATCGACGAACGCCGTCCGCTGTCAGAGGCCGCAGCCGCGCTGCAGCGCATTCTCGACCGTGGCGCCATCGGCAAGACGATTCTCATTCCGTAAGGACCGACCATGACCCTGCCCAGCACCATGAACGCCCTGATCCTCAAACAGGACGGTTTCGCCCCCAGCCGCGAAGGCGCTGCGATCGAGACGCTCGAACCCTATCTCGACTACGGCTCCCTGCCCGTGCCGAAGGCAGGGCCGGGGCAGGTCCTGGTCAGGGTGCGGATGGCCTCGGTCAATCCGTCCGATCTCTATTTCATCAAGGGCGAATACGGCCAGCCCCGCGTCAAGGGCCAGCCCGCGGGCTTCGAGGGTGTCGGCGACGTGGTGGGTGGCCAGGGGCTGTATGCGCGATGGCTCAAGGGCAAGCGGGTGGCCTTTGTCGGCGGCGTCACGGGATCTGGCGCCTGGGCCGAATATATCGTGGTGCCGGCCGCGATGTGCGTTGTGATCAGGCAGGGCATGCGTGACGAGGATGCCGCGGGCCATGTGGTCAATCCGGTGACCGCCTGGGCGATGTTCGACATCGTCAAGCAGTCGGGCGCGAAGAGCTTTGTCTTCACCGCGGCCTTCTCCCAGCTCGGCAAGCTGATGGCCGGGCTCGCCCGCGACAACGGCTATGCGATGATCGCGGTGATCCGCAAGGAGAGCCAGGCCGAGCACCTCAAGGAGCTTGGCGCGAGCCACGTTCTGTTGAGTACCGATCCGGACTTCGCCTCCAGGCTCGCCGCCCTTTGCGGGTCCGAGAAGCCGCGGATCCTGCTCGATGCGGTGGCGAGCCAGCAGTCTGCGGACATCTTCATGGCCATGCCCAACCGCGCCCGTTGGATCATCTATGGAAGGCTTGCCACCGAGGCCCCGGCAATCAGCGAACCGGGCCAGTTCATCTTCATGGACAAGAAGATCGAGGGGTTCTGGCTCAGCCAATGGTTCAGGCGGGCCTCGATGCTCGAGAAGATGCGGACGCTGCGCGCGGTGCAGAACCGGTTCATCTCGGGCGCCTGGAAGACTGAAGTGGTGGCGACGGTGAAGCTTGGCCAGGCGATACAGGCGCTGCCCGAGGCGCTGAAGCTGGGCGACGGCAAGGTGATGATCGTGCCGTGACGCAAAAGACCGGCGGATCCATTGCCTGAGGAACCGGCTTTATCTTCATGATCTATCATTGTCTTTCAGCTTTTGCGGGCTGCGCGAACCGGTTACCTTCCGCGATCCCGGCTCGGTGAAACTTTTCATTCCGTCCCGCCGTCCTATCTTCATGACCAAGAAAGAGGAGCCATCATGAAAAACCTGTTTCACCCCGCATGGATCTGGGCGGTCCTGCTCGCCGCCCTGACGTTCGGCCCGGCCCGCGCCGATGACGCGGCGACGGCGCGCGGCGTCATCGAAAGCCAGATCGAGGCGTTCCTGGCCGACGACATGGCCACCGCCTATTCCTTCGCAGCCCCCTCGATCAAGCGGCTCTACCCGGATCAGGACCGTTTTTCCGCCATGGTCAGGCGCGGCTACCAGCCGGTCTACCGCCCCGGCAACTACGCCTTCGGCCGCGGCAAGATCGGGCCCGATGGCGCGGGGCTGGTGCAGGAGGTGCTGATCTCCGGCCCCGACGGCGCGGACTGGACCGCGCTCTATTCGCTCGAACGCCAGCCCGACGGCAGCTTCAAGATCAACGGCGTGCAGATGATCAAGGCGGCGGCGCCGCAGACCTGATCCCTGCCGGCTGGAACGATCCCCCCGTTGCTGCGTTGAGCGAGGACGGTCCGGCATTGCCAGCGGACCCGATCGCACCCTATGCTGGTTGCCGCCGCGCGCGAACAGGTTTTTGCGCGCGAGGACCGGACGAATGGAGAAATGCCGTGAGTGTCGCCTTCACCAAGGAAGAAAGTTCCGAAACAGCCGCCGAAACGCTGCTGCCCGACCGGCCGATTTCCGAGCATCCCAATCTGGTGACGCTCCGGGGCCTGAAGCTGCTGCAGGCGGAGCTGGACGCCGCGCGCTCGGCCTATGATGCGGCCAATGCGATCGAGGACGTCAACGAGCGCCGCCGCCAGCAGGCGGTGCCGTTGCGCGATTCGCGCTATTTCGCCGAGCGCGTCCGATCTGCCCAGATGCAGCCCGATCCCGAGACCCATGACGTGGTGGCCTTCGGCTCGACCGTGACCTACGCCCGCGACGACAATCCGCCCCAGACCTATCGCATCGTCGGCGAGGACGAGGCCGACCCCAAGCAGGGCGCGATCTCCTTCGCCTCCCCCGTGGCGCGCGCGCTGATGGGCAAGGCGGTGGGCGACGTGGTCGAGGTCAACGAGCAGGATCTGGAGATCCTGTCGATCGCCTGAGTCGCCGCGCGTTCTTGACGCGCCGCCATGTTTTGCGAGCCAGGCGGGCCCCAGGGGCACCCGGCGGCCTCCCTACTCCCTCCGGGAGAAGGTGGATCGACGCGAAGCGGCGAGACCGATGAGGGTGAGTTTCAGCGGGTGGGGCGCGCCCCCTCATCCGGCCCTTCGGGCCACCTTCTCCCTGAGGGAGAAGGGAGGCATCTGGCATGCGCAAATGCCGCCGCGCAGCATACTGCCGGGGTGAAAGAGCAGAAACAATCCGGAGGGCCGCACGCGGGCTTTGCCTTCGGAAATTTGGGTAGGTGGTGCACGTCAGAGACATGCACCGGGGTGGCGCAACGCGCGCGCGGCCCGATCGTCGCCGGATGATGTCCGCATCCGACAGGCGGCTGCCTTGCCCTGCAGCCCGGCCCGGACGAGGCCATTGCAGCAGGGAGTGGAGCGTGTCCGGCACGAATCCCGTCGTCTTTCGACTCCCGGATCCGCCACAG
>NZ_JACIYP010000499.1 GCF_014359905.1 Hoeflea sp. | reverse complement strand
TCCCGACCTCTTTGGCTCTGGCGCTCAACCTCTCCGCCGCGCGCCGCCCCGCCGGATCGCGGTCGATGGCGATGTAGAGGCGCTGCAGCCCCTCCGGCAGCAGGACCGCCCCGAGGTGACCCGACGAGAGCGCCGCCCAGACGGGAAGGCCGGAGGCCGCCTCGGACAGGGACAGCATGGTCTCGATTCCTTCGCCGACCACGAGGATGTCTTCATGCGGGGTCAACCTGACAGCATTGCCCAACAGGTGACCCATGGCACGTCGCGGCGCTTTGAGCCCCGCTTTCCCCTGTCCGTCAGGTGCCAACCAGGTGCGATGCACGCCCTGCAATGCCCCTGCCCCATCGGTGACCGCGGCGATCAGCGCCGGTCTGGAGATGGATCTGGTCTGACCCTCATCCCGATGCCAGCACTTCGGGTGGAAGCGAAGGGCGCTCATCCTACCGCCTTGGGTCAGGCCCCGGGAACGGAGGTAGGTGTCAGCAAGCGTGCCTGCGACCGGCACAGAGGCTGCAAACAGACGCGCCGCTGCCGCTGGTGTGCCGCTGGCGGATTTGGGCTTCTTCGGCACTGGCGCATCCGGGTGAACCGGCTGGGGACGGCCAAGATGCGCCCGGGCTTCGGCCAGAAGATCGGGAAAGCGGGAGATCCCGGTCCGCTCGCGGATGATATCCAGCAGATCGCCATGCAGTCCGACCGCCGCATCCTGCTTATGTTGAACTCCACATAACACCGATGCCGCCACGGCCGAACACGGCGACCTGCTCGACGTGATCCGGGAGAGCTGCGGCATGACCTCGTTCGGCGATGTCGCCGAGGAGGCGCGGCGCTTCCTGAGCCTGCCGCAGGTCGCGCCTGTCGCTGCGATCAATCCTGCACCTGCCCGGGCCGCGACGGGATCGCCGGAAGCGGCAAGGCGGCTGATCGCGATGGCGCAGCCGATCCGGGGCACGCCGGTCGAGACCTATCTGGCCGGTCGCTGCATCTTGCCGGTTCATGACGCGGGGGCGTTGCGGTATCACCCGCGCTGCTACTATCAACCCGACGATGGCACCCCGGCAGTGCGGCGGCCTGCAATGATCGGGTCCGTCACCGACCTGCGGGGCAGGATCACCGGCGCGCACCGCACCTGGCTCGCGCCGGACGGCTCGGGCAAGGCGGCGGTCACCACGCCCCGGAGGGCCATGGGCAACCTTCTTGGCCATGCCGTGCGCTTCGGGGCGGCAGAGGATGTCCTTGTCGTCGGCGAAGGCATCGAGACGATGCTGTCGCTGCGGGCCGTCCTGCCGGAGATGCCGATGGCGGCGGCATTGTCCGCCGGTCATATGGGCGCATTGGAGATCCCGCGAACCTTGCGTCGCCTCTACATCGCCCGCGACGCCGATGCCGCGGGCGACAAGGCTGTCGCGGCCCTGACGGCACGCGCGGTGGCGGCGGGCATCGTCGTGCTGGTGCTGTCGCCGCAGGGTGGCGACTTCAACGACGACCTGCAGGCCACCGGCCTCGACGCGCTGCGGGCCGCCCTGCGCCCCCAACTCGCACCAAAAGATGTGGAACGAGGCTTCCAGATCACCTCAACAGCGTGAGCCGGTGTTTGCCTACAAGGTTTTCAGGAAAGCCATCAGGTCCTTGTCCTCCTTCCATCGCGGTTCAGTCCTTGACGGGCCAACCTCGCAAAGGGCGACGGCATTTGCCTTAAGTGTCAGGTCGATTTCAG
>NZ_JACIYP010000498.1 GCF_014359905.1 Hoeflea sp. | reverse complement strand
ATTTGCCATTCCCGATCACCCTTGGGTGGACGCGGGCGAAGGGGCCGCCGTGCGCATCGCCATGACGGTGGCCGAGGCCGGACGGCGCGAGGGGCGGCTGTTCACGGTGGCATCCGAGGATAAGGGAACCGAGGAAGCCGAGGGCCGCCGGGTAGAGTTCAACATGGACCGCGGCACGATCTTTGCCAATCTGCGCACCGGCGCCGATGTGGCCGGGGCGGTGGCGCTGAAGGCGAATGAGGGGCTTGGCTATCGCGGGATGCAACTGATCGGCGCGGGCTTCATCGTGACGCCAGCCGAGGCGCGCGCCCTTGGCCTTGGAACGGTGCCGGGGCTGGAACGCCACATCCGGCACTATCGCAATGGCCGCGATCTGACCGCCAGCCCGCGCAATGTGATGGTGATTGATCTGTTTGGCCTGACCGAGGCCGAAGTGCGCAGTCGGTTTCCGGCGGTGTATCAGCATGTGCTGGACAACGTGAAGCCCGAACGCGACCAGAACAACCGCGACAGCTACAAGCGGAACTGGTGGATTCACGGTGAACCCCGCAAGGATATGCGCCCGGTTCTGGACGGCTTGCCGCGCTACATCGCCACCGTCGAGACGACGAAGCACCGGACCTGCCAGTTTCTTGGGGCGGAAACCTTGCCCGACAACATGCTGATCGCTATCGGGCTTGATGACGCGGCACAGCTTGCCATCCTGTCAAGCCGCTTTCATGTCGTCTGGGCTTTGGCTGCGGGTGGCCGCCTTGGCTATGGCAACGATCCCCGCTACAACAAATCGCGCTGCTTCGACCCCTTCCCCTTCCCAACCCCGACCGAAGCCCAAACCGCCCGCCTGCGCGCGCTTGGCGAAGACCTCGACGCGCACCGCAAGGCGCGTCAGGCCGAACACCCCAAGCTGACCCTGACCGGCATGTATAACGTTCTTGAGAAACTCCGCGCCGGGGAACGGATCGAGGGCAAGGATCGCGAAGTTTACGACCAAGGCCTGATTGGCATCCTGCGCGACCTGCACGACCAGATCGACACCGCCACCGCCGAAGCCTACGGCTGGCCCGTCACCCTGACCGAGGATGAAATCCTGCAAAACCTCGTCACCCTGAACCGCACCCGCGCGGCGGAAGAGGCACGTAGGCTGGTCCGCTGGCTGCGCCCTAACTATCAGAACCCCGCAGGCCAAGCGCAGGCAAAGGGCGAACAAACCGAACTGAACATCGGCACCGCCACCCCCACCGCCAAAACCCCCTGGCCCGCCCGCCTGCCAGACCAGATCGCCGCCGTCCGAGCCACGTTGCAAAACATGGGCGAAGCCACCCCCGCCGAAATCGCCCGCCACTTCGTCCGCGCCCGCACCACATCCGTGCAACCCCTGCTGGAAAGCCTGACCGCACTGGGGCAGGCCAGATTGATCGAAGGCGGACGCTTCGCGGCGTAAGGGAAGCGGATTCTCGAGCTCCCAGATCGTGAAGCGACCGAACATCCGCGTCTCGATGACAGCGTAGTTCTGGTATTGTCCGCCTGTTCAGAATATTGCCGTCCGACCCGAGCTTTGGATCTGATCGAGACAAACTGCATGAAGAAACCTGATGAAACCTATCGAAAATGGCACCGCGCTCGGGCGCTGAATCAGGCAAGAATAACTAAATCTTCCCATATTCGAGCTGCCCGTCGTGATTCGACAGCGAGGGCAAATCCATCCTGGAGGCCAAGAGTC
>NZ_JACIYP010000497.1 GCF_014359905.1 Hoeflea sp. | reverse complement strand
CAGCCGAACTGATCGCGGCGCAGTCGGGCCTCGGCTTCCGAATGCAGCAGGCGCAGCTCTACTACGACCTGCCCACCATCTTCGTCAGCCTCGTTGCCATCGGCATCCTCGGCCTGCTGATGGACCGGATCGTCGTGCGCGCCGAAGAGCGCCTGACCCACTGGCAGGAAAGGGTCTGAGCCATGGCCGAACCCAAGATCGCCTTCCGCAACGTCTCCAAGGTCTTCGGCACGGGGGCGGACGCATTCACCGCGATCCGCGACCTGACGCTTGACATCGCCGACGGCGAGATCGTCACCGTTGTCGGCCCCTCGGGCTGCGGCAAGTCGACCGCGTTGAACATGGTGGCCGGGCTGATCCCGCACAGCTCGGGCGAGGTTCTGGTCGACGGCAAGCCGGTCTCGGGTCCGGGCCCCGACCGCGGCGTGATCTTCCAGCAATACGCGCTGTTCCCCTGGCTGACCGTCCGCGAGAACGTCGAGTTCGGCCTGAAGCTGCAGGGCCTGGGCCGGCAAGAGCGGCGCAAGCGGGCGATGCACTACCTGGCCCTCGTCGGGCTGCAGGACTTTGCCGAATCCTATCCAAAGACCCTGTCGGGCGGCATGAAGCAGCGCTGCGCCATCGCGCGGGCCTATGCGGTGAACCCGTCGGTCCTGCTGATGGACGAGCCCTTCGGCGCGCTGGACGCGTTGACCCGGGTGACGCTGCAGAACCAGTTGCTGGACACCTGGTCGAAGGATCGCCGCACGGTCATGTTCATCACCCATGACGTGGACGAGGCCGTCTACATCGCCAACCGCGTGGTCGTGCTGGCGGCCAAGCCGGGGCGCCTGCAGGAAATCATCGAGGTGGACCTGCCCTATCCGCGCGATGACGAGGTGCGGCTGTCCCCTGGATTCACCGAAATCCGCAACCGGGTCTGGCGCGCGGTCTACCACCACGATGCCCAAGCCGCCTGATCCAGATCAGTCACCCGATCGTCAAAGGAGGAGCACGATGATCACCAGAAGAATCCTGCTGGCCGCTGCGTCAGCACTGGCCCTGTCCGGACCGCTGTCCGCACAGGAACGGGACGCGATCCGCATGGGCTACATCGCCGACTATTTCGGCACGTCCATCGCGGCCATCGCCACCGACCGGGGACTTTGGGAAAAGCACGGGCTCGACGCGGACCTGAAGGTATTCACCAACGGTCCGATCCAGGTGCAGGCGCTGAATGCCGGCTCGCTCGACTTCGCCTATATCGGCCCTGGCGCGCTTTGGCTGCCAGCGTCCGGTCAGGCCAAGGTCATCGCCCCGAACGCGCTGGGATACACTGATCGGGTGATCGCCCAGCCCGGCATCGAAAGCATCGAGGACCTCAGGGGCAGGAAGGTAGGCGTGCCCCAGGGCACCTCGGGCGACATGCTGTTGCGCCTCGCGCTGGAGGATGCGGGCATGACGATGGACGACATCGAGGTGATCCCGATGGATCCCTCCACCATCGTCACGGCCTTCTCGTCGGGCCAGGTCGATGCGGCGGGCATCTGGTATCCGTTCGTCGACGTCATCAAGCAGCGCGTCCCCGAGCTGAACGAGCTGTCCTCGAACGAGCAGTTCTTTCCCGAGATCGCCTTTCCCTCTTCGTTCATCGTCAGCGACGACATGGCCGACAACGAGGAGGTGATCCGCAAGGTCGTGTCCGTCATCAAATGACCCTGCCCTTGACCCGGAAGGGGGTG
>NZ_JACIYP010000496.1 GCF_014359905.1 Hoeflea sp. | reverse complement strand
ATCCTGCGGTCGTGCCTCGACGCTTATCATTCCGAGGCGGTCAAGCGCGACCCGAACATCAAGTGGGGCCAGAACGTGGGCCACTTCCGCGATATCGTCGTGGCCGATACGGACGAGGAGGCCTTCAACATCGGCAAGGACGCGCTGGGGTACATCTGGACCGGCTGGCACGATCACTTCGGCTTCAACGAGGCGCTTCGCCGTCCGGGCGAGGAGGGGCCGATCCCCAACACCTACGAATCGATGGTGGACCGCGGCTACGCCATCTGCGGCACGGTGGATACCGTGGCCCGCAAGTTGGAGGAGGCGATCGAGACCTACGGCATGGAAATGCTGGTGCCGTGGATCGGCGTGGGCCCCGGCCCGGTGGACAAGCTGCTGAAATCGAACGAACTTCTGGTTGAAAAGGTGCTGCCGAAGATCGGCATCAAGCTCGAACAGCGCAAGCCCACCTTCCGCAAGGAAATGCGCGAGCCCACCTGGCGCAACCAGCCGTTCTGAGACGACCCTGTATCGTAAACTTTCCCCGGCGCCGGACCTGAAGGCGTCGGGGGATCAAAAAACAGAGGGAGGATGGACATGAAAAGATTTTCTGCGAATGCCCGCGGCTGCACGGTCGCGCTACTTTCTGCCGCAGCGCTCGGGTCGCTGGGAACCGGCGCGGCGCTGGCTGCCGACGCGCAGCCGCGCGACTTCCTGCCGGCCCCGGCGGGAACGCATCTCGGGTTGCTTTATTATCTCCACGGGTCGTCCGACACCTTCGTGGATTCCAACGGCAACGATGTTCCCGGATCAGGACTCGACACCGATATCGGCATCGCCCGCTATGTGTATTTCTTCGACATTGGCGACATGCGCGCCGACATCAACGTGGTGCAGCCCTTCGGCGGCCTGAGCGACATGTCGATCGGCGGCGTTCCTCTCGCCAGCGACGATTTCAGCCTGGGCGATACCTCGATCGTGGCCACGGTCTGGCCGCTCAACGACCCGGAGAACAACCGCTACTTCGCGGTCGCCACCTACCTGACGCTGCCCACCGGCGAATACGACCCCAACGTGGCGAGCCTCGGCGCGAACCGCTGGGCGTTGTCGGTGCAGCCTGCCTACTACTTCAACATCGCCCCGAAATGGTCGGTGGACCTTGTCGGCGACGTGACCATCTACGGAGACAACGACGACGGGCCGGGCGGCGTGACGATCGAGAAGGATCCGAACTTCACCGCGCTTGGATGGCTGAACTACCATGCCAGCGACGTCACCACCTTTTCCATCGGCGCCAGCACCACCTGGGGCGGCGAGGAGACCTGGGGCGGGGTTGCCCGCGACGAAAGCAAGGTGACCACTGTGCGGGCGGCCTGGTCGCAGATGCTGAACCCAAGCACCCAAATGTTGGTCGAAGTGGGTGCTGATGTCGATGCCGAGAACAACTTCGAGCGTGACGTCGAGGCTGTGTTTCGACTGGCCAAGTTTTTCTGACCGCGCGATCATGGAAACCGCCTCCTCGCGGCAAGATCCTGACCTGACATGAGGGAGACAGGGATGACTGACGATCAGACAATCCGGCAGGTGCCGGGCCTTTACCGCAGGCGCGTGGGCGACTTCGTGGTGACGGCGGTGAATGACGGCATCGTTCCTATCCCGGCCGAGGTGATGGTTGGGATGGCGCCCGAGGAGGTGAAGAAAGCCTTGGCAGGCCGCTTCCGGCCTGCCGACCCGCATGTG
>NZ_JACIYP010000495.1 GCF_014359905.1 Hoeflea sp. | reverse complement strand
GTAGAACTGCTGGATCAGGGTGGCCGTTGTGGTCTCACGCACCGGTGCCACTTTCGACGGGATGACTTCCAGCAGGAATTCCAGCCCGTTGCGCCGCGCCGCGGTGAAGAGCCGTTTCACGCGCGTCTCCTGCACGGCCCGCATCTCCGCGTCATCGTCCGGGTGGCAGAAAACCAGGAACTTGACGACATTCTCCCGCGCCCATTCGCGCAGTTGGCCCAGGTCCTCGCCCAATTCGTTCTCGAATTCGATGGGACGCGATCCCGGCAATTCCGTCGGCCGCCCGATCCAGAGGCCCGTGCCGCTGGCCCGGTGCAGGGCCGACCGGCCGATCCGGTTGTCGCAAAGGATGCCGAAGCCACCCTGCCCGTTCTGCACCTTCAGCGCGGCGTCGAGGCACAGTTCCTTGAAGGCCCCGCCCTTCTCGGGGGTATAGCTTTCCATCTCTTCCAATTGCATCCGGTGATCGAAGGCGAACACCCGCATGGTCGACCAGTCGCCCTTGCGGTTGGTCGCCCAGTGCACCTGCTCCAGGTCGGCATCATTACGCAGATCGGGCCGCGTGATGCCGCGTTCGAAGAAGAACCGAAGCTCTTCCCAGCTTGGATAGGCCGGAGTGCAGCCGTGGCGGCTGACCGCGAAGGCGCCGCAGGCATTGGCGTATTTGAGTGCCGTGGGCCAGTCTTCTCCATCGAGCCAGCCCTTCAACAGGCCCGAGAAGAACCCGTCGCCCGCGCCCAGCACGTTGAACACCTCGATGGGAAAGCCCGGGCCGGTCTGACCCTCGTCCAGGCTGTCGGGAATCGCGCCATCGAAGGCCACCGCGCCCGCCGCGCCGCGCTTGCAGACGAGCGTGGCGTCCGAGACCGCGCGCACCGCGCGCAGGGCGGCGATCGTGTCGGTGGAGCCGCCAGCGATGTGGAACTCTTCCTCGGTCCCCACGATCAGGTCGAAGTAGTGCAGGCTGGACATCAGCCTGGCCGTCACCTCGGCGCTTTCGACAAAGCGGCTCTCGCCATCGCCATGGCCCGCCACGCCCCAGAGGTTCGGTCGGTAGTCGATATCGAGCGCCGTCTTCAGCCCGTGCTTGCGCGCAAGCTTCAGCGCCTTGATCACTGCCGCCTCGGTCCGGCTGTTGCTGAGATGGGTGCCGGTCGGAACGATCGCGCGGGCGGATGCAATATAGGCCTCGTCGATATCGTCCTCGCACAGCGCCATGTCGGCGCAGTTCTCCCGGTAGAAGATCAGCGGGAACTGCTTGTCGTCGCGAATGCCGAGGATCACCAGCGCGGTCAGCCGGTCCGGGTCGGTCTTCACACCCTCCACATCGACACCTTCCCGCACCAGTTGCTCGCGGATGAAGCGCCCCATGTGCTCATCCCCCACGCGGGTGATGAGGCCGGATCGCATCCCCAGCCGCGCCGTGCCGCAGGCGATGTTGGTGGGGGAGCCGCCGATATACTTGTCGAAGCTTCCCATGTCCTCGAGGCGACCGCCGATCTGGGTCCCGTAAAGGTCCACGCCCGCGCGTCCGATGGTGATGACGTCCAGTCTTTTCATGGTGTCAGGCCAGTATCTCTGAAAGTTTGACCGCGCGCGCCTCTTGCACCGATTTCAGGGCCGCTTCGGCCAGGGCCAGCGCCATCAGCCCGTCCTGCCCGGTGGTCGCGGTTTCCGCCCCCTCGGCAACGGCGGCGACGAAGGCCGCGATTTCATTGGCATAG
>NZ_JACIYP010000494.1 GCF_014359905.1 Hoeflea sp. | reverse complement strand
CAGAAAAACCACGACGTTTCAATATAAAATCAATGGGATGGGTGTTGTTCAGGCCGAACTATCTTTCGAAATCGTCCTGGCCATTCTATGATCGGCTGAAAAGCGGACCGGAGCGAGGCATGAAAGAGGTGCAAGGGATCGCCGGCGGGAAAATGGCAAACGAGACGACGCGCGGCGCCCAGAAGTTTGTCGGCGCAGTCGAAAATGCCATTTCCATCCTGCGTTTCCTGGCCCATGACCATGCGGCGTCGGGTGTCGCCCGCATTGCACGTGAAACCGGAATCAACGTTTCGACCACGTTCAACATCCTGCGCACCCTGGCGAATGAGGGTCTGATTTCGATGAACCCATCGACCAAGGAATATAGTCTCGGACTTGGCCTTCTCGAGTTCTCCGTTCCCCTGCTTGGCACCAACCAGATCGATCTGCTGCACCCTGTCCTGGAACAGCTTTCGGTCGGGCACCGGGCGTTGATCGGCCTGTGGAAAGTCACGCCCCATGACCGCATCGTGCTTGTGGATCGCGTGGTGGAAGGCAAGACGGTTCGTGTCGACATGGCGCTCGGGTCGCGACTTCCGGCTCTTGCCGGCGCGGTGGGCCGCTGCATCGCGGCGACCCGCCGACTGCCGAAATCGGAACTGCAACGCCGGTTCAACTCGCTACGCTGGCAGAACGCACCGACTTTCGAGGAGTATGCCGCGGACGTGGAGCGTGCCCGGCTGACCGGTTTCGCCTTCGACCACGGGAATCTCTTCCAGGGGCTCGACATTGCGGCCGCCGTCATCGTCGATCACGAGGGCCGGGCGCGCTTCGGTATCAGCGGCATTGCCATCATGGGCCAGATGACGAAGACGGACCTCGACGCATTGGCCCGCGAACTGCGCGATACGACGAACCGCGTTTCCGCCAATCTTTACGGCGCCCACGAGGACCCACGCGTGACAGGTGCCTAGATGGCGCAATCGGCCGTCTTTCATTCGTAGCCAGTTGGCCGGCTGTCCGGCTCCTTGCCCTCCTTCGCTCCGACGTCTTCGCGACCTGCGATCGGCTTGCGCCGCCTTGGCCGGAGACTGGCAGACGCCGCCCCGCAACTGCATGCCGCCCGATCAGAGGGTCGGGCTCATCGCTGATCCGTTCCGCGATCGAGGCTGAAGGTGGTGATCCTGGTGCCCGCGCCTTTGGTGGTGCGCGGGCTGACCGATGTTACCGGCGAGGATGCCGATGCTCTGCTTGATAAGCTTAACTGTCACCTGTCTTCGGGACCGTCCCTTCGACAAGATCCGGGAAAAGCCCGTTGGTTGTTTCCCCCCGGTGCCTCAGACCGGATCCCAGGAGAAGACGTCACCCGAACGCTCCAGCGGGGTGAAACCCGCCCGGAAGGCAGGCAGGGCGCGTTCTGCAATCAGGGCCGGCGTCCAGCCATCTCCCGACTGGACGCTGCGGATCGGTCGCATGGCGTTGAACAGGAACAGCTCGTTGAGACGCGCCGCGAAGACCTGCCCGGTAACACCCTCTGCCGCCGCCGAGGCCAGGAAGACGACGAGCGGCGCGTTGGTTTCCGGTGTCATGCGCTTCATGCGTTCGACACGCGCCTGTTCCTCCGGTGTCGTTGCAGGGATGGAACTTGTCATCCGGCTCCAGGCGAAGGGCGCGACGCAGTTCGAGCGCACGCCGAACCGGCTCATGTCCAGAGCGATTGATTTCGAAAGGCCGACGATGCCGAGCTTGGCCG
>NZ_JACIYP010000493.1 GCF_014359905.1 Hoeflea sp. | reverse complement strand
CGGGCGCCGCGCCGTGGTCGAAGTGGCACCGAGCGTGGTCGGCCCGTATCGCCTGGCCGGCACCGTGCAGATTCCCGCCGGGCACGGGCGACAGCGGCTGAAGGTGGAGGCGGGGGCGGTGAGGGTCAGGTAGCGTCGTAGATTCAACGGTGAGCGATCAGTTGCTCGATCAAGTCAAGGCATCGAAGGGTTGCGCCGCGATACTTGGCAGCAAACTGGCGCGCTGCTTCAGCTACGCATGTTCGGCGTTCCTCGTCAGCCAGAAGTTGTGCCACGGCATCTGCCATTTGCGTTGTATTTTCAACTCTGATCGCTGCGCCTGCCGCAAGTGCGTCTTTAGTGACGCGCTCGAAGTTGAAGGTGTACGGGCCCACGATGACCGGACACCCCACAGCGCAGGCCTCTATGGGGTTTTGGCTGCCGTACGGCTTCCAACTCCCCCCGATCACGGCCACTGATGCTGCTGAGTACCATGCCGTGAGCTCTCCCATTGAATCGCCTAGCCATACTCGTGTTGCGTTGTCGGGTTCCTCGTGCAGGCTGCGTCTGCATCCACGGAGGCCGGACTTGACGATCAGCTGCCAGACTTCCTCGAAACGCTGCGGATGACGCGGCACGATTGCGATCGCCGCCTGCGGAGGTAGTACGCGATCAAGGGCCTTCAACATATCCGGTTCCTCGCCGTCGCGGGTACTCGCGATGAGCACCAATTTCCGTCCCGCGAGTCGCTGCCGCCAACGTAGGCCAAGGGCGATCTTTGCTTCATCGGGCTGCGCATCAAACTTGATGTTTCCAATTACGTGCACATTTCTGGCGCCCAACGAGAGGAAGCGTGCCGCATCGGTGTCCGATTGCGCAGCTATCACCGTTACGCGTTGTAACGTCGAGCGGAAGAAGGCACCGAGTCTGCGGTAACGGGTTGCGGATCGTTCCGAGAGTCGTGCGTTGGCGATACAGAGAGGTACCCGAGATTCGCTGCAGGCTAGGATCATGTTCGGCCAAAGCTCCGTTTCCATGATGACCCCGATCGAGGGCTGAAAGTGACGCAGAAAGGCACGCATGAAAAACCCTATGTCCCATGGCAGCCAGGCCGTGAGGACGCGGTCGTCGAACAATTCAAGAGCGGCCTTTCGACCGCTTGCGGTGGTCTGGGTCAAGAGTATTCGATGCGATGGATTACGCTCCATCAGTTGCATGATCAAGGGGGCAGCAGCCCTGGTTTCTCCGAGAGAAACGGCGTGAACCCAAATGAGTGGGCCGGCAGGGGGGCTGCGATAGAGGCCGAAGCGCTCGGCCAGATTCTTCCTGTATTCGGGCTCCGCACGGGAACGCAACAAAAGGCGAATGAGGGCAGTTGGCAACGCGACGAGCCAAGCCAGTGAGTAAAGGGCACGCATAGGGCGGGACGCGGGTTGCGGGGTCAGCACTGGTATCATTGTGGCACTGCTTTACTTGGCCAGCCGACCATGTCGCGAGGAAAGGGGCCGAGGATGCATTCTCACCCGACTGCCGTCATCCATCGTGCAGTGATGCCCAGCTCGAGGCTGGCACGATCTTCAGCATCTTTCCAAGAGAGCGAGCGGATCTCGGTGTGCTGGGACGAGTCAGCGCCCAGTTGCACTCCGGTGTGGCCGCCGTCGAAGCGGTGCGCCGGATTGTGCTGATTTCGTGAGGTTTTTGAGGTGTTCGAATGAGTCAACAAGCGTATTTCGGGTTGCCGCCCGATGTTCATTTTTGCAGTC
>NZ_JACIYP010000492.1 GCF_014359905.1 Hoeflea sp. | reverse complement strand
CCCCGAGGGCCGCCAGTTTGATCAGATACTTCATTGTTTCCTCCAAGTGTTGTACGTGTTGCCGCTTCTTGGTCTTGTTGGGGCCGTTGTGTGGCCCTGTCTGCCATCGCCCGCGTTCGCGGGGCGAAGATTCTGTCGACAAGAGACTTGGTCGTAACCGGGTTACGCTTCAGCCTCCGCGGATTGATCCGAAGTTTCGGGAAAATGGGTGCCTGAAACGACCTTCGAATGCCCGCGGAATTCGATGACTGTTCGCCCAGCCTGGTCGGAAACAGTGACATCATATATACCATTGCGCCCCTCAAGCAGGCTTTCCCGCGCGGTGGCGATCAGCCGGTCACCGCGCGAAGCGGGGCGCAGGAAATGGACGCTGCAGTAATTGCCGACGGCGATCGCGTTGCGCGTGTTGCAGGCCAAAGCAAAGGCCACATCCGCCAGTGTGAACATCAGCCCCCCATGCGCCATGTCGAGCCCGTTCACCATGTTCTCTCCGACAATCATCGACACCGTGGCAGATCCCGGCGCGATGGAGTCCCTGCGAATGCCCAGCATCCTGCTGGTCTTGTCCCCGGACCACAGTCTATCAGCGCAGCCCTCGGCCAGCGCCTGCGGATCGCTCGGAATATCGGTGCTCAACGGGTTGCTCCCTGTGTGCCAAATACCGGGGGACGCTTCTCCAGAAAGGCGGCAACCGCCTCTTTGTTGTCAGCCGACTGGCCGGCGAGGCTTTGCAGGTCGCGCTCGATATCCAGTTGACGGTCAAAGGTGGTTTCCATTGCCGTATCCAGCGCCCGCTTTGTCAGCTTGAGGCCCTCGGGCGGCAGGGAGGCGATACGCTCGGCGATGGCCAAGGCGGCGTCACGCAGCGCGTCATCGTCCGTAACCTGCCACACCATCCCGAAAACCTGTGCCTGCTCGGCATTCAGCGTGTCGCCCAGAAGCGCCAGCGCGCGCGCACGCTGCAGGCCCACAAGGCGCGGCAACGTCCATGTTCCGCCGGAATCCGGCACAAGGCTGATTTTCGAGAACGACTGTATAAACTTGGCGGAACGACCGGCAAGGACGATGTCGCAGGCCAATGCGATATTGGCGCCGGCCCCTGCCGCGACGCCATTGACGGCGGCGATAACCGGCACAGGCAACCTACGAATAGTGCGAACCAGCCGATTATAGGTCTTTTCCAGATGCTCTCCGAGACTGCCGACAGGCCCGTTCGGGTCGGAAGCTTCGGCCAGATCCTGCCCCGCACAGAACCCGCGGCCCGCTCCGGTCAGGATGATGCTGCGCACCTCCGGGTTGGCGCCCGCCACCACCAGCGCGTCAAGCAGTGCCCGGTGCATGTCCACGGTAAATGCGTTGAGAGCGTCCGACCGGTTCATCGTTAAAATCACGCATGACCCGACCCTCTCGGTCAGCAGTGGTGAATCCAAAATTTCTCCTCCCTGGCGCTTTCGGACCCGCTTTAGCGTCACGGTTTGTTTTTCGCCCGCTTTTCGCCCGCTGCCGGTCTGGCTTCCCATATAACACAAAACTTGATCTGTTAAACAGTTTTTCTTCGTATTTGATATGCACATTGATCTGTATGTTTGACGCCGCTTCTTGGTATAGGCATGTTCATGCGATGTTATGGCTTGGCGGCGATCTATGGTTCCGCCACCGGGGATCCGCCGCCGGAAAGTTTGGAATACAGGCAGAAGAGAGCGTTCAGATGAAAAAGCCCGATACAGAGGATCAGGTGACCGC
>NZ_JACIYP010000491.1 GCF_014359905.1 Hoeflea sp. | reverse complement strand
GCAAGATCTTGGCCCCGGAGGACGAAGTTTTGGCAGATCAACCTGTGCCTTGCGCTGAAACCTGTCGACCGGGTGCCACCAAAGCACATGCGGCAGACGCCACCCCGCCGGGCGCTGCGAACCGCGCGGGCAACCCGAACCCGCAGCCCGCAGACGCCCGGCATCTTGAAGACCTTCTTGACGAAGCCTTATTGGAAAGCTTTCCCGCCAGCGATCCGATGGCCATAAGCTTTGATCGGGCTCGCCCGGCCAAGGAATGAATGGAGGCGTCACCATGATTGTAAGCCGCTCCGACCAGCTTCCCCGCCTGAAATGGCCACGCCATTTCCCGGTGCCGCACAATCTCGGCGTCGCGAAGCCTTCGCGCATCGTCGAAGGCAAGTCCTGGCCTGCGCCCGAAGGTGCCACGCGGATCATCACCCTGCGCATCTACCGCTTTGAGCCGGACAATGACGATCCGCCCCGGATCGACAGCTTCCGTGTCGATCTCGACGATTGCGGGCCGATGCTGCTTGATGCCCTGATCTGGATAAAGTCGAAGATCGACCCGACGCTCACCTTCCGCCGGTCCTGCCGGGAGGGGGTGTGCGGATCCTGCGCGATGACAATCGACGGCACCAACTGGACCGCATGCACCCGCGCAATGGACGAGCTTTCCGAGCCCGCCACAATCTATCCGCTGGCCAACCTGCCGGTGATCAAGGATCTGGTGCCCGACCAGACGCATCTCTTCGCGCAGCACGCGCTGATCGAACCGTGGCTAAAGACCGAAACGCCGGGGCCCGACCGCGAGCGCCTGCAATCGCCCGACGAGCGCGCCGCGCTCGACGGCTATTATGAGTGCATCATGTGTTTCTGCTGCACGTCGGGCTGTCCCAGCCACTGGTGGAACGGCGATCGCTTCCTCGGCCCGGCCGTGCTCCTTCAGGCGTGGCGCTGGCTGGCCGACAGCCGCGACGAGGGGCGCGGCGAACGGCTGGACGCGCTCGAAGACCCGTTTCGGCTTTATCGCTGCCACACGATCCTCAATTGCACCCGCACCTGTCCGCGCGGCCTGAACCCCGGCAAGGCCATTGCCGAGATCAAGCGGATGATGCTGGACCGGCAGGGCTGACGAAAGGAAATCGCCATGGCCGATCCCCGCCCGACATCGCCCAACATGCAGAACTACCGTCCGCAACTAACCTCGGTGCTCTCGTTCGCGCACCGGCTGTCGGGCGCCGCCCTGGCGCTCTGTGCCTTCGGTCTGGCGGGCTGGCTGGTTGCGGCTTCTGTCGGCCCGGGCGCGTTTACCACCGCGCAGGCGGTGCTCCTGTCGCTGCCCGGGCAGGTCGTGCTGTTCTGCGCCACGCTCGCCCTGTTCTATCACCTCTGCAATGGCATCCGGCATCTGATCTGGGACAGCGTTCACGCTTTCGAACTGCGGTCGATCTATGCCGGTGGCTGGCTGGTCCTGGCTGCAAGCCTGATCCTGACGCTGGCTCTCTGGGCATGGGGGCTGGCATGATCGTACGTTACAGAACCTCACACGCAGCGGCCACGGGGCTGGGTGTGGCCGGTCACGGCGTCGGCCACTGGCGCGCGCAACGTGCCTCGGCGATCGCGCTGGTGCCGCTGGCCCTATGGCTTGCCTTTTCCCTCGCCGATGGTGTTGCGGCAGATCATGCAATGCTCAACGCTTGGCTCGGGGTGCCGGTCAATGCGATCCTGATGATCCTGTTGGTATTCGCGGCCTTCCATCACG
>NZ_JACIYP010000490.1 GCF_014359905.1 Hoeflea sp. | reverse complement strand
ATATTTGGCGGGTCATCGCGAGTTCCTTCAAATGTCTCTACCTTACAATCTCTACCATCTTGATAGATTTTTAGAAATTCCAAAGAAAATGCGATTTGGGGAAGAATGCGACTGTGAAATCCCCGGCAGCAGAAGCAGGTTTCTCCGGTTCAGCGCTGTCATCCGTCACCTGACCCGACCCTCGCAGCCGTCACCCGGCGCCGCGATGTGGTCCGCCTGCGCCGTATGCGCGCCGCCAGAGTTCGGCATCGACCTTGGACACCAGCGGAACGCCCCGCCCTTGAAGCAGTGCGAGGTAAGTTTTCTCTCCCCCTGTCCCAAGGACATTGCGCATGGCGGGATGTTCCGAAAGCCTGTGTCCCCAGGAGGACAGGCGCGAAAGACCACTCAGCAGATGGGTCTCGAATCTGCGATCGACGAAGATGATCCGCCACAGTGTCGGGCCAAAGACGACGCCGGCATTGGAGAGGGGCCGTGCAACGATGTCGGGCGCGTCTGCCAGCGTTTTCTCGACCAGGTTCAGCCGCTGGCGCAGGCGATGGATCGCATAATCGTTTTCGACCGAGTCGCGGGCATGGGTCACCGCCGAAAGCCGGATCTGAAGCCCGCGCCCGAGCTCCATCAGCGCGCGCACAGCCCCGCGTTCGTCGCGATTTTCCGGATAGAGGGGTCGCCCGGGATGCAGGTCCTCAACCGCCTCGACCATGGCGATGCTCTTGTCGAATATCCTGTCCGGGGAGCCGGGTTGGCGTACGACAAGCTGCGGCAGCCCGCGCCCGGGCGCGTCAGGCCCCGGAATTTCTTCCATGCTCCAGCCCGTGCCGCGCGCCGCGAGCGCCACCATCGCGCGCTGCGCGACCGGACAGAACGGGATCGCCCGAAGGTGAAAGGCCGCCCGACAGGTCGCGGAGGTGCCACACTGCCGGATACCGTCGGCGTCAACGGCACTGGTCGGGCGCTTTCCGATCACTCGGGGGAAACCAGCGACCGGCCCGGCAGGCCGGAATCTGTCGGAAGCGCTGAGATCACGGCGGCTTCCCATCAAAACACCCAGCGTTGTGCGGGCACCTCACGAAAGAGGCTCGGCCGAACGTAGCTGCGGGCGCGGATGATCAGATCGTCTCGCAGCGCGATCCCATCCGGCCAGGGGCCGAAGCCGCTTGCCGCGTCGATGTGGCCGGCATCGCCAAGGTCAATGAACTTGCTGCCCCAGCCTGCTGCAATGCGTTCTGCCTCGCCTATACTGGTGCAGGGATCGGTTCTGCTGGCCACGACAGTGGTCGGCACGGAAAGCTCTTCGCCCGGGGGGACGGACATTTTCGAATGGCGGTTATTGCGGTCCAGGTTCGTCGGTGCGACGAAAAGCGCACCTGCGACACCTGGCTGCGCAAGACTAACCAGCAGATGCGCAACGATGGCGCAGATCTCACCATGAGCGACAAGAAACGTGTCCGGTTCAGCCGGAATGGCGTCTGCGATCCCACTTGCCCACGCCTCCTGTGTCACGTCCATGCTGTTCGCCCAATGGATGACGTGTGCATCGGGTTCGACGTCCGCCCACCAGATTTGCCAATGATTTGTCGGCGCTCCACCGGGATCCGGGACAAGAAGCGTTCTGGTCATCACAGTCTCCTTTCACACAAAGACTACCATGTTTATCGTGTATTAGGGATTCTAAAGATCGGCTCCTATGGGGAAGCTCGTTCTCCCGCCGCAGGTCGTTTCGCTCCCGTGTGATCAGCAGCT
>NZ_JACIYP010000049.1 GCF_014359905.1 Hoeflea sp. | reverse complement strand
CCAAATCCACAAAGGAGAAAAACAGGAACTTGACCACCACACCAGACCCGAAACATAACTGAAAGGCGGGTCAAATCTCGGTGGAAATACCGGGTCAGTTCTCAATGGAAATCAACAGCCAAAGCCTCGGAGCATCGATGATCGAGGACCCCGAGAGGCTGTCGATCCAGGTCAAGGTCGATGACAGCGTCGTGGTCGCGGATGTTTCCATAAGCTTGGGGCTCATCGTGACTGAACTTGTCATCAATGCCCTCAAGCATGCCTTCACAGAAGATCAGCCAGGGCAAATCGTGATCGCCTATGAATCGACGGGCAGGGAGTGGACGCTATCCATTGCAGATAACGGAAACGGGATACCCGTAGGGGCCGACACACCCAAGGCGGGACTGGGGACCGGCATCGTGGAAGCGCTCGTGAAGAACCTGAACGGCGAACTCACAGTGGGCAACGCCGAACCTGGTACATTGGTCACAATCAGTCATCGGGAAAGCTCAAGCCTCCCGAACAACCTTTCCACAGCGGTATAGAAGAACGACTATTGCCTAAAATTACAAAGGCCAAATAACTGCCGCCAACCTCAAACATCGAGTAAAAAATGAATAATGACAAAGCGGTCGTGCTGATCGTGGAAGACAACGCAATTATACGGATGAGCGCAGTCGATCTTGTCCTATCGGCAGGCTATGAAGCGCTGGAAGCTGGCGACGCAGACGAGGCAATCCGAATTCTCGAATTGCGAGGCGACATCGATCTTGTTTTCACCGATGTTCAGATGCCAGGGACGATGGACGGTATCAAGCTGTCGCACTACATCCGGGATCGGTGGCCGCCAGTCAAGCTGATCGTCGCATCGGGTGCCGACATCGTCGACGAGAGCATGTTGCCGAACGGAAGTCGCTTCTTCTCAAAGCCTTACGACGAACTCACCATTACCGAGACAATGGCACTCCTGCTTTCAAATGAGGACCCTTCCACAGTCGTAGTCTGAAGTCGATCCATGTAAGGGAAGACCCGACTACCCGCGGAGTTCTATCCACTTCAAACAATTGGGACGATGATTGCACCCAACGAACCACAGTGAACGTCACCAGTGCAGCGGAGTTACGCCCCCGCCCAAACTACCCGCCGACAAACGAAATTTTATATTTCTTGGCCTACCGAACAGTATTCGCTGTCACAACTGGCTTTTGTCTATCAGTTCGTTTTGCGTGCAGATTCAACTGTGCTTTTTTCAAATAGCGAATTTCTTAGATTGATTTGCGTCAAAGACCGCACAAGTGGGAGTGATAGATATAAAATGACCTGTAGGGGAGGTTATTGTGATGCTCTTTACCCAAGACGAATTCTTCAACGTATTTGCAGCCTATAACGCTGCCATATGGCCCTTGCCACTATTTACCTACCTGCTCGGGGTTATGGCGGTTGGCTTCTCGTTCTGGCAATCAAGGGTAGCCACAGTGCTGATTTCCGCGGTCTTGACGCTCATGTGGTTCGTCAACGGGGTAGCCTATCACTGGAGTTTCTTTTCCGAGATCAATCCCTTGGCTCGGGGCTTCGGTATCCTCTTCGTCGTCCAGGGACTCCTCCTCATTTGCGCACCACTCTTCTGGAAGTTCTACCGAATCCAGGCGCGACGTGATGCTCGAACCTTGTTCGGCATAGGCCTTGCTGCGTTTGCCGCTTTTGTTTACCCCGCCTTGGGCTGGCTGATTGGCCATGCCTATCCGGCTGTGCCTGTTTTTGGGGTCGCGCCCTGTCCCACTACGATATTCACCATCGGCATTCTACTACTTGGAACATGGAAAGTGGTTAGGTGGCTCCTTGTCATCCCCGCACTCTGGGCACTCATTGGTGGTAGCGCTGCGGTGCTGCTCAATGTGCCGCAGGACTTCGGTCTGATCGCCGCAGTGCTTGTGGCTCTCGGCTTTGCTGTTGCTGATGCACGGGGCGTTCAGATTGCACATCACGAAACGTCATAGGATTATGACTATCAAAATTAGGAGCGCCGGAACAACCTACCTATCATTGCGCCATATCTTGCTCAATTCGTCTGAGATAGCTCATGTTCAATGCGGTGTTCCGACGGTAGCTTTGTCCGCATAGCTGCCGTTTGTTCACATCACGGCGAAGGTCTCCCGGCCGCCCTGTCAGAACCTTCCTACTGAGTGCGCGAAGCGGGTTCGTCCATGAGGTCCCGAGGCGGAAATTATTTCCGCTTTGGGATTTGTGCAGACTGGCAGGTTTCCGAATGACCGCAACAGAGCTGACAGTGAACTGCACCGATTGCGGTGAGCCACAGACATCTGCGATCGGGGCGCTTACGTCAAATCGACCGCAGCTCGCCATTCATTTCTGATGATGCACCTTCCAAGTTGCACACAACGCAAGTGCGGCAAGGACCGCCGAGACGAAGAAGGTATGGCCTTCGCGGACCTTCGTCACCTTGTCGATGGCTGGCGTCGCAGCTGCTAAATCGCTGCCACTCTATGGTCACGACGCATCTTTGATGGATCAGTGTCGGCATGCCTGAGGCAAATTCGGGATTTCGATTGGTTAGAGCCAACAAGCGGGGTCCGGCGTCTGGCATTTCCGAAAATGCCCCCCCCAATCGCCATCTGGCCATCGAATTGTCATGAAATCACCCCGATTGAGCTGGGAACCAGTCGTGGGACCAAAGCATTGTGTGTTCGTGAATGCCGGGCAGATCAATCACCTGCCATAGGTAGCTCACGAACCCAAAGGAAATACCCATGCAAAACAAGATAGCAACAATCACAGCTGCCGGTCTGGCCACCGCCGTGCTTTACAGCACCGCCGCTCTTGCTGGTTTCAATGCAATCGCAACCGCCGATCTTAACATCCGCACCGGCCCCGGACCTCAATATGAAGTGATTGGCGCTATTGCCAATTCCGACACCGCAACCGTCAATGGCTGCATCGAAGGCAGGAAGTGGTGTCAGGTTTCCTACAATGGGACGACCGGATGGGCATATTCCGAGTACCTCTCAGGCGATTTCACTGGGAAACCAGCCGTGATCTCCATGGCACCGCAGACAGCTCAGATTCCGGTCCTCGAAAACGATCAGGCATCAACCAATGCGACTGTTGGTCTGGCTGGCGGTGCCATCGCCGGCGCGTTGATCGGTGGTCCAATCGGCGCTGCCGTCGGCGGCGTGATCGGAGCAACAGCAGGCCTGGCGGCATCGCCACCAGCGACCGTAAAGACCTATGTAATGCAAAACCGTATCGAACCGGTTTACCTGGAAGGTGAAGTCGTAATTGGCGCTGGCGTTCCCGACACCGTCGAACTGTATGCGGTTCCCGATTACGAATATCAGTATGTCTACATCAATGGCCAGCCAGTGTTGGTCGATGCGGGCACCCGACAGATTGTCCACGTTTACCGCTAGGCTGGAAATCAGCTGACGACAGCGCCTCCGGAGTTTCTTTCCGGAGGCGTTTTATCGCCGTCTTCTTCGGTATTCAGAGCCGAAAGTTGAGCGCAAAGAGTCAAACAACGGCATTGGCGACGCCGTGCCATGCTGTCTTTTGACAATGATATCTGCAATCGCATCAAGCCGTATTGCGAATAAAACAATCGACGCTGATTGAGATCAGTGCGCCCGAGAGACTTTCGCGAGAACGTGGGTGTGTCGGGTGAACATGCCCCCATGTAATGGCCGTCCGACATTTGCCACCCCAAGAACGCTGACTTTCTGCCCAGAGAGTCGGCGTTTTTTGAAGCTACCTCTCGCCGGACCTGCTTGGTGATCCGGTGAAGCTGAACGGTACCAAGTCCGCAGTTGTGAATGGCCTCCATGGTGTGCAAGCACAGCGTCCCCTGTGTCATACGGTCTTCACCACGATGGAAACAGAAAATTCTTTCAGTCTTTGCGCTCTAACCGGAGAAATCTCATGATTTTCCAAGGCACTGCTAACTCTTCAGAATTGGCGCTTCTAAGAACGGCCTTGAACGAGCATTGCACCGAATCTGGCATCAACATTAGCAATGACGCGATGCGCGCCGTTGTAGCCAGCCGCATCTTTTCCCTGTTTGAAAACGGCGTCGACAGTCTGGAAGAGTTGAAGCTCATGCTCAAAGAAGATCGGCCCCAATCGCCCATCTGAGGCTCCGTCGCTCATCAAAGCGTTCGCAGTCTATCTCAGAAGTGGCCCGGTATGATCGAGGTAAGCTGGATCGAAATCAGCCATCTTCACTAGACCCCCATAGTCGTGAAACGTAACGTAGCCATTCCGAAATGTTACCAATCCGGCTTCACAAAGTCGGCGAAGGACGCGGTTGACATGAACCGCACTCAGCCCGAGCGCATCGGCGAGATGATACTGGGACAGGGGGCAGGCATAGCCAGTCCTGCCGCCCAATCTGACGAGGAAAAGTCTGGACCCGAGTTCGAGCAGGAAATGTGCCATCCGCGCGTCCGCGTCACGCGATCCGAGACAGACAAGATGTTCGACGACCATCGCCTCGTCTCTGGAGGCAGCCCATAGGATAGCTGTTGCCAGTCGAGGTGTTTCCTCGAAAGCCTCAAGCAGGTCGCTTGCCAGAACCTCCACTGCCTCAATGTCCACGACAGGTTCAAAACTGTGATCTGAAGTTCGCAAAAGCAGGCTGCGCAGGCCCAGGAAGTCACCCGGTATCTGGAAGTCGACGATCTGGCGTGATCCATCGGGCTGTATCTTGTAAGAACAGACCCAACCCGAGGCAAGGACGTAGGCTGCCTGGTCAGATTGGCCCTGATGCACGAGATCGCGACCGACGACAAAGGAACGACTTCGCCGATGCAGTCGCTCCAGAATAGTCAGTTCCTTCGACGACAATGCCACGAATGCCGAAAGCTTTTTAGTCAATGGACTATTTGCTACGTCGTTCAAAGGCCCCTCCAGAGTCGGGTTACATTACCGAAATCATTGCGGTGGGCGCTGCTCTAGATCAGTTCAGCACAGGCAATTTTATGTCAGGCTTGCTTCAATAAACAGGCACCCGATGTCGGCACCTGAAATTGCTTTTCACGAGGAACAGACATCTATGTCCGACCAAGACTATTCAGGAAGGGCCGCACTCACGATCTGTGAGGCCCTCCTGCTCGCGCTGAACGACCATGATATTCTCCCCGAAAAAGAGATCGTCGGCGTCCTGCAGGATTCCGCTGCGTCTCATCAGAACGCGACTGGCTCCGAAAGCGAGCTGCAAACACACAGAGCTGTCGCAGCGTTGATCAACCGTATTATCGATGGTGGCAATTCGGTAAGACGCCAGTGAATCCGAAAGCAACATCTTAACGCACAAGCTGCAACCGAATGTTCGCTATCTGGATAGCCTGAATGGTCAAACAAACAAAAGTGACCGATATTCCGTTAATTGCGGCAGACCGGACCTGTCTCGGCGTTCAAGACGATCCTTCCATCATGGCGGAAGTGGAGCGGCTTCTGTCGCATCCTGCGCGCCACATCCGCCTCAATGACGAGATCAACCGGCTGTTCAAGGACCGCATTTGGCCGCAGACGTCCAAGATCATTCGTGCGTGGATGATCTGGGTGGCCATCCTTGGTGTGCTGACCTTTATTTTCAACATTCTGTTGCTTCCACCAGATGTGTCGAAATCCATGGTACGTCCTGGCGCGATGCTTCCTCCCATCGCGCTTGCCGTGGCTCTTGTGTGGAGAAGGCCGCGGGCGACATGGCTGCAAGGAAGCCTGCTGATCGCCGGCGTTTTTGCCATCCTTCTGTTGATCGCGCTGGTTGGCGTCAGTGCTGGCGGAGAATTCTACGAACGGCATTTGAACATTATGCTGTTCGTGGCGATAACCGCCATCATCATATTTGGAATTCCACTGGTCTGGACAGTGATCATCGCCACCCAGGCACTCAGCATCTATTTCGTCTTTCAGTTGACAAACCCGTCGCTCGAATTGGGGAGTGCATTGGCTTCGATGCTGCTTTTCACCACGGGTGTTGTCGCGACAGTTGCCGCGCGGCGCAACATGACGATTCTCGCTCAGAAAGCATTCCTCTTTGAGCTGCGGGATAGGCGCAGAGTTTCTGAACAGGCTGAAGTTAACGATCGGCTGGAGTGCCTGGCAAGGACTGATCCGCTGACTGGTCTCGCCAACCGACGATCGATGACAGAAACCATCGACCACCTCTGGAACAAGGGCAAGAAGGGCCCCGAACGTGTCGCAATGCTGATGTGCGATATCGACGAATTCAAAAAGCTGAACGATCATCTGGGGCATGCTGAAGGTGATCGATGTCTGGTCCAGGTCGCCGGCATTATCCAGAAACATGTAAGGCGCAATCTTGATCATGTAGCGCGCTACGGCGGCGAAGAGTTTCTTGTGATCCTTCCAGGGATGAGCGAGAAGCAAGCCCTATGCGTGGCCGAGCGAGTCCGCAAGAAAGTCGAAGCGGCATCTTTGCCCAATCCGATGTCTCGCGTCTCCCAAAATGTCACCTTGAGCATCGGGATCGCAGTTCAGGTGCCAAATGGCGAAAACTTGTCATCGGAACAACTGCAGTGCAATGCGGACGCTGCACTCTACCGAGCCAAACAACTCGGCCGAAATCGAGTGATCATCCATCGACCGGCGACATCAATCCACGATGATATCGCGGAGCGGAAGGCCATACGGTAGTTGAGTGTGACCCGTAAAGCGACCGGCTATGGGGCGCAAAGCGGAAATGATTTCTGCTTCCGGGCCGGGAGAGGCGAACAGGTTTGCGAATGCGCGTCAGCAAACTGGACGTTAGGTAATTTTATCGGCCGAACCGGGCATTGGGGTTTTCATTGCGGTGCAGCTTTCCGAGAGCGGACATCAACTCGTTATCAATGCTGTCATGCATGCCTTTGCAGACGAGCGGACCGGGACGATCGTGATCGACTATCGGTCGTCGGGCAAGGACGGTATCCATTTCGGAGACGGTAGGGGAGGCTTTGAGGAACTGTTTGCCTAATTGGACTTCTGGCGACAACCGTCGGTCCTTTGCGCCATTGCAGGGATGTGTCGGAAAGGTTTATCCGGCGACCGGTGACCAAAGTCCCCTGGTCGATGTCCGCACGCGGTTGCGTCCTCCGTCCTTGGCGAGATAGAGCGCAGCGTCGGCACGGCCCAATGCAGCGTCCGGACTGCGGTCGTCCTTCCAAAACGTGGTCACGCCAATGCTTGCTGTCAGGTTCAGTTTGCCAACTCTGGTGTCCACAATGGAGTCCGCGACCGATGCACGAACTCGTTCTGCAACCATTATGGCACCCCATTCATCGGTATTGGGCAACAAAACAGCAAATTCCTCTCCACCGATACGGGCCAAGACATCACTGCGACGGATTGCACGATCAAACTGTTCTGCAACATGACGCAGGGCATCGTCACCAGCCGCGTGGCCATGGGTGTCATTGATTGACTTGAAGTGATCGAGATCAATGATGAACATGCTGGCGGGGACGCCCTCACGCTTGAGCTGCTCCAATAATATGTCAGCGCTGGCTAGAAATTTCCTTCGGTTCTTGAGGCCCGTCAGTTCGTCGGTTTCGGCCAGCTTCTTGAGATCGCATTCAAGGAGCTTTCTTGTGGTGATTTCTTGATGAGATATGACGGCGACACGAGTCGCATCGTTGGTGGAGGCGGCTTCACCAGTGCGCAGTTTCGTTACGCGAGCGAGAAACCAGCGGCGCTTATCTGGTGAATGGCACGGATATTCCGTTTCGAATCTCTCGCAGCGGCCTGAAAGCACGTCCTCAACATTCTGTCCGAAGCAATGGGCTGCATCAGCGCCTTCTCCCGTCGCTCGCCTGCATGCATCCAGATAGTTCTCGCCCAGGAAGGCATCCTTGCCGCCGTTATCCTTGGAGAAGTGCCGCCAGGCCTCGTTCACCGCCACGATGACGCCGCTATGGTCGACAACGCAGATACTTGCCGTCAATGCGTCGAGCACCGGTCCCGCAAGTTGTCGTTCCGATAGCCAATCCATTTCCATCATCACTCCCGTTTCATTTTGAACATGAATTATCGCCGCGCATTGTGGCTTTCGTTAAGGGGAGCCATTCGAAAGCTCGTCCAAACATGGCGAGATGTTTGTCGCGCGCACCTGCTCCGAGCGGCACGTAGTGAAAGCGTGGGCGGAACAGCCAGAAGAAGCCAGATCGGTGGTACCTGTCTTCATTGCTAGACCGTATACCGTTCTTTGCAACAGGGGTGTTGCTCCCTCATCGCCTTCACAGCTACACCTCGTTTTCCAGCCCGTAGAGAGCAGGACGGATTTCCTCCAGCAGTGCGAAGGGATCAAGCAATGAAGCAAATACATTGATGAACACGGTTGGCTGCTCGCGAAGAAAGCGAACATGCAGTGCGCCATTTTCACGTGATACGACCGCGCATCCAATGTGATACTGGTCGTCGCCGATGGAAATGTAAAAGTGATCGGGAATATCCGGCCGCCTGGATGTCGCCAGCAAGCCGCCCTCGGAGATGTTGAGGACGCGCAGTTGCGCCTTGCTGATGCGGCGTATTCCCTTGAGGGCAAAAATTATATTGACCAACACAGCACATTTGCGTCGCTCCCATTTGCGGTTTTCCTGCTCGAGCGCAAACTTGGTAAGGTAGTTCCCGGGAGTTTTTATCGGTGTAGGGGCGCTCATATAATCGTCCTTTGTTTGGAGGCACCGAATAGCCAATCGGCCTCGAGGTCGTATTCTGATGCCGTTCTTCAGCAAAAGGAGTGCGAAGGAGGCATTCGCTCTACCACCGGAAACGCATGCGATTGGCCTGCTAGGTGTTGGGAGAACGTGCCTGACGTGCCTTGCATTCCACATTGAACCTGCCGGTCAGTTTGTGCCGGCTAAATTCGACCGGTCGTCGCAGCGGGCAAGCTTTTGCACGGAATGGCATGGGGCGGCTTACAAGCAGCGGACTTCTCAAGATCAGGCGCGGCAATTGGCGGCGAAAAGAAGTATCCCTGGCCGAAATCGCAACCAAGGGATGATACAAAGTCAAGCTGCTCTTTTGTTTCAATTCCTTCGGCGATCACCTGGAGTTTCATCGATCTTCCGAGACCGACCATCGCCTGAACTATGGCCGTGTTATGCGCATCGTGGCCAATTCCTGAAACGAAGGATTTGTCTATCTTGATGCAGTTGACCGGAAAATCCCGCAGATGACTCAATGAGGCATAGCCAGTTCCAAAGTCATCCAGCGCGATGAGAATGCCCTCGGCGGAGAGACGCTCCAACACCGCAAGAACGTCGTGGCTTTCATTTCCCATGAATACGCTTTCAACGACTTCGATCTTTATGTCCCTTGGCGACAAGCCTTCATTGCGCAATGTCTCCAATAGCAAATCCACATAAGCCATTGAGTGGACACATATTGAAGAGGCGTTGATGCTGACAAAGCCTAGATCGAGACCGACACGCCGCCATTGAGCGAAATCCTTCAGAGAAAGTCGCAGCATCGCTTCGTCAATCATGCGAGCGCTCTGTGGGTCCTGAAGAGCTTGCCAGAAATCAGCGGGGCCCTGGATGGAACCATCTGCCCCACGGACACGCACCAGTGCTTCGACACCCCGCATTTTGAGCGTGCCCAGGTCTATGATGGGCTGATAGAACGGCTCCAGCCGGCCTTCTGTAACGGCCGAACGAATGAGCGCTATTGAGTGCCGCTTTTCTTCAAAGCCGTGATTGATGGACGGCTCAAAAGACTGAGCCTTTCCACGACCGTTTCGCTTGACATGGTAGAGAGCCAGGTCCGAGTTCAGGAGAACCTCATCTTCAGAGCCACTTTCGGATGCATGCATTGCAATTCCGATTGAAGCGCCGACCCTGATCTTGTCTTCCTGATAGGTGATGGGCAGTTCGATCTCCTTCAGCAACCGGTTCGCAAATTCTTCTGCCACTCGCGAGTCCGGATTTGCCGGCAGGAGAACGGCGAATTCATCGCCGCCAACTCTCGCGCAGAATCCATTGCTTGATGTCAAACGTTCGATTCTCTGCGCAACCGTGCGCAGCACCATGTCACCTGCCAAATGACCCAGGTTGTCATTCACATCCTTGAATTCATCCAGATCAATAATCAGCAACGAAAAGCCACGCTCGTCCGCCGAGCCGGCATTCACCATCTGAGAAATCTTGTCATGAAAGGAAAAACGATTGTGAACGCCGGTGAGGCTATCAAAATGAGCAGCCCGTCGCAGTACTTCCTTCTGCTGATTTTCTTCAGTGATGTCCTTGAGGATGCCGATCAAGAACTTGGATTCGTTTTCTCCGTGTTCAATTTCGCCAATGGATTGAACGCGGCGTTTGTTGCCCTTCGCTGTGATGAAATCGCATTCGATCTCAAAGGATGTTCCGTTCTCAACGCATTCATTGATGGCTTCTTTCAGCCTGCTTCTCTCGTATTTGGGATAAAATGACATGGCCTCGATCAAGCTCGGCGGTCTGTCTTCCGGAAGCTCATGAATGGCGAATACCTGAGCCGACCATTCGGTCACGCATTTTTCCACATCAAGCGACCACGCCCCCATTTTCGAGATGGATTCCATCTGTGAGAGAAGTTTGCCACGCTGGCGGGCATTCACAGCTGAAGTTCTGGCGATGTTGGCGTCGGAGTGGGCGCGGATGAGCGCGGTAGCGACGGCTGCCAGTGCAGACAATTGATCGATCTGTGTGCGGGATACCTTCTTGGGTTCTACGTCGATGACGCAAAGGGTTGCCACATTTGTCTCGCCATCCAGGGATATCGGCGCGCCCGCGTAGAACCGGATATGAGCGTCCCCGGTCACCATCGGATTCCGGGTGAATCTCTCGTCCTTGGTGGCGTCTTCGACGATAAGCGCGTCATTGTTCATGATCGTGTAGCTGCAAAAGGCGACTTCCCGGCATGTCTCACCAATCTGAAGTCCGCACTTCGCTTTGAACCATTGAAATTCTGACTCGATGAATGAGACCAGCCCGATCGGCACGTTGAAAATGGAGGCCGCCAGGGCCGCAATCAAATCGAACTCAGGCGTGGGCTCTGTGTGGACAATTTTCAGCGCCCGGAGAGCCTGCAGCCGCTCCCGTTCATTGATCGGATAAGGAACATCCATTGAACTTTCGCTTCTGTCGGGAAAGAGCCCAGACGTGGACGAACAAGGCCGGGGCGCTTTCTGATTTAGAGATTCTTGTGTGCACGGACCTTCCCGACCTTCGTTCGCCGTTGCGACATCTGGATCGAACCAGTCGCTCGCAGTGGCGCGGTTCCCAGATAGCGGTCTTGATGCGTCTTGCGTTGACGATTGCAGATAGCCAATGCCGACAAATCCGGAACTTCCAATCATTCTGTTCTTGGATGTCGTGTCTCGGCTCATGGCGTCTTTTCCTAACCAACGCGTGGGACATAGGTCGCTGTTTGCCCAATCCTATCGGGGATTCCGCCTTAACCAGCGATTTAGGAATAGTTAAATACGGTATAACTGGTCTGTGTCCCGGATTGGACGTTCGAGCCTGAGCCCCGTCATGCCAGCGGCGATATCGCCAACGCCTGGCCTTCGCATCCGTGGCCATCTCCAGCGGCAGTGGTCGCGACGTGACGTCGTTCGCTCATGAAGGGAAAGCCGATAACAAGCATGGCATACGGCACATGGAGGCGATGCCCGGCTTGCGGAGATCAAAGTAAATCGGCATTCAGTCAGATTTGGCGCTAAACTATAAGTCGCATTCCTGACATATTTCTAATATAGTTTTCCTATAATGATGTAAAATACATCATTGCGTAAAAAGAGAGCCGCCGATAGAGAAATAAAATATCGCAGAGTTAGCGGAGCTATTTAATATTATTCGTATCGAGAAGATATGAATTACCAGAATCTTCATAATCTGAGAAATGGAGACACCGTGCAAGTGCCCGGTGTATTGCATGATGATTGGTTCAATTTTCCCAGTTGAACCAAAATGCCATAAGAGGTCCAAAGTATTTGAAGATTCTTATCGTTGAAGACGACCCAATGGTTGCGAAGACAATTGTGCGCGGCTGGCCATCGCCTTCGGACAAGATTGAAGTTGTTTGTACCGTTGGCAAATGCTCCAGATTGATTGCAACCAGCCAAATTGATGAATTTGATGTGATCGTGCTGGATATGAACCTTCCCGACGGGAATGCGATCCAGATAATATCGGAATTGAGATTGCGTTCTCAATTGCCGGTAATTGTCATATCCGGCAGTGGTGGCCCCGAGGTCCGCGCAAACACACTGGATATTGGTGCAGACGACTACATCATGAAACCGTTCTCGGTTCGTGAACTTCAGGCTCGCGCGGCTCGTGCGGCAAACAGGTTCCGCGGGCAAACCAAGGTCGAAGAGGTTTTCGACTTTGGTTTGCTTCGCTTCGATGCGCTGGCGAGAACACTTGTTTCGCCGCATATTCGACTGTCCCTGACGGATATGGAATCCCGCCTGCTGTTTCAACTCGCCATCAATGCTGGCAAGGCGTGTAGCAGGCAGCAGCTTTCAGAGACCGTATGTTTTCGAACGTTTCGACCAGAGGATAAGACCATCGACATATATATCGGTAGATTGAGAGCGATGTTCGATCAGTTTTTCGATGATGCCGTTATCGAGACCGTCCGCGGTGTCGGCTACCGGTTCATCCTGCCGCCAGCGTGATTGAGTTTCTGACCTATTTTGGAGTGCCCCAAGTTTTCACTCTATCTATGGCAGCGAGCAGCTCTCTTCGAGCGAATGGCTTCGTCAGTATTTCTGTTTCTTCGGAATTAAGGGAAAGCCACTGCCGATCGGCCGCAAAGCCCGTCATCAGGATGACTGGGATTGCGGGCCGGGCTCGTCTGCAGGCTTCGACAACGTCTCCGCCTGTCCTTTCGCCGGGCATTGCGAGATCGGTAATAACCAGTGCTGGGCCGGTTTTGAGGAGATCGATCGCCTCTGCGCCGCTGCTGGCTTCCTTGGAGTTCATTCCGATTGCGCGTATTGCCCGCGCAACCTGCCTCCGAATTATTGGGTCGTCGTCGACGATTAGGGCATCCCCAAAGAAATTCCGACTTGAGAATTCCAAGGCGTTCCGTTTGGGGCGACTGGTCTTCATGAGCGGAAAGTACAAGGTCGCTACCGTGCCCTTCTCGGGGGAGGATCGTATCAATATGTCTCCACCTGACTGTCGCGCGAATCCCTGCACCATCGATAGGCCAAGACCGGAACCGCCCATATTCGCCTTGAGGGTAAAGAAGGGATCAAAAACCCGCTTCATAAGCTCTGCAGGTATGCCAGTGCCCCGGTCCTTGATAGAGATCGCCACATAATTTCCCGGTTGAATTGGCGTTCCCTCCATTCCAACGGAAATCCTCGCTGTCCTGGTCGACACCCTTATCGTTCCGCGTGCCGAAATTGCATCACTTGCGTTCTTGACGAGGTTGACAAGAGCGGAGGTGAGATGCGTGACGTCGAGGGCGGCGAAGAGCTTCTTGCGGCTGTAATCATAGCGGACATCCACGTCCTTCCCAGCGGCTCCCTGAACGAGGCGTTCGATCTCTTTGATTGCCGAATTTACATCCGTGAATGCAGGTCGGAGATTCTGTTTTCTTGAGTATGTCAGCAACTGAGATGTCAAGTTCGCCGCACGAGTGGTGGCGATGAGGATATCTCTAACAACATCTATGTGATCGCGATCCGCGATCGATGTCTCCAGATACTCTGCCGCACTGAGAATGATCGTCAGTAGGTTGTTGAAGTCATGCGATATCCCACCGGTCATCTGAGCAACCGTTTCAAGGCGCACCCGCTCGGCTCGTGACCGTTCGGCCGATAGTCTCTCGGAAAAATCTCGCAGAATGGAGATCGTCCGTCGCTCCCCCGATTCAAGTTGGGCCAAAACAGACACAATATCCAAGCTGACAGGGCTGCCGTCTTTGTGCCGGAAGGTGAGTTCTCCGCTAAAAATGTTTTGCTTTGCACGCTCCGCTACGGCTGATGCGAGGTGGCCATCATCCGCAAAGAAGAATTCTTCCCTGCGCATGCCCAGCATTTCCACCTCCTCGTAGCCGACCATCTCGCAAGCGGCTCTGTTGACCGCAATAATTGTCTCTGGTCCGGTGCCGTCGCAGTTGGTGGAGGAATAGATTACTCCATCGAGCGTATTCTCGAAGAGAAACCTGTAGAGAAGGTCGCTCTGCAATAACTCGTCTCTAATGTTTTTGATGCTGACAATTTGATGTGAAGCAGCCTGTATCCTCTTTTGAAGAGTATTAACGAGGTCAAGGAAACTGCGCTCTGTCACAAGGGCTGATGGCCACAGAACCAGAGTTTTTTCTGTTCTGCCATCGGCAGCGGTAAAGGTGATGTAGCCCAGAAAATTGGCGTGTGCGGGATTGCCCAAAGGCGGAGCCATCGGGACTATGCCGCATCTCTGCCCCATCTTGTTTTCCCTGACAACGGCGAGCAATTTCTCCACAGTCTCATCGTTACAGCGCAATGCCCATTCCGTTGATGCTTTGGGTTCGACCCCACTGGAGACAAGCGCCGCCATTGCATCAAGTTCGTTGTGAGCAAGAACCTCTCGGAGCTTGTCGCTGATGGGGTGAGGGTGCCCTACGGGGGGCTCAATCGAGAACCCGGTGAGAGGGCGGCGACGTTCTTCGATGGATTCCTGGGTTGTCTCCATCGCGATGGACATGACGCCTACAACAGTTCCGTCCGCAGAAAAGATGGGGCTGTAGCAAAATGTGAAGTAGCACTCCTCCAGTATTCCTGATTTGTTCAGTGGCAAAAGGAAATTTAGGAACTCCTGTGGCTGTCTTTTTATCTGTACATTTTTTAATGTTGGCTCGAGAAAGCTCCATATTTCGGGCCATGTCTTGCTGGCTTTTTCCCCAAATGCATCAGGGTGCTTTTCGCCAAGAATGCGATTGTAGCCGACGTTGTAAATTTGAACTAGATCGTTGCCCAGAGCCAGGCAAACCGGAAAGGTGGAGCGAAGTACCGTTTCTGCAATGGCGCGACGATCGTCAGGCCAGGAAGTTAGGGGGCCGAGCGAGGTCCGAGACCAGTCGAACTGTTGCAGCAATTCGATGTTTTCCATGATTCACCTGCAGGAGAGTGTATTGGCACCGATGAGCCAGCAGTGCAGTGACAGCGCAACAATTGCCCCACGGTATCCTCCTGAGCTTGCTCCAAGGGTTCTCCCTCACTATCCAGCTAGCTTTGAGCGCGAAGAGTTTGTTTGGTCTCCTTCTCATTGGCTTGATCGCTCAGCGCACTTGGCTCATCGCCATGTTGCCACATAGCCCACGACACTTTCGGCGCAACGGAGGTCCGCTTTCCGCGCTGTCGGGACCTTGGCCCGGCGTGCGGAGCTGGCTGCTTTCGGGATTCGGGTCAATAAACGCGAACGACCGGCTTGGGCGGGAAGCTGAATGAACCTCCGACAGCGGAAATTATTTCCGCATTCGATATCGATGTTCAAGCGAGATGCCAGATACACGCTGGTCACGCCTAACTTATCCAGAATGATCATTCCGAACTCAGAGATTGCGAGTCTATTTACGCTTGAAGACGTATGGGCGGATGGTGCAAAGTCCCGGCGTTCTCAAGGAGTGGGCTTGTGAACTTAGGCGAGGGCGCGACGACGACCCGATTGCGGCCAAAGGTTTTCGCCGAGTACAGCGCGCGGTCAGCGCGTTCTATGGCGGGCAGCGCGGACGTTTCCTGACCTTCTATTGCCGACACGCCGAAGCTTGCTGTGAGGCCTTGGTCCATTCCTATACAACCCCATGCGCGTTCAGCAAGGCTCACCCGCAGAAGTTGGGCAATGGCAGCGGCATCTTCCAATGCCGCCGCTGGAAGGAAAACCACAAACTCCTCGCCGCCAAATCGCGCCGCATATCCAGATGAACTTGTTGCCTGCTGCAATTCGTTGGCAACTGCCACGATGACTTTGTCCCCGACCGCGTGGCCGTACTTGTCATTGACCTGTTTGAAGTGATCGATGTCGCAAACCAGAACTGCGCCTCGAAGAGGTGTTGTCTCTAACATATTGGTCACCGCTTTGTGGAAACCCCGGCGGTTCAGGAGCCCCGTCAAGGGGTCCCTTTCGGCAGCATCGCGGTGGCGATCTATCGCCGCCGATGCCATCGCGCCCAGAGCAGCGAACGGAAACAGTGTGCAGATAGTAATGGTCGTGATGTGGACGGCGAGATTGTAATCCGACGTCACAAAATCTGCCAGTTTGTCGCTGGTATCCACAAAGAAATAGAAGAATATGGCGCGTGCGATCGTATCAAGAAAGACGATCGCTGCCGCGCCGATCAAGATTTTGTCGGCAGGGCGAGAAGCTGTCGGCGTCACAACATACAGAGCCAGGCCCAGCAGGCAGGCAAAAGAGACATCCGTGAGAAACAGTTCGTCCCTGAGGTCCGCCGTAACAAACACGATATAGGTGTGCGCCAGTGTGTAGGCGAGAACAAACAGCCGCCGTTCCAGGCGACGCATTGGCGCGTTGAAATGCAACAGGATCGCGCTGGTGTAGCAATAGGCTGCCCCGATAAATATCATGCCGGAGACGAATGCGTCGAAGCCAGGTGAAATCGGAAAGGCCGAAAAGGCGAACCCCGCCCCCGTTTGCGCAAACCCGGCGCTCCATTGCCATGAGGTTGCAATTTTCAAACGCCAGAGCACGAAAAATGCGATCGCCATGAAGGCAAAGAGGGCGGGTGGAACGTAGACGAGAATATCCATTTCCGGCAGTCTCCGGGCTTCGCGCAACCATTAGGTTGCAGGGGTAGACTGGCATGATTAAGACTTACTGAATTCACTGACGAAATTGGTGTTGCCAAGGTGGATGGTTGTTTAACCCTATTGGGCGTGTCGAGGGCCATTTGTGGGCGGTGCCGCCATGGCTGGTTCGTCCAGCATGGCGGGATGCCACCCTTTGCGATTTCGACATCAAAGGGTTGACTGCCGATTTCACAGCGAAGCTCCGGCCGTCCGGAAAGCTCACTCGAAAAGTTGATGACGCCTGTGGGATTTAGCCCTGCACAACATCAATCATCATCATTTGAATTAACAGGAAGTAGTGAAGCAGTAATGTGGAAATAATCTCCGCGTCGCGCGTCATGCCTGCCATTTTTATGGCTTGCGATCGGTATCCATCCGGTGTATCTGTTGTCTCGTTGTCAATAGGCGGTCAGTTTCAAATTAGTTATAACTGTCAATCTACTAGGGAAATTGGGCTAGTATCCCTCTCTCTCCGCCATTACCCCTCGGGGCCCATTCCGTGGACATGCTTTGGATTTGATACCGGAGAGATGGTTCACACTCTTTCCGGAGCGGCGCTCGGCGCCTTGTCCCATTGCCTGGAGACCTGCCTCCCGCCGCGATACAATCCGCCGGCCGAAGCAATCGCGATGGATGGTGCTGCCCGCATCTGGAACAATGTGGTCACTGCTTTCGAAGACGGTGGCAATCTTGAGGCGCGCACCGAACTGATGATGGCGTCGCTTCAGGGGGGGTGACCTTTCAGAAAGGCCTTGGCGCCATACATGCCTTGTCCCACGCCCTGGGTGGATTGCGGGAACCGGGGCTGCATCACGGCACACTCAACGCCACCCTGCTGCCCGGCGCAAAGCGCATCAATCGCGATGCCGCGCCCGGGAGGATGGTCCGGATCGAATGCGCTCTCGGCATCAAGGATGGGGGCCTGGCTGCCGCTCTTTCCGATCTCAATGCCCGCCTGGAAATCCCCAAAAGGCTCCGCAGCCTCGGTGCGCGCGACCGACATGTCGATTATGCCATCGAGCGGGCCACGGCCGACCACAGCCATGCAACCAATCCGCGCCCGCCGACCTGCGAACATTACCGGCATCTGATCCTGGAAACCATGATCTGAAAGCAGGGGAAAGGCGGCTTGGCGCACTTGGCTGCCAAAGCCGGGCAGAAAGGCCGCGGCCCTGACCTGCCGCCCATGGAGTCCGCGTCATCCCGTTCAGGTCTTGACGAACGTCCCGCTTTTCCGCGCTCGGCGCCAGCGGGTCCGGAAGGTCGGTTCCCGGCTCCGAGGCCGGGAGGCCATCATCAAGGCGAACGCGCTCTCCTGGTGCGGAAGGATCACCCGCAGCGACCGTGCGAGCCTCAGGCCATCAGGCGGCCCTGTGTCAAGGCGCGGGATGTCGACGGTCAGCATCGCCACGCCTTTGCCGTCACGTCGACAGCATCAAACCGTCCATCACCGTCAGCAGCTATGAAACTCGACCGGTCACCAACCCCCGCCACGCGGAAGCATCGGCGCATCCGGAGGGCCGGGGCATGAGGGGCCGGAACGGAAGGAGGGCCGCAGACATCAAAAAGGCCACCCGCGAGGGGTGGCCTTCGTGAATTCCAGCGCCGGTTGGACGCCTGCCCGATCCCTTCGCGAAGGATCGGGACTTGCCAGCATCACCGGCTCTTCAGAGGCTGCTCCGAAGACCGGCAATCCGTATCGTACGAACCGGCTTTTGGGAATCACTCGACATCGGATCACCTCCTTTCAATGGTTGAAGACAGCTCAGTCTGTCTCGGGTTTTGGCTGATTGCAAGGGCAAAACGCCATGCAGGCCTCACCCTCGATTTGATACGCATACTCCCGGCGGCCAAGGGAAAGCCCGCCGGAGGGATCGGGCGGGCTCAAGTCTGGCTTTCACGGACTGTCCGTATCCTGCCCTTTGGTGGAGGGGCAATCGGCTGTTTGTTGGGCTCAGGTCAGTCTTTCTTCTTGTTCTGCCTGTTGGCGATCAGGTCATCGACCACGCCGGGATCGGCCAGCGTCGAGGTGTCGCCCAGCGCGCCGAACTCGTCCTCGGCGATCTTGCGCAGGATCCGGCGCATGATCTTGCCCGAGCGGGTCTTGGGAAGCCCCGGCGAGAACTGGATCTTGTCGGGCGAGGCGATCGGGCCGATTTCGTGGCGGACATGGTTGACCAGCGCCCGTCTCAACTCGTCGGTGCCTTCCTGGCCTTCCATCAGGGTGATGTAGCAGTAGATGCCCTGGCCCTTGACGTCATGCGGATAGCCGACCACGGCGGCTTCCGAGACCGAATCATGCGAGACCAGCGCACTTTCGACTTCCGCCGTGCCCATCCGGTGACCCGACACATTGATCACGTCATCGACGCGTCCGGTGATCCAGTAGTAGCCGTCCTCGTCGCGGCGGCAGCCGTCGCCGGTGAAGTACTTGCCCTTGTAGGTGGAGAAATAGGTCTGGATGAAGCGCTCGTGATCGCCATAGACGGTGCGCATCTGGCCCGGCCAGGAATCGACGATGCACAGATTGCCCTCGGCGGTGCCTTCGAGCACGTCGCCGTCATTGTCGACCAGCTGCGGCTGCACGCCGAAAAACGGTCGCGTCGCCGACCCCGGCTTGAGCGGCGTGGCGCCCGGCAGCGGCGTGATGAGAATCCCGCCGGTCTCGGTCTGCCACCAGGTGTCGACGATCGGGCAGCGCTTTTCGCCGACCACATTGTAATACCAGATCCAGGCTTCCGGATTGATCGGCTCGCCCACCGATCCGAGTGTCCTCAATGACTTCCGCGAGGTCTTGGTCACATGGTCGTCGCCGGCGCCCATCAGGGCGCGGATCGCCGTGGGCGCGGTGTAGAAGATGTTGACCTGGTGCTTGTCGACGACATCCCAGAACCGGCTCGGCGTGGGGTAGTTCGGCACGCCCTCGAACATCAGCGTCGTGGCGCCATTGGCGAGCGGGCCGTAGACGATGTAGGAATGCCCGGTGACCCAGCCGACATCGGCGGTGCACCAGTAGACATCCCCGGGATGGTAGTCGAAGACATATTCATGCGTCATCGACGCATAGACCAGATAGCCGCCGGTGGTGTGCAACACGCCCTTCGGCTTTCCGGTCGAGCCCGATGTGTAGAGGATGAACAGCGGGTCCTCCGCCTTCATCTTGGCGGGCGGACAATCCGGTTTCGCCGCAGCGATCGCCTCGTGGTACCAGATGTCGCGCGCGTCATACCAGCCGATCTTGCCGGCGGTGCGCTGGACCACCAGCACGTTCTTGACGATGACGCCGGCGCGCTGGGCGATCTCGATGGCGAGGTCGACATTGTGCTTGAGCGGAATCTTCTTGCCGCCGCGAAGCCCCTCATCGGCGGTGATGACAAACGTTGATTCGCAGTCCGAGATCCGGCCGGCGAGCGCGTCAGGCGAGAACCCGCCAAAGACAATCGAATGAATGGCGCCGATTCGGGTGCAGGCAAGCATCGCATAGGCGGCTTCGGGAATCATCGGCATGTAGATCGTGACCCGATCGCCCTTCTTCACGCCCTTGGCCTTCATCACATTGGCGAGACGGCAAACCTGGTCATAGAGCTCGCGATAGGTGATCTTCTTGTCGTCATAGGGGTTGTCGCCTTCCCAGATGATCGCAACCTGATCGCCACGCTTTTCAAGGTGCCGGTCAATGCAGTTGTAGGACACATTGGTCAGGCCGTCTTCGAACCACTTGATCGCGACCTTGCCGGTGAAGCTTGTGTTCTTGACCTTCGTGTAGGGCTTGAACCAGTCGATTCGCTTGCCGTGCTTGTCCCAGAACTTCTCCGGATCCTTGATGCTCTGCTTGTACCATTTCTGGTAGGTCTCATCATCAATCAACGCTCTGGATTTCGCGTCTTTCAGGACCTTGTATGTTTTCTGTGACATTGGAACCTCCTCACTTACGGGCATGCACTCGGGTCATAATAAGCCCAACCCGGCTTCCATGGCGATCATTAATAGCAGCGCCGGGTGTTGCGGCAATTAGACATTGGGCCGGTTCCGCGAAACCACAATGCGACAATTGCAATTGGCCGGGCTTGCGGTTATAACGACGCCGATTTCCCGGAAATGGTGGTTTCATCCACGGCCCGCGCCCCCGGAGCGGACGGACAGGAGGATTGTATTCATGGCACAGCAGCTTCTCATGCCAAAGGCGACCGCCGTCTGGCTTGTCGACAACACTGCACTGAGCTTCGATCAGATCGCGCAATTCTGCAAGCTTCACCCGCTCGAGGTCAAGGCCATCGCCGACGGCGAGGCCTCGCAGGGCATCAAGGGTCTTGATCCCGTGGCGACCGGGCAGCTTTCGCGCGACGAGATTTCGTTGGCCGAAGCCGACCCCGAGCACAAGCTGAAGCTTTCCGACCCGAAGGTTCACGTGCCGGAAAACAAGCGCAAGGGACCCCGCTATACCCCGGTGTCCAAGCGTCAGGACCGGCCCAACGCCATCATGTGGCTGGTGCGCAATCACCCCGAACTCAAGGACGCGCAGATCTCGCGCCTTGTCGGCACCACCAAGTCGACCATCGAGCAGATCCGCGGACGCACCCACTGGAACGCGGCGAACCTCACGCCGATGGATCCGGTCACACTCGGCCTGTGCACCCAGATCGATCTCGATCTCGAAGTCGAACGCGCTTCCAAGAACCGCGGGGCGGCGCCTGAAGCCGACCACGGCAGCGTTCTGGTCTCCGCCCGCGAAACGGAATCCGCGGATCTGTCCGGAGAGGATGGCGGCGAGAAGGAAATCGACGCCGATGCCGTTTTCGCCAAGCTGACTTCGATGAAACGCACCGAGCCGGAAGACGACGACGAAAGCTGAGCGGTTTGATGCCGGCGCGCGCGGCATTGCAGCACACGGGCTGAGACAAAACCTCTGGCGCAAGCCGGAGGTTTTTTGATTCGAACGTGTCCTGTGCCCAAGGCCGGTCCCGCCCGGTTGCCGTGGCCGTTCGCAACCAGCAAGCCCAAATGCAGAACCCCGCCATGACATGACGGGGTTCTGAAAATGTCTCCGGACTGTGTTGACAGTCTGAAACCTGAAATTGGTGCCAGAAGAGGCATCGCATATGACCATTAAAGAATTGAAAAACATAAGAAATATATTGTTGTCATTGGATTATACCAACAAAAATACCAACAGATCGCCGGTCTCAGTGGCTTTCTGGGTCTGCGCTACAGTCTACAATATTCCGTCTCATCCAGAGTGCTTGCCCGTTGGATGCAGCGTTGAAACTCATCCGCCCTCATCTTCAGATCGTCATGTTCATCGGCCAAACGGCGGCTTTTTTCCAGGAGGTCATCATATTCGACCGAGAGCGCTTTGCTCGTTCTGATCAGACGGTTGTAGTCATCAACGAGCGCATCGTGCTTCTTCGCGATTTCCAGAACGTTCGATTTGCAAGTGAAGCCGTTGTAGTCGCACTGATATGAGTCGAAACATACGGCGTTTTGATCAACACATTTCGAGAAACTCGAGCAAACCTTATCGCTGTAGTCCAGGCATGAGGGTTGCTTTCCGATCGGGCAAGAGAAGCTCTGCGCTATTGCCTGCCCCGGCAAAAAAGGGGCCACTATGACCAGTGCTGCAACTGTGAGAAAGCATTTCATGGCTTAAAGCCCCTTCCGGTCATGCGGTATATTTCCCAAAGTCAATAACTTGCGCCTGCCCAAGCGCTGCGAGGCTGTCTAACAGTGGCTGAACGCTTGCGGCGCGAGCACGCTGGAAGCGGCGGGCGATCTGTTCAGGTGTTGCTTCGCCCAAATCCTGCAAGACTTCACGCACGGCGGCAATTTGTTCAGGTAGGGCCTTGGGCCATGGTTCTTTGTCCACCTTCGCCGCAGTGCCCACGTCCAGCTCTGTCTGCTTGCCCTTGGCTTCGGTCTGCCTACCTTCAGGATTTTGATAATCAGGGCGCAACCAGCGAATATGCCCGGCAGCCTCTTCCGCCGCGCGCTCCTTGTTCAGCGCCACCAGCCGGAACAAAATCTCTGCATCGGAAAGATTCACCGACCAGCCATAAGCATCGGCTACGGCAGCATCAATCCGGTCATGAATATCCTTCAAAATACCCACCAGCCCCTGCTGATAGATCTCCTTGTCCCTGCCCTCGATGGTCTCGCCCGATTTCAGCTTTTCCAGAACATTGTACATCTGGGTCACCGTCATCTTGGGATGCGCCGCCTGCTGCCGTTTGCGATGATCATCCAGTTCCTCTCCAAGTGCGCGAAGCATTTCTTTTTGGGGCTCTGTGAGGCTAGGGAAGGGGAAGGGATCAAAGCAACGTGATTTGTTGTAGCGAGGGTCATTACCGACGCCGAGGTGACCACCCGCCGCGACGGACCAAACGACGTGTATTCGGCAAGATAGCACAGACAGGTAAGCTGCATCATCTATGGCAAATACCACAGTCGTTTGATCGGGAAGAAATGTAGTCGGGAGAAATGTAAAAATCCGATGCTTCGAGGTCATAATAGTGACAATCTGACGCCCAATGCCCTTTTGGGAATTCCTCAGGTCTAAATTGTTCCGTCGATGAAGCCACCAGTTTTTGCGTAGGTCGTCATCCCTCACCGCATCGCGATGCGGTTTTACTGTATCAAAGAGCCATTGATAGACCTTTGGCGCATTACTTCTCAGTTCAGCTTCGGTCCATGGAAATGCATCGATTACAAAACGATCAGTCTGACCAAAAATAATATCTCTGCCATTACAATAACTGCGAATTAATTCATTCGGTCGTTTCGGGTTTGGATCAAGACGCGCAGCAGTGTTGGCATCCACTACCATCCCTTCTCCATGCGGATATATGCCAGGAGTAACAAGGCGCTCGTTTGCTCTAAGGGCGATTGTACGCTGCATATCTGCACCAATCTGCAAATTTGCAAAGATTTTGCCGACCTGATTAGCAAAGGTCACCTGCCGACCATCTGCTTCCCTTTTCTCCCTGGATTCTGTCGCTACGGTCAGAAGACGACCATTCTGATTGCCAGCTCTACCAACGGTCATAGCGATCCGCACTGCAGCGCCAAACAGTGTATCGACCCAGGGGTGGTCCGGAACCGCGAAGAGCAAGGACAGGGGCTTTTTCGGATCGTTCAGATGCGGCTCTAATACCCGGCGGTTGAAGGTTTGGCGCAGGGAATTGGTGGTGATCAAACCGAAGCGGCGGGTTCCCCTTGCCGTCTTCGGATCAAAACCGCGGGCCGCAAGCGCCGCCTTGTCCCACCAGTACATTACAAGGTCAGCGCTCTCCGGCACATTTGGGTATGCTTTGCGAAGTGCTTCTACGTAGCCATCCCCAAGGTCTTCTCTGATCCTAAGCTTTCCAATGAACGGCGGGTTCCCCACAATAAAGGTGGCCTCCGGCCATCTGGCTGGCTTGGGCTTGGCATAGTCATAGACCTGAATACGGGCAGCTGGATCGGGCACTTCTTCGCCGGTTACGGGGTGGCGTATGGTGGTGATCCCATCCCAGCGGGTGACCGGATCGCCATTCTCATCCAACCGGGGTGTGCGGTCTGACCATTCCAGCAGTGCATCGCGGTTTTGGATATTCTTGAAATCGCGCAAAACGGGTTCAGAAGGCGAGGCCTGCCCATGGGTCCGGAAGTGCCATTGCAGATAACCGATCCACAGCACCAGTTCGGCCACTGCTGCTGCCCACGGGTTTAGCTCGATACCCAAAAACTGGTGCGGGTCCACTGTGTGGCCGGACAGGCCAAGAGAGCCTTGATCTTCGCCGAGTTCTTGCAATAGCGCGGTTACTTCGCCTTCCAAGCGCTTCATCATTTCCAGCGCCACATAAAGAAAATTGCCTGAACCACAGGCCGGGTCCAGCACCCGGATTTCGCAGAGCTGGCGATGGAAAGCATGCACCTCTCTGCGGGCGTCTGCCTCCTGGCCATCAGCCATTAGGCGCTGTACGGCGGTCTGTACGTTTTTCCAATCTTCGCGTAGCGGCTCTATTATTGTGGGCATCACCAGCCGCTCCACATAGGCGCGCGGCGTGTAATGCGCCCCCAGCTTGTGGCGCTGGCGTTTGTCCAGCGCACGCTCCAGAAGAGTGCCGAAAATGGCGGGCTCCACCTGTTTCCATTCCGCTTCCGCCGCTTCAATTAGCAGGCCAAGCTGAAGGCCGTTCAAGGGCAGGGCTTCGGCATCCTTGAAGAGGCCGCCATTGAAGCGCTTCAAGTCCGTGGTCAACACCGGCGAAAAGCCACCCGTGTTCATCGTTTCCCAAAGCGCCTTTAGGGTGGGGGCCGCATGTTCGGGGTGGCCGCGCAGCTCCTTCAGCTTTTTGGTAAAACTCTCTTTGGGAATCAGTTCCACATCTTCAGCAAACATGGAAAAGAGGCAGCGCATCAGAAAATTGGCGACCTTTTCGCTATGATGCCCCTGGCCCTCAAAGCTCTTGCCAAGTTCCGCCAGGTGAGCGGCTATCTCGCGCGTGACCTTGGCGGCAACCAGCGAAGGGTCCAGCGATTGCGGATCGGTCCAGATGGTGCGCAAGCGCTCACGCACTTCTTCCTTGCGCAGGTCGTCCAACTTTATGCGGTAACGGTTGCCATCGGGAAACTGGGTATAGCCTTGGCCCGCACGCGAAAAATCGGCGTAAAGTTCGATCACGTGGCCAACGTCCACCACCATCAGAAAGCGCGGCCAGCCATCTTCTTTCGACACTGCGCGCGCGTAGCCATCGGCCTGATTTCGCGCCTTCAGCATTGTATCATCCCACTTGGCGCTGCCACGGGCTCCGTGCCCCTGCTGCACCTTGGGCGCTTCTTTCTCGCTCAAGAGGGCAAGCTGGTCTTTGCCATCTTTGGAAGCTTTATCGCCACCCTGCTTGGCCTCCAGAACGAAACAGCCGCTCTTATAGAGGTCAATCCGTCCGCGACTCTTGCGGCCTGTGTGGGTGAAAGTGACGGGGCGCTCGAAGCGATAATCGAGATAGTCGCCTTCGGCATCTGAGACTTTGGGGCGTTCAACTTCCAGCAGGTCCGTCAACTCGTTAGCGAAGGTCTGGAAATTTGCCATTTCGCTTCCGCTTGACGGCTTCCAACGTTCTATAAACTCATCAACTTTGCCGGGCATGTAACACTCATATGAAATCGACGGGAACCGTATCCCACGTTTCTCGAAAGATCCATATTAGGAATTTCCGCGAATGCGCTCCATGAGTACATTCGCTAGTCTGTTGAGAGTCTCATCATCTGTTTTTGACGTATCAACAGCGTTGAGGGATCCCATAATCTCCGCCTGCCGGCCCGACGCAACCGCGCCATAGCTGGTGAATGTCGTCATCACCTTTTCATGTCCGAGATTCTGGCTCCAGGCCTTGAACTCTTCGGGCGTCTTGCATCGCTGCTGACCGAGCGCTGTCAGTGTGTCGCGGAAACTGTGCGGGTTGGAGTAAGGCAAGCCAGCCGCGGCGAATGCGGATTTGAAGATCCTCCGAATGGCGGCTGCGTTTTTCCATTGGTTCCGCGAAAGTCCCAACGAGCCAAAAAGGCCGCTGTTGGTTAGGCCTACTTCCGTTGCCGGGAACAACGGATCGTCCGGGCCGAACATGAGGGTTTCGGCCAGGTGCTGCACCCAATCTCTGACGATGGCTTCAACGTGGTCGCCCACCGGAAAGAAGTAGCTGGTGAAGGTCTTGCGGTTCTTTGTTCGCACTTCGCGGCCATCTTGAAACACGCTTCGGTCGGCCAGGTTGACGTGCTTTAGTCGAAGGGACGCAACGGCGTCATCGCGCGCGCCGGTGAGCAAGGTAAAAGCGATGATTGCCCGGTCGCGTTTTTCGATGTCGCTGCCAGTCGGCATATCCGAAAGCACCAGCTTGATCTGATCGATCGTCGGCACCTTCTTCTCGCGGCGCGCTGTGGCGATCCGGCTGTCATTCGCTGACGGGTTGAAATAGTCCGCGTCAGCGTAAGAGATGCGCGATTTATAGCCCGGTTGTCCGGCCAGCCAGAAGACAAAAGCCTTGAGCGCCATCAGCCGGGAATGAATGGTTGCCTTGGCCAGCGGCTTGCCGGTTTTCTCGTTCATCGCTTGCGCAAGATATGCCTTGAAGCCCTTCGCTTGCTCAATGTGGAACCGGGCGAAGTCGCGGTGTTTGGTCCAGTGCTCGAAGCTCGCAATTGCTGCCGCTGCCATATCGATGCTGCTGGTGTCCATGCGCCTGGCTTCCTTCAGATAGTCGAAATAGCGACGCTTGATCCGCTCGTTTTTCGGGTTGTGCTTCCTCATGCCGTGGGCTCCATCTTCAAGTGATCATTTCCGAGGGGTTTGGTCCTATCGCTTAGGCATGGCTCGCCTTGGGGAAATGAAACTTCTGCAAGCTGCATCAGGCGTGGCAGATTGGCGGTGCTGAAGGCCTTGTGCATGAGCGTGCCGCATTCCTCGCAGATGGCGCTGATCCTGCCGTTGACGGTCGTCCTGGGCGTGTAGTCCACCATCCCGGCAGCTGGAGCCTTCGGCTGTTGGCAGCGGAAGCAGAAGCACTCTTGCAATTGGCAGGTCTGCTTGGGGCGATTGCGGCTGTTCAGGAAATCGCGCAAATCGGTGCCGAGTATGAGGAAAGGCCGCTGGTCAGTGAGGCACGGCAGGCCGTCTTTCATCCACCTGCGAACGGTTCCCTTGGAAACGCCAAGCACCCGCGCCGCTTCTTCCGAGGTGTAACTGTAGTGCTGCTTGATCGCCCGCCGGTTCGGGCGACGCGCGGCCATCTATGCGCCTCCGGATTCGATCAGTTTCCGGATGTCCTCCACACGCCAGGCCGTGATGCGCGGACCGAGCTTGATAGGCTTGGGAAACCGCCCGTCCTTGATACCAGCCCACCAGGTAGACTTGCTGACCGGGATAGGGCCGTTTGGGGCGATGATAGCGGGAAGCCGGACAAAGCCGGTAGATGGGAAGTGATTGTCTGACATGATTCGTTTCCGTCCGTTAGAAGACGGTCCCGACCTATGCCGTTTGAAAGGGTTGTTGGCCGAACTCGGTTAGCCGAAAACCGAATTCGGTTTACGTCTCCTGCTCAGGAAGAAAGCAGTTCGCTGGCTTCGTTGAGGTATTTTCGGATCGTATCGTCTGAGACAGAGAGACCGTGAAGAGCCAGATCGTCGGAAATCTGCTTTGGCGCTGAGTTGCGCGCTTTCTTGGGATCATATCCATACTGCTCTAAAGCGATACCGATGAGAACGCGTAGGAGCGTTTCCCGTTGGCGCGTCGTCCCGGTTTGATTGAGGGATGTATCGACAATAGCCTTTTCCAGATCGGCAACGCGCTGAAGAGAAGTCTCCAGTTCTGCTTCCGCCTGCTCGGCTCGCTGCTTCCAATCAACAACTGGTCCGCCATAGGTCTCAACGGCTTCGACCAGCTCGCTTGGGCATGGCAGCTTCATCTCGCGAAGCCAATCGATCCAAAAACGTGGTGACCGGTCGCTGGCAAACCTGTCATTGAAATACCGCGCGACCAACTCGCTGAATTGTGAGTGCATGCGAAAAAATGGAGCAAGCTGCCTTTGCTTCGCACCTAGCGAGTTTTCAAGTTCGCGTTTTGCCTTCTCCACGGATCTCGGATCCGCCCCCAGGGATAGACAGACTGCCTCGCCATTAAGCCAATAGCGTGCGCGCGCGTAATACGCGAAATCGGCAGCGTATAATGGCTGCACAATCTCAATATTGGGGTTGGAGATCGAATCTTCCATTCAGATACCCGCAAGTGAGCCAAGTTTCTTAGCCCACCAGTCTGACATCTTCTGGCGTTCTTCCCAATAGGTAGCGCGATGATATGCCCGCCGGACTTCATCGCCGCTAACGTGTCCCAATTCGGCTTCAATTGCGTCGGCAGACCAAAGGCCGCTTTCATTTAACAAGGTGGATGCTGTCGCCCGGAAGCCATGCGAAGTGGCCTCGTCCTTCCCAAACCCCATGCGCCTGAGAGCCAGGTTCAAGGTGTTTTCGCTAAGCGGCCTTTCGGCGGATTGAGTGGATGGAAAGGCAAGCCGCCTGTTGCCTGTATGGCCCTGCAACTCTAGCAGCGCTTCTATGGCAGCGCTGGGTAAGGGCTTCTTGTGCACGCGTCGCATCTTTGTGCGCTCGGCAGGAATCGTCCAAATGCCTGCATCCAGATCGAATTCGCGCCATTCGGCTTGGCGCAGTTCGCCCGGACGCGGGTAAAGCTGGGCCATGAGCTTGAGCGCGGTTCTGGTCTCGACGCTGCCCGAATAGGACCATACCGCCTTGAGCAAGCGCGCAAACCCATCCCAATCTGTGAAGGCTGAACGATGGCTTACCTTTGGAGCGACCAGCGCGCCTTTGAGCCCGAATGTCGGATCGTTTTCGGCCCGTGCGGTTGCAATCGCATATCGAAAGACTTGCCCAATCACCGCGCGCAGACGCTTGGCAGTTTCGTGGTTTCCCTGCGACTCGACCTTGCGCAAGGGTACGAGGATCTCCGATGCTGAGATCTCTGTAATCGGCCTGTTCCCGATATCAGGAAGGGCCAGACCTATCAGCCAGCGCTTCTTTGACAGGGTGGCGGCTGATTTCCCTTCCCGCTCATTCTTTGTGATGAACTCGTTGGCAATGACCTCGAACGTGTTTGCGCCGGAGTCGGCCTTGCGCTGTTTCTCCAGCTTTTGCTCGATGCCGGGATCAATCCCGTTTGCAAGGTTCTTCTTCGCAGCATCGCGCTTCAGTCTCGCATCGGCCAAGCCGACGGCAGGATACGAACCGAAAGACAGAAGCTTCTGCTTGCCATCGTAGCGGTACGATAACCGCCACAACTTGCCGCCGCTCGGTGAGACATAGAGATGCAAGCCACCACCATCGCTGATCTTGCGGGGCTTCTCAGCGGCCTTCAGGTTCACTATTTGCCGGTCTGTCAGTGCCATGTGTTGGTATCCATAGCTGCAGATGTGTTGGTATTGTGCCAGATACCAACGAAAATACCAACAAATGACTTGGATGCCAGCAACCGCTATCGGACGCTAAAAATCGCAAAACCAACAAAAAAGCCCGCTTTCGCGGGCTTTAAAGAGTGTTTCTGGACTGCGTCGGACAGTCTGAAACCTGAAATTGGTGCCCAGAAGAGGACTCGAACCTCCACACCGTTGCCAGTACCAGCACCTGAAGCTGGCGCGTCTACCAATTCCGCCATCTGGGCATGCGGGCGGATTTAGGCGTTGCGCGCAGCTGTGTCAACGTCAGAATGCACAGCCGACTCAATTATCTCGCTATCGGCAGGACCTGCGCAAGACTGGCAGCGCCCTTCAAGGTGAACCGGCGACGAAACGGGTGCTCCGCAGTGCGGATGGGTGCATGGCGGTGCTGCTGAAGATGCGCCGACGGATGAGGCGCGAACCGGCGTTTGCCGCGCAAGTCCTTGCCCGCTGTGGGAAATTGACGGCGTAAGCGATAGGCAATTTCCAAATAGTCGGGGTCGGCAGTCAGTTCGCGTCCTGAAATGTCGCGTGCGCCCGCTTGCTTATGACAACGCCGGGATTATGAATTTGCGATGGACCCAGTGATCACCGACCCGATTGGACAATCCTCCTTGGGCAAGTCAGACGGATCTGACTTGCGGCAGGGCGCGCTTCTGGTTTTTGGCGCGGCGCTGGCCTGGAGCTTTGGCGGCGCCATCGCGCGGGGACTGGTGGTGAGCGACCCCTGGACGATCATCGCCTGGCGCTCCTTTTTCGCCGCCGTGTTCCTGCTGGGCTTCATGCTGTGGCGTGACGGGGCGGCAGGCACCGTGCGGCTGTTTCGCACCATGGGCCTGCCCGGCATCGGCGTGGCGCTCTGCTTTGCCACCGCCTCGATTTCCTTCGTCGTTGCGCTTGGCTACACCACCGTCGCCAATATCCTCCTGATGCAGGCCGGCGTGCCGCTGATCGCGGCGCTGCTCGGCGTCGTGTTCCTGCGCGAAGCGGTGGACAGGTTCACCTGGGCGGCGATCCTGGCGGTGATCGCGGGCATTGCCGTGATGGTGTCCGATTCCTTCGCCGCCAGCGTATCCTTCGTCGGCGACGGGCTGGCCCTGCTGATTGCGGTGGTGTTTGCGGCGGCGACCGTGATCACGCGGCGTTTCTCCGGCGTGCGGATGACCCCTGCGGTCTGCCTCGGCGTGATGATCGGCACCGTGGTGGGCGTGAGCCTGTCCTCCGGGCTGGTCGTCTCGGCGCGCGATTTCGGCCTTTTGTTTCTGTTCGGCGCCTTCAACCTTGGTCTCGGCATGGCGATGTTTGCCACCGGCGCGCGGCTGATCCCCTCGGCCCTCGCCGCGCTGATCTCCACCATGGAGCCGGTGCTGGGGCCCGTCTGGGTCTGGCTGATCCACGCCGAGGTTCCCGCTCCCAGGACGCTCATGGGCGGCGGCGTGGTGTTCCTGGCGCTGCTGGCCCACATCCTCTGGCAATGGCGACTGAACCGCCGCACGGCGCTGCCGATCCCAAGCTGACCGGCGGAAATCCTAAGGCGCCGAATGTCTCGACGGATGTCGCATGCAAATGACGGCCTTACGTGGCTTTAATTCCGTCCAAAAAGAGATTCCGGCGAATGAGGCTTGGACTCGTGTCCGTGACGATTCGAATTGAGTAGCCCGCTCGAATGAGCCGAATCGCCTCATCTTCGGAGCGCGTCAGCACTTCGTTCTTCTTGTGGTGTTTCTCAGAAGCGGCAGTCGGATTGCCTAGAACGAACTGATCGTTCTTCTTCGCCGGCGGCCAATGCTTGCCGTTGTGCAGTCGATAAAATGCGCATCATTCGCCGATCTTCAAGGCCTCGATGAAGGCTTCCTGCGGGATGTCGACCTTGCCGAACTGGCGCATCCGCTTCTTGCCGGCCTTCTGCTTGTCCAGAAGCTTGCGCTTGCGCGTGGCGTCGCCGCCATAGCACTTGGCGGTCACGTCCTTGCGCATCGCCGAAATGGTTTCGCGCGCCACCACCTTGCCGCCGATGGCGGCCTGGATCGGGATCTTGAACATGTGCCGCGGGATCAGCTCCTTGAGCTTCTCGCACATCACCCGGCCGCGCTTTTCGGCCGCCGAGCGGTGCACCAGCATCGACAGCGCATCCACCGGCTCGTCATTGACCAGGATCGACATCCGCACGAGGTCGCCCTCCTGATGGCCGGTGATCTGGTAGTCGAAGCTGGCATAGCCCTTGGAGATCGATTTCAGCCGGTCGTAGAAATCGAACACCACCTCGTTCAAAGGCAGCTGATAGGTCACCATCGCCCGCTTGCCGACATAGCTGAGGTCGGTCTGGATGCCGCGCCGGTCCTGGCAGAGCTTCAGGATGGTGCCGAGATATTCGTCCGGCGTCAGGATCGTCGCCTTGATCCACGGCTCCTCGATGCTCTTGATCTTGACCACATCGGGCATGTCGGCCGGATTGTGCAGCTCGACGACATCGCCATTGGTCATGTTGAGCCGGTAGATCACCGACGGCGCCGTGGCGATCAGGTCGAGATTGAACTCGCGCTCCAGCCGCTCCTGGATGATTTCAAGGTGCAGAAGCCCGAGAAAGCCGCAGCGGAAGCCGAAGCCGAGCGCTGCCGAGGTTTCCATCTCGAACGAGAATGACGCGTCATTGAGCCTGAGCTTGCCCATGGCGGCGCGCAGCTCCTCGAAATCCGCGGCGTCGACCGGGAACAAGCCGCAGAACACCACGGGCTGCGCCGGCTTGAAGCCGGGCAGGGCCTGCGCCGTCGGGCGCTTGTCCTCGGTGATGGTGTCGCCGACGCGGGTGTCGGCCACTTCCTTGATCGAGGCGGTGATGAAGCCGATTTCGCCGGGGCCGAGCGTGTCGACGGCCACCAGCTTGGGCGTGATCACGCCGATCCGCTCGACCGTGTAGCGGGCATCGGTGCCCATCAGCCTGATCTGCTGGCCCTTCTTCATTTCGCCGTCGATGATCCGCACCAGCACGATCACGCCGAGATAGGTGTCGTACCAGCTGTCGACCAGCATGGCCTTCAGCGGATCCTTGACGGTGCCGCCCTTGGGCGCGGGCAGGCGGGTGACGATGGCTTCCAGCACGTCGGGAATGCCGAGCCCGGTCTTGGCCGAGATCATCACCGCGTCGGACGCATCGAGCCCGATCACTTCCTCGATCTGTTCCTTGATCCGGTCGGGCTCGGCCGCCGGCAGGTCGATCTTGTTGAGCACCGGGACGATCTCGTGGTCGGCGTCGAGCGCCGCATAGACATTGGCGAGCGTCTGCGCCTCGACGCCCTGGCTGGCGTCGACCACCAGGAGCGAGCCTTCGCAGGCCCGGAGCGACCTGGACACCTCGTAGGCGAAGTCGACATGGCCGGGCGTGTCGATCAGGTTGAGCACATACATCTCGCCGTCCTTGGCCGTGTAGTGCAATCGCACCGTCTGTGCCTTGATGGTGATGCCGCGTTCCTTCTCGATATCCATGGAATCGAGAACCTGCTGGCTCATCTCCCGGTCGGCCAGGCCGCCGCAGGTCTGGATCAACCGATCAGCGAGCGTCGACTTGCCATGGTCGATATGCGCGACGATGGAAAAGTTCCGAATGTGGGAGAGTGGCGTGTGTGTCATGAGCTGCGATTTAGCAGGACCGCAGAAAAAGGCAATCACTCAAACCTGGCGGCACAGCGGATGCGATCCTGCATTTGCCCCGCCCCGGCCACATTTCAGCACGATGACGGCGGCTGGCTGCCGACCGCGGGCCCGATTCGGGTCCGGCGCTTGAGCTGGTCATCGGGGCTGGCTATAAGCGAGGTCCCGCTCGCGGGTGGACTTTTCGAAGCAGATGGGGCCTTTTGTTTGGATCAGACCTTTCGCTCGCGATAAGAAACCGGACTGGTTGGTCAACTCATGAAAGTATGCCGCGTTGATGTGTGAACCGAAGACAGCGCATGGCGGGATCTGTACTTGCATGGCTCGGCCGTGCGGTGATGGATCCGCATGATCCAGAGCTTTATCCAGTTCTGGGTCCGGCCGGGCTTCACCAATTACAGTTGGGTCAATCTCACATTCTACTGCGTCACCCTGTGCATGGCGCCGTTCCTGGGCAGCGTCGTGTCCGTCTTTGTCGGGTCGGGGGGCGTCTACGCAACGCTGCATCTTCTCACGGGCCGGCTGGCATGGGCTCTGCCCCGGCCGGTCACGCTGGTTTTTTTCGCCTTTGCCGGCGTGTTTGCGGCCGATCTGATTGCGGCGCTCATCCATCCGTCTCTGGCGGCGTTGCGCGAAGTTTCCGAGAACCTGCTGTTTCTGGGCTTTGCAGGGATCTATGCGATCACCTTCGTCGATCGCGCAAGACTGCTCGACACCGTCGAAAAGGCGGCAGCCGCTGCCTCGCTGCTGTCAATCCCGACCGCGTTTCTGATGTTCGGCGGTGACGTCCGTGCGGAAATGGCGGCGGGAAATCCAAGTGTGCTGGCGCTGGTCGGGGGACTTCTCTATCTGCTCAACATCGGCGCCGCCGGCCGGCGCTGGAACCGGTCAGCGCTGCTGCACCTGGCCGCTGCCGCATGCGCCGCCTATCTCGTCATTATGACGGGGACACGCGCCATGTGGCCGGTGCTGATCGTGGTTCCCTTGCTCAGCCTGTTCATCCACCACTCGCTGAAGCGGATTGTGCCGGGGCTTTCGGTCCTGATTGTCGTATTCGGCGGATTGACCGCCCTGCTGGCAACCTATTCGCAGACATTCGAGATGCGCATCGGCGCAGTTGTCAGCGATGTCGATGCCATCGCTGCGGGCGATCTGTCGGGATCGCTTGGCCAGCGTGTCCGGCTTTACGAAGCAGGGTATGCGCTGGCCAGCGAGCGGCCGATCTTCGGCTATGGTCCGGGGAACGAGCGCGAGGCCATGGCCCGCAAGACCCGGGAGCTCAGCGGCGAGAGCATCGCCTTCAGCCATGCCCATAATGCTGCATTGACCACGATGCTCCGATCCGGATTGCTGGGCCTCGTGGCGCTCGCCGCATTGGTGATCGTTCCGGTGGTCGTGGCTTTCCGCGCCCACAAGGATGAAGCCGGCAAGGCCGGGTTCTTCATCTTGAGCGGAGTGATGATCCTGTATCTTTGCTCCGGCCTCGTTGGCCTCATGCTCGGCCACGACATTCATGACGCCGTTTTTGTATCGGCGATGTGCTTTTCCCTCTATCTGGTGTTCGGACGCGTCGAACCGCAGAAACCGGACGAGGCACAGGGTCGCCCTTCCGGAAGCGGCCCTTGAGACAACGCGGGGCCGAATCGTGCCGGGAGGGCGCATGAAAATAGTCGTGACCGGCGCATCGGGATTTGTCGGCCGCAACCTGGTTCCGTTGCTGGCCGGTCCGGATGTCGACCTGCTTCTTCTGGGCCGTCATCCCGAACTCCTCTCCGGGATGTTCCCGGGGCACCAGACCTGTGGCTATGAGGATCTCGGCATCCGGGCGCGGGGCTGGGATCAGCTGGTACACCTGGCTGTCGTCAACACCAATTCTGGATCCGGGGCGGACGAATTTGCACGTGTGAATGTCGACCTGCTGCTCAAGGTCGCCGAGACGGCCCGCCGGATAGGCATCGGGCGCTTCGTCAATGTGTCTTCGGTCCACGCTCTCGATGCCGGCAATTCGAGCACCTATGCGGTTAGCAAACGTGAGGCTGCGCGCCGCCTGGCGGCGCTTTCGGGGATCGACGTCGTCACGGTCTACCTCCCGGCGGTTCATGGCGAGGGCTGGGCGGGACGCCTTGCGTGGCTGAACCGGCTTCCCCGGGGGCTGGCCAGGCCGGTCTTTGGCCTGGCGGCGGCGTTCAAGCCGACCGTGGATGTGCAACGGCTGGCTGATTTCGTCCTGGCCTCACCGTCCGCACGGCCGGTTCCGCCGGACAGGATCGAGGACGGCGTTCTCGACGACCTGGTGCTGTCAGACGGGCAGAAGGCAAATCCCTGGTACGCGGCGATAAAACGAGCCGCCGATCTGGCTGTCGCGCTCGGCATTCTGCTTGTATTCTGGTGGGCGCTGCTTGTGGTCTGGGCGACCATCCGCCTGACGTCAAGCGGATCTGGATTGTTCGCCCAGACCCGTATCGGAAGAGATGGCCGCGAGTTCACCAGTTACAAGTTCCGCACAATGAAGGTGGGCACGCCCCAGGCCGGCACGCATGAAATCTCCGCCAGTGCGGTCACGCCGCTCGGCCGTTTTCTGCGCCGGACGAAACTCGATGAATTGCCGCAGATCGTCAACATTCTTCGCAACGAAATGAGCCTGATCGGCCCCCGACCATGTCTGCCGGGGCAGACTGAACTGATTGAAGCCCGGCGGAGGCTTGGCGTCCTGGAGGTCAAGCCAGGCATCAGCGGCCTGGCGCAGGTCAATGGCGTCGACATGAGTACTCCCTGGCGGCTGGCAAGCTGGGATGCGCGCTATGTCGCGCTCAGATCCCTTAAGCTCGATGCGCAGATCGCGCTCTTGACCCTGATGGGCAAGGGGCAGGGCGACAAGGTGAAAACGTAGGCCACGGTGTGGATCGGCTGCTGGGTGATATCCAAAACCATCGGGATCGAACCCGCGCCTGCTCGGAACGACGTTCCAACGCCCTGGTCCGCCACTCAATCCGCTGCCGCTTGAGTCTCGATCTGCGGCGTCTCTGGCGCCGTCATCGGGCCCCATTCAAGCCGCTTGTAGTCAAACCCGTATTCCAGGGTCGGCTTGACGACACGAAAATAAGGGGAGAGGTCAAAATCCCGCGGCGCATACAGCGAGTGATGGCGGATATGCAGGATCTCACGGCGGGAATAATCGGAATCCGCGCGTTGCCGTCCCGGCGCCCGGGTGACCTCGGGAAGGATCGGGTACTTCACCGATTGAAAGGCCTGGGCGATCATGGACGAGCAGATGGCGCGGGTCGGGTCGCCCGAGCCGAAAGCGATCATCCGCCGCCGCCACCTGACCGGAACCGGCGGAGTGGGGAAAAAATAGCGCAGCATGTCGAAGATGTTCTTCATGTCATAGCGAACGCCGAGCCTTTCCGCCATGTAACGGACAACCGTCGCCCGATCCTCCGGGGTCAGGCCGACCGGGCGGCAGATCCGCGTGTTGAAGCGCGTATATTTGGACAACGGCACCGCAACGCAGCCTTCGCCCAGGTTGACTTCTATGAGTTGCGGATAGTCCACGGCCGCTTCATCGTCGGGCTTCAAGGCCTCACCGACAAATAGTGCCGAATGGGACCATGTCGATTGGGTGAGGTATTTGATCGCCGCCGAAATCTTCTGATTTCCCTCCACCAGCAGGATGTCACCGGGTCGAAGCGTGCGTGACAGCGTCTCCGGATCAGATGGGGTGTAGGGCTCATATCCGCGATTGGCCGAATGCAGCCGTCGCGCCAGAAATCGGCCCAGGCGATCAAGCAGTGTCTCCGTCATGTCCTGCGCTTCGGTCATGAAGCAACATGTGACCCGGGCATCCTGTCGGATCAACCCATCATTCTTCAACTTTCCGTTTTCCGGCTTGAAAACGCGATCGGCTCGGAATAGTTTAGAACCATTCTAATAAAGGGTGATCTTCATGCTGTCGCGCCTTACAGGTTTCAATCGCAGACCGTTCGATTCACTGAGCGAGCAGGAAATCCTCGCGCTCGCCATTTCTTCGGAAGAAGACGACGC
>NZ_JACIYP010000489.1 GCF_014359905.1 Hoeflea sp. | reverse complement strand
GTGGCATAACTCCGGTGATTTCGATTATCCGGTCGGTTCTTGCCACGGAACCCGAAGCGCATTTCATTCTTTTCTGCGGAAACCGGACATTGGCTTCGATCATCTACCGCGACGAACTCAATGACATCAAGGATACCTATCCCGAACGGTTTTCTCTGTTTCACACGCTGACCCGGGAAGGCACCGATTCACCGCTTTATTCGGGTCGGCTGGATGCGGAAAAGTTGCAGAAGTTCTCTGGCGCCCTGTTCGTGCCTTCCGAAATCGACGATGTCTTCCTGTGCGGTCCCGCCGAAATGATCGCGTCGCTGCGCGACAAACTCTGCGCACTGGGCATTCCCGAGGACCGCATCCACGACGAGTTGTTCGCGCCAGCCGGCGACGGTACTGTGGCGGTCGCCGCGCCACCACCGCTTGCCGCCGAAACCACGGTCGGCAAAGGGGTCGAGGTCACGGCGATCCTGGACGGCACCGCACGCACCTTTGTCATGACCTCCGATCATGCAAGCGTGGTGGACGCCGCCGCCGCCGCCGGAATTGAATTGCCGTTCTCCTGCAAGAGCGGCATGTGTTCGACCTGCCGTGCCAAGATCATCGAGGGTGAAGCCGAAATGACCCTGAACTATGCGCTGGAGCCGTGGGAACTGAAGGAGAATTTTGTCCTGACCTGCCAAGCCCGCCCGAAAACCGCGAAACTGACAATCGACTACGACCACGTCTGATCTGACTCTGTGGCGAACGCCACGGGGATATTTCATGCAGATTGGTGATCACAGCGGCCAGAAGGTTCTGAAGATGAACATACAGTCTCTGTTTGGGCTGAACGGCAAGGTTGCGCTGGTCACGGGCGGGGCCACGGGGATCGGGCGCATGGCGGCCGAGGGTCTGGTATGCGCAGGGGCGACGGTGCTGATGGCTTCGCGCAAAAAAGGCGCCTGTGAAGCCGCCGCCGCAGAGTTGAATGCGCTCGGTGCGAGCGGCAAGGCGATCGGATTTGTCGGGGATGTCGGTAGCGAGGAAGGCGTCGCGGCGCTGGTCGCTTCAGTGAAAGAGCGGGCAGACAAGCTCGATATACTGATGAACAACGCGGGGATCACCTGGGGCGAACAGCTCGGCCAGTTCCCGTATCATGCATGGGAAAGGGTGATGAACGTCAATGTCACCGGCCTTTTTCACCTGACACAGGCCTTGCTGCCGATGCTGAAGGCGAGCGGCACGGTTGATGATCCGGCGCGCGTAGTGAACGTGGGCTCAGTGATGGGTGAGCGTGAGATGGGCGATGGTGCCTACAGTTATTCCGCGTCCAAAGCGGCGGTGCATCACCTGACGCGCATTCTGGGCAAGGAACTGGCGGGCCATGCGATCACCGTGAATGCGCTGGCACCGGGGCCATTCGTGTCAAAGATGACGGCGTTCGCCACGGCGAACGAGGATGGGCGCGAGAAGGTGGGCAAGGAAGTGCCCATCGGACGTGTCGGCAGGGATGAGGATATCGCGGGCTGCATGTTGTTCCTGTGTGGCAAAGGCGGGGCCTATGTCACAGGGGCGATAATTCCGGTTTCGGGGGGTATCAACGTGATGTCCGGACCCGACATTTTTGCACCGGCGCAGAACTGATGGCCGCGATGGAACTTGAAGGGCGGGTGTCAGCAGCCTTTCCCAGACGCGGGTCGATGAGACGCAGGGCCTGACCGATGCGTTCGGCCAGATCAGAAAATACGCCCGCGACCCAGCCAGGGCCCTCAGCC
>NZ_JACIYP010000488.1 GCF_014359905.1 Hoeflea sp. | reverse complement strand
TCGCGTGTTGTTGTCGATCCTCCATTTCTCAATGGCCCCGCGGGCGTCTGTAGCGCGTCAACCATCCTGTCCGTGAGCGACAACCACTTTGGCCGGTTATGGTCCCGCGCCAACACGCCCTTGACGACGTGCACGCCGACCTCGGCACAGGTTTGCCTGATGATCTCGCGGATACGCTCGCGCAGCGCGCCCTCCAGGTTCTTGTAGCGATATTTCGTCACCCAGACGACGTGAAACCGGTGATGAAATCTGGTCTGCGATCCGTAGGACAGGCTGGAAGCCGGTGGATTGTATCCGATAGATGGATCGTCAACAGACCGCAGCCGCCTTGCGCCACCGGCGCCGTCCAGACGCCAGGGCCAGCAGCTACCTCCAACCGACGGAACCTCCCCCCGGGGACAGGTCAGCGATCATGCTCGACACGGTTCGCGAGCCAGCCCATGAACGCGTTCGCCGCCACGGCAATGGAGAAAGTCAGGAACAGCACAGCATACATCTCCGGCAGGCGCAGGTAGTTGTAATGCTGGATAATCAGGTACCCAAGGCCAAGGTTGGACATCTTGATCTCGGCCAGCAGCGTTCCGACGATCGCGACGCCCAGGGCCAGGCGCAGGCCCGTCATGACCGGCGCGATGAGCGAAGGTATGTAAACCTTGGTCACCATCTGCAGTCGCGTGGCGTTGAACGCACGCGCCACCCGGATGTGAACAGCGGGAATCCCGCGCATTCCGGCATAGGTGGTGATCGCCAGCGGAAAGAACGCCGACATTGCCGCCATCCCGATCTTGGAACCGATACCGACCCCGAACAGCAGGAAGAGTATCGGCAGCAGGATGATCTTGGGTGCGGGAGCAAGATACTCGACCCACGGATTGAACATGCCGGCAAGAAAGCGCGACATGCCGAAAAACAGACCTGTCGTCGCGCCAAGGAGGGCCCCGATCGCGAAACCGATCCCGACCTCCGCCGCGGTGCGCCAGACATGGGGATAGAAACCGGGGTCGAGCACCGTGGCGATCAACGCCCTGACCACGAGACCAATGGGCGGCACCACGTCCTGGAACAGAAGACCGGAGCGGGCCACGAGTTCATACGCGGCCAGCACGACGACGATGGTCGCGATGCGGATCACGGCCACGCGCGAAAGAACCGGCAGAGCCCGCCGCGCGACGGTCGAATTCAGAGCCGTTTCAGCCATTTCTCACCCTTGTCGATGGCGTAAAAGAACAAAACGCTGGCGAGTATCACGAACAGCACGGCCGCATACATCCCGGGAATGTCATAGCGGTCATAGAGGTGGCCGACGAGAAACTCGAGACCGCCAATCGCCATCAGGAATTCGATCGCCACGACATTGATCATCACGTAAATGAGCGTGAGCCGAATTCCGGTAAAGATCGACGGCAGCGCCGACGGCAACAGCACCTTCCAGTAAACGTCCCGCTGAGGCATGTTGAAACTCTTGGCGACACGCAGATAGACTTCGGGAATCCCGCGCAACCCCCGGTAGGTGCTCAGGATGACGGGCGTGACGCCGGCGATGAAGCTCATGACCGCCACCGTGTGCAGGCCGCGCCCCATGACCACAAGAAACAGCGGGTAGAGCAGGATGATCGGTGCCGAAAAGGCCGCGCCCAGCCATGTCTCGTAGGCACGCCCCAGGTCGCGTTTCACGTAGAGCAGCAAGCCCAGCGGGATGCCGATCACCACGCACAGCGCCGTGGCCGCAAGAATGACCCCGAATGTGGTC
>NZ_JACIYP010000487.1 GCF_014359905.1 Hoeflea sp. | reverse complement strand
GTGTATCGTCCTTATGCACATCGAGGCAGACCACCTCCGACCGGCGCAGGCCACCTGCATAGCCCAAAAGCAAGATCGCCCGGTCTCGGAGCCCGCGGAGATCGTAGGAAAGGGTGGCCACCATGGCCTGGATGTCCTCAGGCAGGATCGCTTCCTTCTGGACCGGCGGGCGCGCATGCTTGCGTTTGATCCCGGCCAGAACGGTGGCGATATGCCGGTCCTTGCGATCAAGAGTGAACCCGCGCTGTCTGTAGTTCCAGGCAAGCCCCGAGAGACGGCGCTCGATCGTGGAGACCGAAAGGGTAGGGGCCTTCCCGGTTGGTGCAGCCAGATCAGCCACATAAAGTCCAATCATCTCGGGCGCGGGGGGCAGAGGTTCCGTGCCTTTCAACCGGCACCAGCGGCTGAAGTGTTTCCAGTCGGCCGCATAGGCCTTGTTCGTGTTCCCGGCTGTCGAGGCCTCGGCGTAGCCACGGGCGGTATCGATCAGCCGGTCGAGTGCGCCGGAGCCGGCCACATTGGCGGGCAGGGCGATTGAGGCTCGGTCCCGAGAGGTTCTCTTGTCGTGTTCGTCACCGTTCAACGAGTCATAGGACGCTGAGCTCGAAATCTCTGCGCCAGACGCGTCGGAATCCTCGATTTTGGTGCTGTTATTCGTAGGACTGCTCATGTTTTCGAGCATATCATTTTTACGCCCGATAATGCAAACTTATCGGACATCATGGCAAAAGATAGAGCGAGGCGTTTTCTGTGCTATTTTCTGGAGCAAAGCGCCGCGATGGTTTAGGCTTCAGTCATGACATTTGCCCGACCGGAACACTCCATCGACACAGACACTCTACCCCGGATGCCCGCATGGGTCACCTCGGCACGTCCTGAAGCCTTTGAAGATGTGGCGTTTTTATCGGGCGCGGCGCTGAACCACCTGCATCTTGTGTTGGGACGCGAAGAGGTCCCCAAAGCCTTGTTGCGGGATCGGCTGGCGCTGCGAGCGGCCGAGGCATGTGCCGGGTTTTCTGGTCGGCCGGAAAGAGCCCCAGAGCTGCGCGACGCGATTCATCTTCTGCGCCCTGGCGATCTACCTGGTCCCGCGGGGGAAACTTACCTTGCCTGGCGTCGCGCGGTGGAGCGGCCGGTGTCGATCAAGGCTCTGGGCCGAGCCTTGCCGATCTTGGAGTTGGGCCAGATTGCTACATGGCTCGATACGGGGAAGGGAGCGCCGGTGACCCGTGCCGCGATGGCGCTGGATGCTGTCCTGACGGAGGCACCCCGTGCCGAAGTCCCGGCGTTGATCCTCGCGGACGCCGCCCTCGCCCAGGCGCTTGGTTGGGATCATGTCGTGCCGCTGCTGGCCGCGGGTTTGAAACGCACAGACCTGCGCAAGCGGGGTGACGATTTGCGCCTGGCCTGTCATCGCGCGCTCATCTCATCGACCCGCGAGGCCGTGCGTCTCGCCGCAGACCTCGCGCGGCGGACGGCGCATCTCAAAGCGGTCGCACCAAAGCTTCGGGCAAAGGGGGCAGGCGACGCCGTCGACATGTTCCTGACCCGCGATGCCGTGGCACCCGGTGCCCTGCCCTTGCCGGACCGCGCGGCGCGGCGGCTCTGCGACCGGCTGGTCGATCTCGGCGCTGTGCGCGAACTGACTGGCCGCGACACCTTCCGGCTCTACGGGGTGTAACGATGGCCAAGGATCGCTCCGAGCCTGAATTTGACCGCGAGTTGTCCGACCTGCCGCCGGAGCTGCGCTGAGA
>NZ_JACIYP010000486.1 GCF_014359905.1 Hoeflea sp. | reverse complement strand
CCTACAGCCCGGAGCAGGCGGATGCCAGCTATGGCCAGCTGATCGTTCGGGTGGCCGACGCCGAGGCGATCCCGGCCATGGCCAATCGGTTGAACCGCGATCTGCCCGCCGCATTTCCCAACGCGCTTGTCCGGGTCGAAGAACTCGTTTTCGGCCCGCCCTCCGGTGCCGATGTGGCGGTCCGCTTCTCCGGTGCCGATCCGGTCATTCTGCGCCAACTCGCCGATGATGCAACCCGGATATACGCGGCCGCAGGCACAATCACCAATTCACGCACCAATTGGCGGCAGCGCGAGATCCTGATCGAGCCGATCGTTGACGAGTCGCGGATGCGGCTGGCCGGGACCTCGCGCAGCGCGATCTCCGATACCGTCCGCTACGGAACCTCGGGCTTGCGAGTCGGTGAATTGCGCGAAGGCGACGAGGTCATCCCGATCCACCTGCGGCTGCCTGCGAACGAACGCGACGGAATCGACCGCGTTCGTGACCTGTCGGCCTGGTCCGATGGAGCTGGCGCCTACGTTCCCATGGCCAACCTTGTGGAACGGTTCGAGCCGCGCCTCGTGGAGGCGCTCATTCACCGGCGCAACCGTGAACGCACCATCACCGCCCTTGGCGGCGCACGGGGGGATCTCACGGCGGATGAGGCCTTCAAAAGCGTGCGCACCGAGATCGAGGCCCTCCCGCTTCCCGAGGGCTACAGCATGGAATGGGGCGGGCAGTATGAAAGCTCCACCGACGCCCAGACCAGCCTTGGCAAGCAGCTTCCCCTCAGCTTTCTTGTCATGCTGACGATCTCGATCCTGATGTTCAACAAGGTTCGCCAGCCGCTCATCCTGTGGCTTGTCGTGCCGATGTCAGTGACAGGCATGGTGCTCGGGCTGCTCTTCACAGGCCTGCCTTTCACTTTCACGGCCCTGCTCGGCTTTTTGTCGCTTTCGGGGATGCTGATGAAGAACGCGATCGTTCTGGTCGAAGAGATCGACGTGCAGCGCGCGGACGGTGTGCCGGATTACAAGGCGGTAATCGACGGCTCTGTCAGCCGTCTGCGCCCTGTCGTGCTGGCCGCCGGCACAACGATCTTCGGCATGATCCCGCTCCTGCCGGACGCCTTCTTTGCGTCGATGGCGGTCACGATCATGGGTGGCCTCGCCTTTGCCTCGGTACTGACCCTTGTCGCCGTGCCGGTGCTGTACGCACTCCTTTTCCGTATCCGTCCACCAAAAGACGAAAGCGCCGACTCGAAAACCGGGACAGCCTCTGGCTGAAGTGATTCACGCTTCAAGTGGGTAGAACCGCCCCTTGAACAAAATGCGCTTGTAGCTTAACGCCAGCTTCTAAATCGTGGCGAAGGCGGGCGATCTTTTCCTTAGACCATCAACATTTCGTGCTTGTTCGAAGGTCAGCTGCGCCCGGAAAAGAGAATGTCGCCGCAAAGCGGTCCGTTCGCAGTATACGCAAAAGGCCCACCAGGGATGGCGGGCCTTCCGGTTGATCTCGGTGTATCAGTTGGCGCAGGCGCGGATGGCTTCGATGTCCGGCCCATTAGGCGACCGACCCAGATTGAAGGGGGCGGACGCATCGCGCCATTTGGCGTAATCGGCCAGATATTCGAGCTGGCTGAGATAGACCTTGGCCGAGGCGGGGTTTTCGCAGGCGGTCTCGATGATCACCTCATTGGCGAGTTCCTGCACACGCGCCAAAGTCTCGTCGTCGTAGCGGGTAATCTCGATGCCAGCGTCCTTGAACTGCTGA
>NZ_JACIYP010000485.1 GCF_014359905.1 Hoeflea sp. | reverse complement strand
GCATATTCGAGGTGCCGGGCAGCGGCTCCCTTCTAACCCGGGAGCCAGATTCAGGATAAGACAAGCAACGGGGCGTTCGGTTTTCATGACGGAAGGCTATCTCGTCGCGGCGCTTCATGCCAGTAAAACCCGCTGAAACCGCCTTGCCCTGCTTGTCTTTATTATATCCAATAATGCGGCCCTATCAGCGCCAGAAGATGACCCCACGGCACCACCGCATCCATCTCCGCCAGGAACAGTTCCCGCCGCGTCACCTTCTTCTTCATCGCATTGCGCAGGCCGGGAAAAGCGGGCTGTTTCGGCATCGGCTGGGCTCCTCGTCGCGTCGCCGAACTCTAGCAGATCAGGCCGGAAGAGGCAGGTTTTTCAGACGTTCCCGTGGTTGATGTGCACCGCTTGGTGCATGTTGATCTGCGGGACCAGTGCCGAAGGCAACTTGACGCCTTGCGATCTTCGCGCATAGGTTGAAGCATAATGGCCGTGCGCAAGGCGACTTTCACTGTATTCGAGCCTGAGGTCGTTTTGCGTTACTGCGCCCAAATTGCGGGATTCAATTGCATCGTCTGATTTTTGCCCTTTGTGCGGTTTTCGTTTTCCTCGCCGACGCGCGCGCGGAATCGCCGACGAACCCCTCTGACACGTTGATCAATCTCGGCACCCGGGTTTTCGATCTGCGCGTGCAGTCACCAATCTTGGACCTCCAGGTCGAGAATGAATTCGTGTCCCTGACCGATGTCGATTGGATCAGAGATATGACATGGTCGGACCCGCTACTGGTAAACACGGTCATCCATATCAAGGATCACACCCGGCTTTACTCAGTTGGCCAGCCGGTATGGGCACCAGACAACATATCCCGCTTTCATCCCGACCCAACGCTTCCATCGATCTTCGATCTGGATGGCTACGAGGTGGGTTGGCAGGGCGTTCATGAAGCGCCGGTGCGGGGCGACATCCTGATTTTTCCAAGGCATGATCCGAAACGCTTCTACGCGCGGTGCGGCTATGATCGTGCAGACCCGAAACCGATATTCTGTGCAGTGAGCTTCCGCTACGGGCCGGATCGGCATCTCCTTGTTACGACACGCATTTACCAAGTGACCTCGCCGCTGAACGATTTCGCCGAAATCGCGGCACGGGTCGAGGCATTGGTAAGATGCCTCGACGTTACCGAGGCCGTGCGAGCCGGTGAAGCGAGCCTGACGACCCCGTATCTGCAACAGAAGGACATCTTTGCTGGCGGCAGATGCCGGGTTTTGCCGTCGAGTTAAATTTAAAACTCTGTGAGAGGATATTTCATCGTGCCGACCAATTATTACCTTTCGCAAGACCAGATCGATGCGATCGACGCTATTTTCCTGAATCCGCCAACCGGCAACGCCTATGCGGATCGCTACGACGCCATCCTCTCGATCGTCCAGCAGCCGGATGCCTTCGGTACGATCGCCGACGCAAGTGTCGTCGCCTGGTTCGGTGCGGCTGCCCAGGCTAACCGGGGCATCGGTGGTGCATCGGACTTCATTCGGGCCTATACGGCAGCACAGATTCTCATCCGAACTGGTCAGCCAGCGTCCTCCGGGGATATTCAAGCGGCGTCGAACGCGATAAATGGAGCCGTTTGGGAAGACCTGTCAGATAATATAATTGCCATTAACGGGCAGACCTTCTACGCGCTGCCCACCGTTCTTGAAATCGGCCGTAATGACGCACTGGTGACGATGAACACCCTGGGCTTCAGCACCCCGAGCATCTGGT
>NZ_JACIYP010000484.1 GCF_014359905.1 Hoeflea sp. | reverse complement strand
TGCCGCAGAAGCCGTGGCAGACCTCCGCCAATTGGGAGCCGCGGGTCGATTACGAAAAGATCACCGTGTCGCTGCGCGGGCGGATCGAGCTCGATGCCTTCAACATCGAGACCGCCACCGGCTACATGCACAATTCCGGGGAGCAATTCATCGACGCCGACTCGTCCAACCTGGACCTGGCGCAGATCAATCTGCCGACCATCAAGGCCGAGGCGTTCAGCCAGGAGGTGCGGCTGCTATCGGCGGGTAGCGGGCCGTTCAACTGGCTGGTCGGCGCCTATGGCTTCTACATGACGGGCCTGTTCGACGCCGATTTCGTCGTTCCCAACCCGGCCGGGCCACTTACGCTGCCGTTGATCCACACCTACCTCCTCCCGGAGTCCAAAACCACGTCGTTCGCCGGCTTCGCGGAAGGCACCTATGCGCTGACTGACGAATTGTTCCTGACTGTGGGGGCCCGCTACACGACCGAGAAGCGCGAGTTCATTCAGGTCTTGAACGGCAATGTGGTGCCGCCCGGCTGGGTCGACAAGCGCTTCAACCGCGCAACCTATCGCGCCGCGCTGCGCTATCAGTTCACCGAGGATGCCAACGTTTATGCAAGTTATGGCACCGGCTTCAAGAGCGGCGTCTACAATCTCCTCTCGCCGTCCACCGTTCCGGTCGACCCCGAGAAGATCAAGGCCTGGGAAGGGGGCGTGAAGGCCGACCCCTTCTATTGGCTGCGCACCAATTTCTCGGTGTTCCACTATGATTACAGCGACCTGCAGGTGCAGGCGCGCAACTCCGATGGCAGCGGCTTCGTCCTCCTCAACGCTGCATCTTCGGAGCTTTACGGAGGCGAGGCCGAAGCGACGATCATCCCCACCGACGGGCTGAACATCCGCACCGCTGTCTCCTATCTGCACGGCGAATATACCGACTTCCCCGGCGCGCAGGATTTCGTCCCGCTCCCGCAGGGCGGCAACGCGGCGGTGGTTACCGATGCCTCGGGCAACAAGGTCATCCGTGCGCCGCGCTTTACCGCGATGCTGGGCGTCGACTGGCGCATTCCGCTGGCCGGCGGCGAGCTTGGCCTCGCTGGCAATGTCTTCCACAGCAGCCGGGTCTATTATGACGCGCCCAACCGGTATTCGCAGGATCCCTACGAGATGGTGAGTGGCGAGATCAGCTGGACGACCGCAGAGGATCTCCGCTTCAGCCTGTGGGCGACCAATCTCACCAATGCCAAAGTCGCGCAGCAGATCCGCCCGGGCGCGCCGGGCACCGACATCCTCTACGAGAAGCCGCGGGTCGTCGGCGTCGGGGCCGAATACAGATTCTGACACGCAGGTTCTGACATACAGGTTCTGACCGGGCGTTCTGCATCGTGCCGGCCGGCGGTGGGTCGTCGCCGCCGCCGCAACCGCCCCGGCCGCCTCTACGGGGGCGGTGGGCGGTTGGCTCTCAACATCTGCGCTGGCGTTCCATCAGCTCGATCAGCTCGTTGAACTTGGCCCGCTGCTCGGCTTCGTCGCCCGACGCGATGGCATCCGCCACGCAGGTTGCGGCGTGGTCCTTGAGCACCTCGCTCTCGACCCTCGCCAGCGCCGATTTGACCGCCTGCAGCTGGGTGAGGATATCGATGCAATAGCGCCCGTCCTCGATCATCTGGGCGATCCCGCGCACCTGTCCGGCGATGCGGTTGAGCCGGTTGACCTTGGCCCTGGTGGTTGTGTCGCAGGTCAATTCCGATGTCCCTTGAAATACCCGGCCGGGGTATATACG
>NZ_JACIYP010000483.1 GCF_014359905.1 Hoeflea sp. | reverse complement strand
GGGGTTGGGACCATGTCGAGACATCCACTTTCCGCGGCAGCGTTTTTCGGTCCTCGCGGTAAGTCCGCGACGACGCGTGAAGAACCACGCAACTTCGCTTGACCGCCGTAAACTGGAAGAACAACATGGTGTTGAGTGACCGGCTTACGGTTCGAGCAGAGAGTTTTCGTGTATGGAGATAGTCGGCGACAGCCTCGATGATGTCTTGATCGAGCTCTATGAAAGACTGCTCAAAGAGGGCTCGACGAATCGTGGCACAAGGGGAGGCACGCTCGAATGCCTCGGAGTAACACTCAGAATTCGGCAGCCAAGATCGCGATTGAGCCGGTCAGAAGATCGGGGGAAGCCATTTAGCGCGATCGGTGAGCTTCTGTGGTACCTCTCCGGCTCTGATCAGCTTGACTTCATCAAGCCTTATATCCGCAGGTACGAGGACGATGCGGTAGATGGAGTGCTTCAAGGCGCGTATGGCCCTCGGCTTCTTCGAAAGAACGGCAGCGTCAATCAGATTGAGAATGTTGCAGACCTGCTCACTCGTAGGCCGGGGAGTCGTCGTGCCGTAATCCAGCTTTTTGATGCCGAAGATATTGCGGTCGAAAAGAAAGAAATCCCCTGCACGACCACCATGCAGCTTCACCTACGGGAGGACCGACTGCATATGTCCGCGACAATGAGGTCCAATGATGCATACTGGGGGCTGCCACATGACATATTCTGCTTCACGATGATTCAGGAAATGTTTGCGTGTCGACTTGGGGTGCGGCTCGGAACGTTTATTCACCATGTCGGCTCGATGCACATCTATGATGAAAAGGCTTATCCCTCTGAAGCCGGTTTCTCTACATGTTGATTTGCCGGACCGGCTCTCGGAGCAAGCTTTGGGCATGTGAGCGGGGGGACGAACGCTATGACTGGTCGGTGGTGGCGGGGTGCCCGGCCGATTGTGCGGTTTAGAGCCGCTGCTCGACGAAATCGCGATAGGTGGCCGGGGCGAGATCGACGCCGATGCCGAGAAGCCTGTCGAACGCGCTGCGCATGTGGCGGCGGCGGTTCCAGCGGAAGACGAACTCGTCGAGGTAGCGCTGCACGTGGCGCTTCCGGAGGCCGTGGAAGGTGCCCTTCGCCCACCGCTTGAAGTTGGAGAAGACGCGGTGGACCCAATGCAGCAGTTCGTGCGCCTTCCTGCCCTCGACGACCCGCGCCTCGTGGGTGTTCGCCGGCGGGTTCTCGTAGCCCAGCCAGCCGTCGGTGACGATGTGGGCGCCGGGCTCAACCGTATGGCCGATGAAGCCATGCAGGGTCTCCCGCGACCCGTTCGAAATGTGCTCGAGGCGGATCCGGCGGGGGTGTCCGTCCTCCGACAGCTCGACCGCGCCGACGACGAAGATCTTGCCCACGGGGCTTCTTCCGCCCCTGGGGCGGTCGACGGGATCGTGCTTCGATCGGAACGGCATCTCGGTCTCGTCGATCTCGACAAGGTCCTGAAGGAGGCTCCTTGCGGGGTCGACCATCGCGCGCCGGAGCTTCTGCAAGAGCAACCACGCGGTCTTGTAGCTGCCGAGGCCCAGTTGCGCCTGGAGCTGCAGCGCCGAGATGCCGTTGGAATGGCTCGCCATGATGTGCGCGGCAAGGAACCAGGTCCGCAGCGGCAGGTGGCTGCGATGCATGATCGTGCCCGCGGTCACCGAGGTCTGCCGCCCGCAGCCCGAGCACTCCCACGTCGGCCGCGCGCGCGTCAGAGCCCACCCGGAAGCGTGGCCGCAGCCGGGACAGACGAAGCCG
>NZ_JACIYP010000482.1 GCF_014359905.1 Hoeflea sp. | reverse complement strand
GGAGAAATGTTCTGCGCCGCGACGTTTCCGACATAGATGTCGAGATCGCCATCGCCATCGATATCGCCGCTTGCTGCGGAGTGGCTGAATTCAAACTCCTCGAAGGGAACCGGAGCCGGGGCAAGGCCACCCTGGCCATCCGACAGCAGCAGCAGGTTCGGCTCGCCCGGAAAGGGCGGATAGTCGAAGCCATGGGCGGCGAAGAAAATGTCGATATCGCCGTCTCCGTTGAAATCGTCGGTCAAGATCCAGCGTGGCCAGACCGTCGCCGCGGCGGCCGAGGGCACCAGAATGTCGGTTGCGACCGACAGCTGGAGGTTCTCGCCGATGTCGAAAATCACGGCTGGCCTGGGACTGTCAGCCTGGGAATTGTGACCGCCAAGGATGAATTCGTCATAGCCGTCCCCGTCAATATCGGCCGCCGAGAACCAGACCACCTGCAACGCGACTCCGGGATCGAAATTCTGGTTGTGCACGAGCTCATAAAGCGGCGAAATATCGTAGGTCTTCATTTTATTCTTCCAAAAAATAGGACGGCCCAGCGACCGTCAGACACTGAATCCAAAAAACTCCGATCAAATTATTCAAGTTTTCCTGAAGGCTCAACCCCCGAACCGGCGGAGGTCGGCAGCAGGCTCGCGGGGCGCGCGCGCCTTCACGCCCAGCCTCATGTCAATAAATTACGCAAATGACTCCAACGGCCGGATATGACCTGGATATAACTGGTTTTGCTCTAGTCTAGGCGTCCATTCGTTCAAACATTGGCTCGCCTGAAGCGTGTCGCATCTATTCAGCTTCATAGCCTGCGGCTTTGAAGAAGTTACTGCATTCGGCGACGGAAAAGAGGCAGATGATGTCGCGAAGAGCTTGTGCGATCGTGTCGAAGCTTCTCGCAGCTCGCTTTCGCAGCCGCGCCTTGAGTTTTGAAAACGCCATCCCGATTGGGTTCAGGTCCGGCGAATAGGGTGGCAGGAAGAGAAACCACGCCCCCTTGGCCGTGACCAGCTGTTCCGCGCGCGCTTTTGTGCAAACTGACATTGTCGAGGATGGCACCGTCGCAGGCGATAGCGTCCGCGCAAGCTGGGTGTCGATCAATGTTTCGAAGATGCGCCTGTTCATCGGCGCATCGACGATCCATGGCGCCGTCAGCCCATGGCACCGTGGCCCAGCAATGAAGGTCTGCGTGTTCCACTTTCCAAAGGGAGCATAAGCGACGGAGCGATCGCCCTTGCGTGACCATCCGGTGCGTTTTGTCAGGCGTGTGTTCGTCGACGTCTCATCGATAAAGATGAGACGCGACAAAGCCTTGTTAAAGAGCCGCTTTCGTTGATTGATCCACAGATCGCGCGCCTCGGCCATCTCCGGTCTGCGCTGCTCGCTTGCCTTGAGGCTTTCTTATTGCTCAGCCCAAGCCGGTGCAGAAATCGGCCGACGGTCGCGCGGTGGACCTCAATGCCACGCTCGGCAAGTTCGACCCACAACTCGTCCAAGGTCGCTTCGCCGTGGCGCGCCACGCGCTCTCTAATCCATTCGCCATGCGTTGACAGCTTACTGCCTGGCGGGTGACCCTGCTTGGCAGCGGCAAGAGACCCGCATGACCGGGGAAGGATCATCATATTGTTGACGAAGCGGTGCGAAACGCGGAAATGCCGGGCAGCCGACACACTTTAGAAGCTTTGAGCGCGAACCGCTATCCGGCAAATGTCTCGCGCCTCACGCAAACATGAAGTCACTCGCCTCGATCAGGCCGGCCGCGCCCTGCACCGTGAACTGGCCGCCGGCGAAC
>NZ_JACIYP010000481.1 GCF_014359905.1 Hoeflea sp. | reverse complement strand
TCGTTGAACTCGAGATGGATACAGCGTGCGGATGCGTCGAAGCAGAACTCGCCATAAGCGCCGTCGTTGTTTTCCCAACCGCCATGGGTATCGAAGAGGAAGTCGTAGGCGAGCTGCTCGACGACATCCTCAAGCGAGAGCTTTCGCATCTCGACCTCGGGGTCGTCCCAGGTCAGCGCGGCGTATGCGATCTCGGTCGCAGGGAATTCGACCGCAGTCTCACCGGACCATGCGCCGATGCTTTCGATCTGGCCGCTGTCACCGGCACCGTCGAAAGTCACCGTGACATGGGTGATGCCGGCGGCCAGAAGACCATCGAAGAGACGGTCTTTGTTGCCTGAGCGAAGGGCGAGGATCCGGGCGGTGCGTTCGGCATGCGCGGCAAGGATCACCCCGAAATCGACAGTGGAAGGCCGCAGCGGTGCGGCCAGAGTGGGTTCAGTCTGGGTCATGGATAACTCCGTTCGGTGAGGACAGGTCAGACCCCCCGGGTGGCGCACTCTTCTGCCCCCCGAAGGCTCAAACCCTTCCCATCCCTCCTCTGTCTCTCGGGCGTCACGCCGCGATCTGCAGCGCGCGAGCGGCAAAGGCGCGCCAGAGCGGGTCGACCAGACGCGCATCCAGCAGATCAGCACGGTGACGCAGCCGCTGCGCCAATTCAGGCTCGTGCCAATCAATGGCACGGCCAGCCTGGGCGCGAAGTTGAACCGCCTCGGTTACGACGCCCCGCGCCTCAAGAGCATTGGCGACAGGGTGGCACCAAGCCACAGCGCCACAACTGGCCGCCCCGGCAAGAACCAGGCGCAGGTCGCAATCAAGGATGGCCAGAAGCTGCGGCGCCGCATCGGAGCCGTTGTCCTCGGCATGCTCAAACGCCCCCTGCATGGCATCGGCCAGCGTCGCAAAACGCTCAACGACCACGGGAGCAGCGGTGCCCGACATCAGGGCCGCGGGCGTCCGGTGCATCCGCGTCAGCGCGAAAGGCAGGCTGGGATCAGAAGCGACAGTCCCACCATTTGCGCCAGGATCCATCGGGCGCGGGCTCGGTTGGATCGGCAGGGGAAGGTCAAACATGGCTATATCTCCAACGGCGCGGGAAGCCACTCTCCCCACTTCATCCGTCAAGGACCAAACCGCCGCCCTCTTTCTCTAAGGGGCGGCGGCGGCAGGTCGGAAAGACGCGTCAGAGCTTGCCGAGGGCCCGCAGGCTCAGCTCTGTCCCGGTGCCGACGATGATGTGGTCGTGCAGCGTCAGGCCGAGATACTTGCAGCCCTTCTGGATCTCCTTGGTCATGCTGAGATCGGCCTCGGACGGCGTCGGATCGCCCGACGGGTGGTTGTGGATCAGGATCAGGGCGCTGGCGTTCAGCATCAGGGCCCTCTTGATCACCTCGCGCGGATAGACAGGGACATGATCGACTGTGCCGGTCGACAAAAGCTCATCGGCGATGATGCGGTTCTTGCGGTCGAGATAGAGGACATGGAATCGCTCGATGGGACCTCGGACGGTCAAAGCGCAATAGTCCATCAGCGCTTGCCAGCTCCCGATCACCGGGTTCTGGCTAAGGTAACGGCCGAGGATATCGCGGGCCTCGAGAATGACGGTTTCTTCCTGGGGGGTCATGGGTGTCTCGCTGAAATGCGCACACCGACGCCCCCTGCCCTTTCGGGGCAAAGCCAACGGCGTGCATGTTGAGAAATAGCTACAGCGACCGCCCCGGTGTCGGGCGATCGCTGCGTGGGGGCTTTGTCAGCCGACCCGGTCGAGGAGCTTCTTGGCGCGCCC
>NZ_JACIYP010000480.1 GCF_014359905.1 Hoeflea sp. | reverse complement strand
CGCAACAGAATTTCCAGACGTCAGGTTACAGCACCAACAACGCCCCGCTACTGAACACCTGCCTGGGGTTCCGCAGTTACTCTGCCGCCTGACGGCTTGCGGTCCGGGACAGCGTGCGCCAATCGACATCCTTCGGATACACTCCCTCGGCGGATGCGATGGATGCCTGTCGTACCCGCGGCTCCTCGGTCCCGATGGCGGGGCCACCTTCGGCCACCCGGCGCGCGGCGTCGGCCATGAGCCGGCGAAACTCGACGATGGCAAGGTCGGAGGCCCCGAGGATGTCGGTGCTGCGATCGACACGTCCGCCCATGCTGACCCACATGGCGATGTCCTGGTTGGGAATGCCGTCGATGCCTGTGAAATTGCCCTCGGCCATCTTCTGGCGGTCCTGCCAGAAATCGTTTTCAAGCGTGCGCAGCGGCCGCCATTTGGCGTCCAGGTCCGTTCCCGGCACGGCGCGATTGAAGGCGCGCCATTCGTCCGTCGTGGGCGTTTTGCGGTCACCCCAGGCGATGAAGTGGAAATAGCTTTCCTCGTCGTTGATCGGCACGATCACGCTGGCCACGTTGTAGTTGTTGTTCGGCGGGATCAGCGAATAATAGGGCGCGACGAATTCGGTCACCCGCAGGTAGTCGTGCGTGCGCGCGTTCCGAATCGGCTTGCGGATGGCGGCATAGTGAAAACCGTAGGACGTCGTTTGCGTCTGCATCCGCGGCGATTTGTCGGTCGATGGGCGATACCACGACTTCTCGTCCGCCGCGGCGCCTTCGACCTTCGCCGGCACCATGTCGGACGAATGCAGCGACGAGGAATGCGCGCTGTCGATCTGGCCTTCGTGGATCTGCGCCCAGTTCGCCGGAACCCGGATTTTCAGGATCGCGATGGGTATGTCGTTGCGCGGTGCAAATGCCGGTGGATCGAACTCCGGCACCGCGTCGGCCTCGCCCAGCCAGGCCCAGACGAAGCCGCCCCATTCCAGCGTCGGATACGCGCGCGCCCTCACCTTGTCCTTCAGCGGACTGCCCTGCGGCTCGGACGGCATCGCCTGCACTTTGCCTTCGATGTCGAACTTCCAGCCGTGATACAGACAGCGCAGCCCGCAGTCCTCGTTTCGCCCGTACACGAGGCTCGCCTTCCGGTGGGGGCACCGCTCATCCAGCATGCCGAGCTTCCCGTCGCTGTTGCGAAACAGCACGTAGCTGTCGCCCAGCGCTTCGACCCGAAGCGGCTTTCCATCCGGCTCTGCCACCTCCTCGATCAGGGCGACCGGGGTCCAATGCTGGCGCATGAGGCGGGCCATGGCGGCATCGCCCGTCACCCGTGTCAGAAGTTCGTTTTCCTCCCGGCTAAGCATGGTGCGCCTCCCTTGCAATGCTGGCGGGCATGGCGTTGACGCCACTGCCCTCTGGTTGACGATTATTAGGTAGCCTTCTAAGGGATGGCAAGCATGAACGGGAGCACGCCGATGCAGCCAATCGAGGTCAGGGTCGTTCAGCGCCGGGAGCTGACGCCTGACATTGCCGAATTCACGCTCGAACCTGTGGGTGACGGGCCGCTGCCGCCGTTCACGCCCGGTGCCCACATCACGGTCGAGACGCCCTCGGGCGCGATGCGGCGCTATTCGCTGATGGGCGATGGCCGCGCGCCGTCGGCCTACCGGATCGCCGTGAAGCGCGAGCCCGAAAGCCGCGGCGGATCTTCCTCCATGCACGCCGACGCGCACGAGGGCACGACGCTGACGATCGAGCCGCCCGAAAACGATTTCGAACTCGTGGATGCGCCCGAAT
>NZ_JACIYP010000048.1 GCF_014359905.1 Hoeflea sp. | reverse complement strand
ACGGCGGAACTCACCATCCAGGAAGCCGAAAAACCATCCCAGGATTCCCCCGTCGCCGGCCTCACCGTGGTGTTCACCGGCTCCCTCGAAAAGATGACCCGCGACGAGGCCAAGGCCATGGCCGAACGGCTCGGCGCCAAGGTGGCGGGCTCGGTGTCGAAGAAGACCGACATCCTCGTCGCCGGCCCCGGCGCGGGCTCGAAGCTCGCCAAGGCGCAGGAACTGGGGGTCAGGACCATGGACGAAGACGGCTGGTTCGAGCTGGTGGGGCGGCGGGACCTGTGATGTGAATTTTTGTTGGCCGGCGCCCGATTTCGCGGGTGGGATTTTGTCGGTCTGTAAACACAATAGCCCTAGTCTCGGCGGACTCATTCCAGTGTGCGAGACTCCCAATGCCCAAGTCATGCCCAGGATGCCAGAGCGGCATCAAGCTCGATTTCGATTTCTCCATGGCCTTTCAGCCGATCTATGATTCCGCCAATGCGCGTGTCTGGGGCTACGAGGCGCTGGTCCGCGGGACCGAAGGTGAAGGCGCGCAGGCCGTGCTCTCGCGCGTCACGCCCGAGCAGAAATATGTGTTCGATCAGGCCTGTCGGGTGAAGGCAATCGAATTGGCATCCAGCCTTTTCCCGCGCGGTGAAGACTTGAAACTGTCGATCAACTTCATGCCCAACGCGGTCTATGAGCCTGCCGCCTGCCTGCGGGCGACGTTGCTTGCGGCAAAGCGGTTCGATTTCCCCCGTTCCGCGATCATGTTCGAATTCACGGAAGACGAGGAGATCTCCGACACCGCGCATCTGTCGAACATCATTGCCGAATATCGCAAGCAGGGGTTTGTGACCGCCATCGACGATTTCGGAGCGGGCTATGCCGGCCTTGGCCTGCTGGTCGAGTTCCAGCCCGACCTGATCAAGATCGACATGAAGCTCATCCGCGGCATCGACACCAGCCGGGCGCGTCAGGCCGTGGTGGCAGGCATTGTCGGCATTGCGCGGGCGCTTGATATCAGTGTGCTGGCCGAAGGCATCGAGACCGAAGCGGAATTCATTGTCCTCAAGGCAGCGGGCATAAGCCTGTTCCAGGGCTACTGGTTCGCACGGCCCGCCTTTGAAACGCTGCCCGGAATGAACGTCGCTGAAGCCCAAATCCGGCTGAGGGCGTAGCGCCCACCTGCCCCTGTCGGCCCGGCCAGTTGCCGGGTTGACCCGCCAGCAGAAGGTTCAGTTCAGCACCCCCCGCAGCAAAGCGAACATCACGCCCGACAGCACCGCTGCGGCAGGCACGGTGATCACCCAGGCGGCGACGATCTGCAGGAAGTGCGAGCGGCGGACCAGTTTGCGCCGGCGCTGTTCTGCGAGCCGGCCCTTCGCTGGCTTGCCGTCGGTCGGGTTGAGCTGGTGGCGGCCGACATAATCGGCACGGCGGGCCGATTTTTCGGTGTACCATTCACGAAAGAAGCCGACCCCGAACACCGCGCCCACGGCGATGTGGGTGGAACTCACCGGCAGCCCCAGCCAGGAGGCGATGATCACGGTGATCGCCGCCGACAGCGCCACGCAATAGGCCCGCATCGGGTTGAGCTTGGTGATCTGGTTGCCGACCATGCGGATCAGCTTCGGGCCGAACAGGATGAGGCCGAGCGAGATGCCGCCGGCGCCCACCGCCATCACCCATAGCGGGATCGTCACCTGCGCGGCGACATCGCCATATTCGGCGGTGTGGACGATGGCTGCCAGCGGCCCGACGGCATTGGCCACGTCATTGGCGCCATGGGCAAACGACAACAGCGCCGCCGAACAGATCAGCGGAATGCCGAACAGTTTTCGCAAGGACTGGTTTCGGTTCTCGAGGCCCTGTGACTGCCAGGCGATCACCGGACGGGCGACCGCCCAGCTGAGGATCGCGGTGCCGGCGCCGATCATCAGCGCCTGGGTGAGCGAGATGTCGACCAGCGCCTTGAGCCCCTTGATCGACAGGTAGGCGGCGAAGGCGCCGGCCATGATGGCGATCAGCACCGGCACCCAGCGGCGCGCGGCGGCAATCTTGTCGTCCTGGTAGATGATCGCCATCTTGATGAAGGCGAGGAAGAGGGCTGCGATCACGCCGCCCATGAAGGGCGAGATCAGCCAGCTGGCGGCGATGCCGCCCATGGTCCCCCAGTTGACGGCGTCAACGCCTGCGGCGGCAATGCCCGCGCCCATCACGCCGCCGACGATCGAATGGGTGGTCGAAACCGGCGCGCCGATGAAGGTGGCGAGATGGATCCACATCGCGGCCGCAACCAGGGCGGCCATCATCGCGGCGATGAAGACGTCCGGATCGGAGACCGCGGCGGGATCGATGATGTCCTTGGAAATGGTGTTGACGACATCGCCGCCGGCAATCAGCGCGCCCGCACTTTCAAACACCGCCGCGATCGCCAGCGCCACGCCGAGCGTCATCGCCTTCGAGCCCACGGCGGGCCCGACATTGTTGGCGACGTCGTTGGCGCCGATGTTGAGCGCCATGTAGGCGCCGATGGTGGCGGCCGCGATGATCACCACCGAGCCCGGATGGCCGGTGACGAAGACGGCGGCAACCACGGCGCACAGGAAGATGAACACCAGCGCCAGCCCCGGCGTGACGAAGCCGCGGTTGAGAAGCCCGGTGGCCTCTTCCATGGTCGCGAACTTGTCGAGATCCTTGTCGAGCGTCGGCTTGCGGTAGGTGTCGGGCATTTTGGGTGATGGTTTCCGTGGCCGGCAGGGGCGGATTGCGACGGGTCTGTGACAGGGATGTGGATGAACGTCGCGGACAGCGGCGTCAACCCGTTGTCCCTGCGTATCAACGGATATTGGTCATTCCGGGGCCGGGAACGGTGAATCGTGCCGCTAGCCCGCTTTGACATCGCCTGCGCGTGCGCCACCTTGTGCGCCCCTGCCAAAGCGCCGATAAGACGGACATGAGCAGATTGTTTGAAGAACTCGACTACCGCCCGACGCCGATCGGCCCGCTTGTGCTCCGCCGCCGCCGCGAGGCGCGGCTGGGGGTGGATATTCTGGAAATCAAGCTCGGCGAAGAGCACCTGATGTCGGACCTGTTCACCGCCTCCGAAATCGCGCTCGCCCGATTGGGGCTGACGGCGTGCGAGGGGGAGAGCCTTGATGTCGTGGTCGGCGGCCTGGGCCTCGGCTATACCGCCAAGGCGGCGCTCGACGAGACGCGCACCGGCTCGCTGATCGTGGTCGAATATCTGGATGCCGTGATCGACTGGCACAGAACCGGACTGCTGCCGCTCGGCCCGGTCCTGACCGCCGATCCGCGCTGCCACCTGGTGGAAGGCGATTTCTTCGCCCTGGCGCGGGGCGAGGACGGCTTTGACCCAGCCGCGCCGGGCCGCACATTCGACGCCATCCTGCTCGACATCGACCACTCGCCCGATGCGCTGCTCGACCCCCGCAGCGAGAGTTTCTACCAGCCCGAAGGCCTGACGAGGCTAGCCTCACACCTCAAGCCCGGCGGCATTTTCGCCTTGTGGTCGGACGCGCCGATCGATGACAGCTTCACCGAACGCCTTGCAGGCGTGTTCAAGGATGCCTGGGCCGAACCGGTCACCTTCCACAACCCGCTGCAGGACCGGCCGTTCACGCAGACGGTGTATCTCGCGCGCAAGGGGTAGGGGGCACGGTTTGGATGGCCGGCCGAGGAATGCAAGGATTGCGCGCCGCCTGGCGCGACAGCTTTGGCAAGACTGCTGCGAAAGCGCTTCGGTTGTTCGACCTGTCTCCCCGACACTTGGCGGCACGACAACACGATATTGCCAAAGCTGCGGTCATGCGGCGACAGAGGACGGGCGAAGATCCAGCGCTGGCGGCGTTTCGCGGTCAATACCGCCGCCGTTCCGCTTCGCGCGGTATGAGGCCTTGTCCGCACTGACCATCATCTGTTCCAGGTTTGCCGAGCCGGAGAGTGCCATCGTATAGCCCAGGCTGATGCCAATGGTGATGTCTTCACCGGCAATCCGATAGGGCGCCGTGAGAACATCCACGATCTTTCTGGCCAGGCTGTCAGCTTCAAGGGGATGCCTGACATCCGGTTGAAGAATGACAAATTCATCGCCCCCAACGCGGATGGCGATATTCGGATGGTCCAGGGTCTCCCTGAGCCTGTCTGCAATGCTGGTGAGCAGGTCATCGCCCACCGCATGACCGAAGCGGTCATTGACGTATTTGAAACCGTCAAGATCGAAGCAATGCACGCAGGTGAGCGTGTCGTCCGCGCGGCCAAGTGTCATGAACGCCTCGCTCAGCGCCTTGCGATTGGGAAGTCCGGTCAACGGATCGTGGCGTGCCTGATGCTCCATTTCCAGACCCAGGCAGATCTGCCTGGTGACTGTTCGGTAGACATGCCAGACGCTCTGCATCGCCGCCACCAGGAAGGCCACGCACATCGCCGCCAATATCCAGTGCGCCGCATCTCCGTAGAGCATGACCGAGAGTGTCGTCGGGAGCCCGGCAATCAGGATCGCAGTCGCGGCGATGAAGGGCCGGACGGATACCCGCACGGCCACACCGGCAGAGTATCCAAAGATGAGCGCCGCTGCGAGAATTTGCACCGACAGGTCGCGATAGGTGAACACCACAGCTGCCAGCGACCCGACAGAGGCGGCAATGACGAAGGTGAGCAGCCCGTGCGCCATCTCCCAGCGGGCGGCATCCTCAACTGTTGCGCGCTTCGTCGCGTTAGCGCGCCGGTGGGCCACCGTGACGACAATCTTGGCAAGCGATGCAACGCTTCCGCCGATGGTGGCCAGCATGAGTGCGATGCTGCCAAGGCTCTCGTAGGCAAACAGACCGACGGCAAGTATTGTCAGGCCCATGATCGTCGTCGGGACAATCGTGGAGGTTAGCTCCGAAACCAGCGTCTTGAACACATCGTCGGTCTCTCTGTAACGCACATCACCCCCCTCACTGACAGGCTTCAGGACCTGTTGATGGCACATAGCTTCGGGGATCCTGGGAGAGGAAGCTTAATATTTTGCCATATTGAGCAACAAAAACAGTGAGGCTGGTGTTGTCTGCCGAGAGTTGACGCAGGGAGCACGCCATCGCGGGTCAGCGACAGCAGCACTGTTCGGCATGGCCCAAAGCATGGTTTGCGCGATCATCCAGAAGACCGGTCAAGGGCAGAGAGTCAGGGCGGGCGGCTTCTCGCAACGAAGCCGGGGAAGCGGGCATTCGAAATAGCATGCGCCATGCTGCTTTCGGCGCTTTGCTGACCTTCGGACGACTCTCTTCAAGCAGCAGCTTCGCGTCTCATCATTGTCCTTGAGGTAAACCCTTTGCCAAAAAAGGTCTTGTAGAACCGCTTTGGGTGCCCTTACTCTATTCAGAGGTGATCCAAGTGCGGGATAGAGTATACCAAAACTACAAATCGAATGCACTTTTTCATCGGGATACAGCCTGTTCCAACCGCGATTTCGTGAGTCAGCCAGGGAGATGTCAATGATGCAGTTCCTGTCAAAATCGAACCTTTTCGCCAACACGCTTATGGCCATCTTGTTCACGTTTCTTGCGGCGCTGGCCCACCCGGGGGCGTTCGCCGCGCCAAAATATGATCTCGCCATTACCAAGCTGTTTCCTGACGAGAAGGAGGAGGGCGGTCAAACCAACAGCTGCCGTCAGGGCGAGCCCTGCCCGTTTCGTCTGGAAATCTGGAACAGGGGCAGCGATCCATTTGTCGGCGAGATTGCAGCCATCGACGAATTGCCAAATGGCTGGAATCTTTTACCATTTCCGTACCCGGCTGACAGGATTTGTAGCCAGACGGGCCGCACCGTGACCTGCGAAACCGCCGGGCCTGTCAAATTGATGCCTGGCGATCGCCTGTCTTGGGTTGTGACACTGGAATCGCCGAAGGTGACTGTCATGCAGGCTCCAGAGAACTGCTTCCGCATCGAGTGGAAATCCAGCACACCGGACCTGGACAGGAACAATGACGAAAGGCGTTGCAGACCGATTGTCGATGTCGATGTCATATCGCCGGATTATGGCCGACCCTTCACTATCGAACAGGTCGTTGGCGCAACTCTAATGACGGAGTTCGGCCCCTATATGGATGATCTCGCCGGATGTCTTCGGCCAGCGCCGTGTGATTTCGATTATCTGGTCTGGTACAAAGACAAAGAAGGGACGACCGGCATTTTCGAAGGCCAGATCACGGTGAGCGCAGCGTTCACCAACGTAGACAGCGCCCGCACCCGGTTCGAAATTTCGTCAGATACCCCGGACTGGAAGTGCAAACCGACGAATGTCCTGTTCGGGAACCTGGCTGGGTTCACATGTACAAGCCGACAGGTGACGCTTGCCCACTCCACCGCTCTGAGGTTGAATATTAAGGCCAGGCTCGTGTCAGACATTCTGATGGACTACAAAACTGTCTATTGCGCGTCGGTCTCCAATACCTCCGATCCGCAGAACGGCGTCGTCGGCACCAGTGGCCTGGATCCTTTGCAAAAAGAAATGGAATGCGGGCATCGGCGGATGGAGCGGATGGACAGGCCGCCACGGCTGGACTTTGTCCGTCGAAATCCGACGGGGTGCGGTGCCGACAGCGGTTCGGATTGCTATTCCGAACTGGTGTTTCGAAACAACGGGCCGAACCACTTTTTCGGCAAGCTCAGGGTGCGAACCATCATTGATGGGCTTGATCAGGTGGGATTGAAAGCCGTGGCACCGCTTGAGTTTGAAATGGCGAAGGGCTTGAAGGTTCCCGCGTGGCGCTGCGACGCTCCAACAGCCGCGACCTGGCCCGATGGGCGCCCGCGCACCGGCCGTCAGATTGATTGCGACTTCGACGACCTGATGCTTCAGAGTCCAGATCGGGTCGCCGAATTTCCACCGCCGCCTTTCCGGCTGGACTTCACCCATGCCGACATCCCCCAGAACAAGACAAGGTTCACAGTCTGTTCCGAGATTTGGCATGAGACAAGTCAGCTTTTCTGGAGCTGCGATGATTACGAGGTGCAGCGCGCGCCCTGACCTCTCTGGCACTGTCGGTGAACCTTCGCTCTGCTTTGTCGCCGTCCTGCGGCATGCAAATTGAGATCACTCCGAAGACCATCAATGACATGGATGGTCACTTGCCAACCGCTGCCAGGCCCGGTTTCGGGGCGGCACAGCGGTGCCCGCGTCGGGTCGGGTTCAACGGACACTCACACAAGGTCAGCTTTCAGGATACATGGAAGGTTGCCTCCACGGCGGGCATCGGGGGCGCATAGCCGCCCGGCACGTTTGGGGCCGTAACTTGCCAGGCAGCTTGTTGGAGGCAAGTCGGTAAAGCAGACGTTCCGCGTTGACAGCTGTAGCGTCACTTGCGGCCCATTGTTGACCCGGGCCTCACGGCAAGACAGACGCAATCCTGTTGAGATCAGTGCGCGATTCACCTGAATGCTTGATCAGTTCGTTGGTATCGAGCAATTCGAAATGCTTGGCGTTGATGATCCGGATGACCTTGCTCCGCGCCAGCGTCTGAATGTTGCGACTCAGCGTCTCCGGCGTCGTGCCCAGGTAATCAGCGATATCGCGCCGGTTCAGTGGCACCTGGACAATCGAGGGTGACTGCATGTCACCATCCAGATGTAGATTTTTCGTCCGCCTTGAAAAGACATAGAGCAAGGTTGCCACCCGTTGCATGGTGGTATGGCCACTGGTGATGGCCGCCCATTCCCGCACCGCATCCAATTCATCGAGCTTGGCTTTGAGCATTTCGTGCTCGACGGTAGGGTGATCGAGGAGGAACCGCTCGAACGCGGGTTTGTTCATCGAACACAGCGTGACATCGGTCGCCGCCTCGTACGAAAACCGGGATTCCTCAGCAAAAAGGCGGCCTAGAAAGTCAGACGGGAACAGAAGGCCGACAATATGCTCGTCGCCATTGAAAGACGCGCTGGAGAGTTTGACTACCCCTTCGACGATGTTGCCGACAATGTTGCAGTTTTCGCCTTGGGCCTGAATGATGCTTCCGCGCGGGAATGTCCGCCTATGGGCGATGTGATTGAGCTGAGCAAGGGCTCCCGGCGAACTGGCATTGCAGAGGGATCGGCTATGGACGACGCAAATTTCGCGTTTACCGCATGCACAAGAGACTTCCGCCAAAATGTTCCTTCGCCTCACTTTAATCAGGCTCACCTGACAATGCATCTCCAGCGCGGATTGCTGGAAACGGGCTGTCAATGCACCCATGACCGTATGTATTCAGAGTCCATTGCCAATTTGGTGTCCAAATCTGGCGTCTTCGGACCATTCCACATAATGAAATGAATCATCCGTCATGATCGTTCGCAATAGACATGCGAAACCCCTCCAGCCAAATCTCTTCTGTCCTCAAGCAGAAGCTCTTGCGAATTTTATAGCATTCTGTTTGAGCAATTGTGATTGTGTCTGATAGCGTACAGTTCTCGGTTAGGCATTGAAATTTCTTGCATATTTTTCCAGAAACGTGCTCTTGAATTAACAACTCGCAATCTAATCGGCAGGCTGACTTATACAACGTCATGGCTCTTGCCCGTATGGGGACAGCCATGACTGGACTTGACCGCTCCACGGTTCGAAATCGGCTACTACTCCTGGTTGATGAGTGGGAATCTCATCGCCTTATTCCGCTCCTGGAGGCAGTTGATCTTCCCAAAGGGTTTGTACTGTCGCATTCCAAAATGCCGATCAGTCACGCCTATTTCCTGGATTCGGGCATAGGGTCAATCGTCGCGGAATCGCCTGAGGGACAAAGGGCGGAGGCGGGTCTATTCGGTCGTGATGGCTTTTCACCAGGCGCGCTTGTCTTTGGCTCCAATAGCAATTCTTGCGATGTGCTTATGCAAGTCGGCGGGCATGGCTACAGGATCGAGGCGGATGCTTTTCAGGAAGCTCTGGAGGAGATGCCGATATTCAAGAAATTGCTGCTGAGATATGTTCATACCTTAACAACTCAAACGTCATTCACTGCGCTTTCAAACGCTGTTCACCATGTAGACGAGCGCCTCGCGAGATGGCTTTTGATGTGCCATGATCGCGTTGATGGTGATGAGATCGCGCTGACGCATGAATTCCTGTCGGTGATGCTGGCAGTGCGACGTCCAAGTGTCACGACGGCGCTGCATGTGCTCGAAGGCAATCATTTTATCAAGAATGAGCGTGGATTTATCAAGATACAAAACAGAAAAGCACTAGAAGAATTCGGCTTCGATTCATACGGAAAGCCTGAAGAAGAATATCTAAGGCTTATCGGCACCATGCGTTAGCCGATTAGGCCTGCTTTTTTGTGATCAAGACGAAATGTGATTCAGCCATTATTGAGCAGACATTTGGGCTCAAGACCTATTTAACAACTTGCTATGATCTGAAATGTGGATAGTCCTGGGTTTTGTGAACAGCCAGGGCACTTTACGAGAACGGGCGGTAACAGAGTGTGCAGGCTCGGCCCTGTAGCCGATTATTTGTTTCTTCCCGATTTCTGTTGCGCCAGCTTTGAGCGGCAGATCGAAGCTATCCCTCTCATTTCCTGAGCAGCACTGCTGATTGGCAATGTCCGCATTGGCAAAGAAGGGCTCGCTTCTGCAGCAAACTTCCGCTTCCCCGCACTGTCACGACCGTCGTGCGGGCGCCGAATGGCTGCATTCGAGAATTGGCTCCAAGATCGTGAAGGGCAGGATCTGGCACGCACAGCAGTCGCTCGGCAAAAGTCGCGCGAACACCTGCTGCAGCCCGCACATCTCCCCATCAACCCGCTTCACCCTCCCATCAATCCTATTGAATTGACTGGTCAGTAATGCTGACCTATCCATCGGGGCAGAGGAGAACCTCCCATGTCCCCATCCCGGCCGGAATTTTTCGAGGGCGTTCGCGCCAGTCTGCCCATTGTCGCGGCGGCGGCGCCGTTCGGCATGCTGTTCGGCGCGCTGGCGGTGGACAACGGCTTGAGCGTCGGCGAAGCGGTGCTGATGAGTGCGCTGGTGTTTGCCGGCGCCAGCCAGATGGTCGGGCTCGAACTGTTCAGCGCGCACGTCGCGCCGTGGATCATCGTGCTTTCGGTGTTCGCCGTCAATTTCCGCCATGTGCTCTATTCGGCCGCCCTGGGCCGCCGGCTTGGCCTGATGCCGGGATGGCATAAGGGCGTCGCCTTCTTCTTCCTGACCGATCCGCAATATGCGGCCTCCGAAGCGCGGGCGGACCGGAAGATCCCGGTCACATTGATCTGGTACATGGGCATGGCGCTGCCGATCTATGTGCTGTGGGTGCTGGAAGCCTGGATCGGCGCGCTGTTCGGCAGCCTGATCACCGATCCGGCGGCCTTCGGCATCGATTTCCTGCTGCCGATCTATTTTCTCGGGCTGGTGCTGGGGTTCCGCTCACGGCCCGGCTGGCTGCCGGTGGTGATTGCCTCGGGGCTGGGCTCGATCGCCGCCTTCTACACGGTCGGCTCGCCCTGGCATGTGAGCCTCGGAGCGCTGGCGGGCGTCATCATTGCGATGCTGCTGCCGGTTCAGCCGCAAGCCGGCGATGTCGAGCCGGTGGAGCTGACGCCATGAACGGCGTGTTCTGGGGCGTGCCGGTCAATGTCTGGACCATCCTTGCCGCGGCCATCGTCACCTATGGCACCCGCGTCGGCGGCCATCTGGTGCTGTCGCGCTTCACGCGCATCCCGCCGCGCATCGACGCGGCGCTCAATGCTGTGCCTGCGGCGGTGCTGACCACGCTGGTGGCGCCGGCGGCCGTCTCCAACGGAACCGCCGAGGCGCTGACGCTCGCCGCCTGCCTGATCATCGGTCTCAGGATCCCGATGATGGCGATGTTCGCCATCGGCTGGGCGCTGATCGTGGCGCTGAGGACCGTGGGGCTTTGAAAGCGGAGCATGCCGGGATGCCGGGGACAGTTTACTTTAGGCTGTAACGCCCGACGGGGAATGCAATGCCCAAAGTAAACTGTCCCCGACGTTCCTACATAGCCCCCGTCGCCGCCTCCAGCCATGCAAGCGCCGGATCGTCCGACAGCAGCGGCGTCAGTTCCGCGCGCACCCTTGCGTGATAGGCGTTGAGCCAGTCGAGTTCCACCGGGTCGAGCAGGTCCTTGAGGATCAGCCGGGTGTCGATCGGACACAGCGTCAGGGTCTCGAAGCCGAGCATCGGCTTGTCGCCCCCGGCAATCTCGCGCGGCTCGTGCACGGTGACGAGGTTCTCGATGCGGATGCCGAAGCCCCCGTCGCGGTAATAGCCAGGCTCGTTGGACAGGATCATGCCGGGCAGCAGCGCCTGCATGCCCCGGCGCGAGATCGATTGCGGGCCTTCATGCACGGAGAGATAGCTGCCCACGCCATGGCCGGTGCCATGGGCGAAATCGGCGCCGGCCTGCCACAGGGCGATCCGGGCGAAGGCATCGATATCGACCCCGCGGGTGCCTTCGGGAAAGCGCAAACGGCTGATGGCGATCATGCCCTTGAGCACCAGGGTGAAGAAGCGCTTCTGTTCGCGCGGCACATCGCCCACGGGAACCGTGCGGGTGATGTCGGTGGTCCCCGCCACATATTGCCCGCCCGAATCGATCAGCAGCATCTCGCCCGCGTTCACGCGCCGGTTGGTCAGCGTGTTGACGCGATAGTGCATCAGTGCGGCATTGGGGCCTGCACCCGAGATGGTGTCGAAGGACAGCGCCTTGAGCGGCATCTGCAGGCTTTCGCCGGTCTCGACGCGCATCTGCTCGAGCCGCGTGGCGGCGGCGATCTCGTCCACCGTGCCGGGCACCTGCCGGTCGAGCCAGGCGAGGAAGCGCACCATCGCCGCGCCGTCCTGGATATGCACCTGCGCGCTGCCCGCGATCTCGGCCGCGTTCTTGCAGGCGCGGGGCAGGCGGGCCGGGTCGGGTGCCGCCATCATGGCGCCGCCGGCCTTTTCGATCAGCAGCGAGATGGCGTGCGGCGCCACCGCCGGGTCGGCCATCACGGTGGCGCCGCTCCGGCCCAATTCGCTCAGTGCCGCATCGAACGCCGAAGGCGGCGCGAGATCGGCAAGCTGCGTGAGATAGGCCTCCGCCTCGATGCCGGTCTTGCGCTTGTCGATGAACAGGCGCGGCCTGCCCTTGGCGGGGATGATGGCGCGCGACAGGGGGTGCGGCGTCGAGGGCAGGTCCTGGCCGCGGATGTTGAAGCTCCAGGCGACCGAGGACGGATCGGCCAGGATCACCGCATCGGCCCTCGCGTCCGCCACGGTCTTTGCCATTGCCGCCAGTTTTTCGCGCGCCAGAGTACCGGCATAGGCGATCGGCTGCAGCGTCACGGTCCCAAGCGGCGGCTCCGGGCGATCCTCCCAGATGGCGTCCACCGGATTGCGGTCGAGAAACACCAGGCTGCCGCCAAGCGTCTTCAGTGCGGCTTCCAGGCGCTGCACTTCGGCGCCGGGCCATGTCCAGGGATCGATGCCGAGCCGCAGTCCCTCGCGCCCGGAGGCTTCGAGAAATGCCGCAAGCGGCGTGGCGATCAGGTCCTGATAGTCAAAGACCTGCGGATCGGTCTGCGTGCGCACCTGCGCCGCATAGCGCCCGTCGACGAAGATGTGGGCGCTCTCGCCCAGTATGAGCACAAGCCCGGCCGAGCCGGTAAATCCGGTGAGCCAGGCCAGCCGCTCGGCGCAAGCCGGCACATATTCGCCCAGATACTCGTCCGAGCGCGGCACGGCGACGGCGTCAACGCCCGACGCTGCAAAAGTCTCGCGCAGCCGCGCCAGCCGGCCTGCCGCCTGATCGGGAGAAGAGAGCACTTCGAAATTCTGAAACATCAGCTTGTTTTCCTGGCGACGGCGGCTGCGAAATATCGGTTTGGCCGACCTTACAGCGTCACATCGAAAAGGGGAATCGGAACGGACGGCGATTTGACGCTTCCGCACCGGCACGTTTCGCACGCCGTCCGGACCTCGCCCCGGGCAATGCGCGCGCCAATGCCTAATTATCTGCCGTTGGTGCAAGGCGGTTCGCTTACGTATGCACAAAAACGCAGCATGTCGCGTTACTGCATGCATATCGTGCATAGCTGCACTGCAACATAAGCTCTGCACATTCCCGGCAGAACGCTTATCTTGGGATTGCAGGAGGACAGAGCAATCACTTACCCAAAAGGGGATTATCACATGTCCGGTAACATCTTTCAGACAGCCTTCGACCGACTCGTCAGCGCCCGCGAACGTCAGGTTCGCCGCTATGTGAATGGCGCGCTTCTCAGCATGGACGACGACCAGCTCAAGGCCCTAGGCCGCAGCCGCGAAGAACTTCAGCGCGAAGGCGCCCAGGCCTACTTCTTCTAGGCTAAGCCACCTCGGCGGGCCGCGCACACGGCCCGCACCCGACTTTCGAACGGCTCCCTGAGGGGGGCCGTTTTTCGTTGTCCGGCGTTTCACCCGTCACTTCAGATGGATCGTCACCCAGCCGTTGCGCCACAGCGTCTCGATGTGGCGCATGCCTTGGCCGTTGTAGGCGGCAAGCACCTGGCGGCGCTGGCTGGCGAGGATTCCCGACAGGATCACCGAACCGCCGGGCGAGAGGTTCCGCTTGATGTCGGGCGCCATGCGCATCAGCGGCCGGGCCAGGATGTTGGCGATGATCAGCCCGAACGGACCCTCGCGCGAGAACGCCGTCGAGTGAAACCCCGTCGCGGTGACGCAGGAGACGCGGGCGGCCACATGATTGCTGCGGACATTCTCGCGCGCCACGCGGGTGGCGACCGGATCGATGTCGGTGGCGAGCACCTTGACCGGGCGGAGTTTCGCCGCGGCGATGGCCAATACCCCCGATCCGGTGCCCAGATCGAGCACCGGGCCGATTGTCCGTCCGCCCGGGACCGCGCGCATCACCTTGTCGATCATTTCCAGGCATCCCGCCGTGGTGCCGTGATGGCCTGTGCCAAAGGCCTGTCCGGCCTCCAGTTCGATCGCCAGGTCATTTATGCGAACCGCATCGCGGTCGTGGGCGCCGTGCACCATGAACCGCCCGGCGCGGACGGGCTTCAGGCCTTCGAGCGATCTGGTGATCCAGTCGGTCTCGCCGAAGACCTCCATCTCGATTGCGGCGCCGGGAAAATCCCCCGCCAGGCATCGTGCGACGCGGTCCCTGAGCTCCGCGTCGGGCTCGCCGCCGGCATAGACCGAGGCTTCCCACAGCCCCTTCGCCTCGTCGGTCTCCATGGTGGCGATCGGCACGCCCTCCTCCTCGAACACGGTCGAGAGCAGGTCGAGCGCGCGGGCCGCGCCGGCCTCGTCGGTGACGATGTAGTAGCGGTGGTCGCTCACTTTTTCTTGCTTCCTTCATCCGTGCCGGCCCCGGCGGCTGCAATCTTGTCGTCGGGCGCGGTCTTGGCCCCGGGCGTGAGTTCGGCCTTGCGGGCGGTCTTGCTGGCAGCCTCGGCGCGGGCCTCGTCCTTGGGCATGGCGAAACTCAGGATCCGGTCATTGGGCCCCGGCGTCGTCGATGCCGCGGCGGCGAACATCAGCGCGCCCGAGGGCTTGATCCACAACAGGATCAGCGCGCCTTCGGGCCGCGCCTCCTTGTAGGCGGTCCAGCCATATTCATCGGTCAGCCGGGTCAGCTGGAAGGTCCAGCCATCGAGCAGCTTCTCGCGCAGATCGCAAAAGCTCACCGGCTCCCTGGTCAGCGACCTGCCGCCGAGCGTGAAATTGAGCGCCTTGCGCGCCTTCTCGTCGATGCGGCCAATCTGGAAGACATGGCTGCGGCCCAACTCAGGCCCGAAATCGGTGCAGACCAGCGCATTGTAGGCATCATTGTCGCCTGCGGCAATGAGCGAGGAGAAGCTCTTGGGGTCGATGGCGTGGTGGGCCGATTCCGACAGCACCTCGCCGAAATAGACCGGAATGCTGGCAAGCCGCGCCTCGGCCAGGTGGTTCCAGTTCTGGTCGGCCAGCATCACCGGAACCTCGGCTTCGTGGAGCTTCTTGGCCAGCGCCGTCGACCATCTCGATCCGCCGACGATCAGGATGCCGGGCTTGGCCGTCTTCTTGAGCTTGAGGAAACGCGCCAGCGGCGCGAGCGTGAAGCCGTGCAGCACGATCGTGGTGACCACGACGGCAAAGGTGAAGGCCACCATCCTGCCGGCATCCTGCACCCCGACATCGGCCAGCAGCGTTCCGAACAGGCCGGACACGGCGACGGCGACGACGCCGCGCGGCCCGATCCAGGAGGTCAGGATCCGCTCCTGGATGGTGGCGCCCGAGCCGATCGTCGCCAGCATAATCGCCACCGGGCGGATGATGAACAGCAGCAGCGCCACGAACATGGCCGCCTGCCAGTCGAGGGAGCGGATGTCTTCAAGGCTCAGGGAGGCGGTGAGGATGATGAAAATGCCTGAAACCAGCAGCGTGGTGATGGTTTCCTTGAAGCGGCGCATGTCGGTGAGCGAGGCGATGCGGCTGTTGGCCAGCACCAGCCCCATCACGGTAACGGTCAGCAGCCCCGCTTCCTCGAGCACCATGTTGGTGCCGGCATAGACCGCCACCACGGTGGCGAGCAGCACCGGTGCTTTCAGATATTCCGGCACGTGGCCGCGCACGAAGGACCAGACGATCAGTTTCGCGCCGACCCAGCCGCCGCCGATGGCGAGCGCGAAGCCCAGGACGATCAGCAGCACCAGGTTCTCGGCCTGGTGCAGGCCGATATAGACCATGATCGCCTCGAAGGCGACGACAGCGAACAGCGCGCCGATGGGGTCGTTGACGATGGCTTCCCAGCGCAACAGCGAGGCCGGCCGCGCGTCGAGCTGGGCCTGGCGCAGGAGCGGGATGATGACGGTGGGGCCGGTCACCACCAGGATGGCGCCGAGCACGATCGCCGTCGGCCAGCTCAGTCCGCCGACATGATGGGCGGCGAAAGCCGCCATTGCCCAGGTCATCGGCCCCGCATACATGATGATGCGCCGGACCGCCTTGGAGGTCTCGCGGATCTCCGAGAGATTGAGCGTCAGCCCGCCCTCGAACAGGATGATAGCCACCGCGATCGACACCATTGGCCGGTAGACGCTGCCGAAATCGGCCGCCGGATCGAGAAAGCCCGTGGCGGGGCCGGCCACGAAACCGGCCGCCAGCAGCAGCACGATGGCCGGCAGGTGCAGTTTCCACGCCAGCCATTGCGCGCCGATGCCGGCGGCGCCGATCACGGCAAGTTTGAGAACGATGTCGTCCATGCCAGTCCCCTGTCGTGGCGCGTGTCACATTATTAGCTGAAGCATGTTTCCCGCCTCGCATCAATCGAGGTGCCAGGCGGATATATGGGGCAGGGCGGGATATGCCGCGGGAAAACGGTCTTGGGCCGCGAAGGTTCCGGAGGCCGGCTCAGCCCTTGAGCAGGTTCTCGAGTTTGGTCACTGCCGTCTCGGGATTCTCGCCCCAGGCGATGGTGCCCTTGAAGCGGCCCTGGGCGTCGAGCAGAAACACCGATGCGGTGTGGTCCATGGTGTAGTCGCCCTCGGGAGCGCCTGAATCCGTCGGCACTTTCTTTGCGTAGATGTTGAACCCCTTGACCACGTCCTCGATCTTTTCCGGATCTCCGGAAATGCCGATGATCCGGTCGCTGACGCCTGCCACATAGGACCCCATCAGCTCCGGCGTGTCGCGTTCGGGATCCACGGTGATGAAATAGGCGCCGATCCTGCCGCCCTCGGGATCGGCCTGCTTGAGCCAGTCATCAAGCTCGTAGAGCGTCGTCGGGCAGATTTCCGGGCAATGGGTAAAGCCGAAGAACAGCGCCGTCGGCCGGCCGCGGAACGCGGCTTCGGTGATCGGGCTGCCGGATTGGTCGACTAGCTCGAACGGCACGCCATAGGGCTTGTCGGCGATCCGGCTCTCGCTCACCTGCCATTCATAGGTGAGCCAGCCGAGCGTGACGGCAAGCGCCGCGATCAGGACCCAGAGGACAAGGCGAATGGCTTTCATCGTAGTCTCCAGCTTGGCCGCTCGGCGCGACCGGTTCCGGTGGCGCGCAAGGACCCAAGAATTTGCGTTACAGTGTCAGAGGCACCAGGCCAGGCCATTGGCGGCAAGCCCGTAGAGAAGCGCCGGACCGTTTGCCTGCCATGCGGCAAACACCAGCCCCGCCAGCATCGCCGCGGCGATCAGGCCCAGGGCGAAGGGAGCCTGCCTTCGCAGGGTCGAGCGGCGGTGAGGCGCGTGTGCGATCATCATGATCCCTATCTAGCGCGCGGCGCACGCGATGCCAAGCGGCAAGCGGTTCGTGCACAGCAGGCGGAAAAATCACGCCCGCGCAAACCGGGCCGGGCTGGGATTGATCCATGTCCTTTCAATTGTCATCGTCAAGGTCCATATCCTTGGCATCGGAATAACACTGGCCGCGCCGGAACACCCCATCCGCTGCCGCGTTGACCCCGCAAGGAGACACTTCATGACCATCCGCCCCCGCTTCCTAACCGCTCTCTCTGCCGGCCTCGTGGCCATGTCCTGTCTGGCCGCGCCGGCGGCGGCCGACCAGATCGGCGAGGTCGGCGTCGACTGGCTCGGCAATGACATCCTGATCGACGCGGTCAGCGATCCCAAGGTCAAGGGCGTGACCTGCCATGTCGCCTATTTCGACCGCGGCATCATCGACAGGCTGCAGAAGGGCAACTGGTTCGAGGACCCCTCCAACGCCTCGATCGCCTGCCGCCAGACCGGCCCGATCAGCATCGGCGACATCGATCTGGATGAGAATGGCGAGGTGGTGTTCAAGGAATCGCGCTCGCTGATCTGGAAGTCGCTGGTGGTCAACCGGATCTACGACAGGATTAACGATACGCTCGTCTACCTGATCAATTCCCAGCAGGTGCAGGACGGCTCCGCCAAGATGGCGTTGTCCACGGTGCCGCTCTACGGCCAGGAAGTTGTCTGGGAAAACGGCAAGCCGTAGGGCAGGCTCCCCCACCGGGGTCCGCGATCGGCATTTGGACCGGCCTTTTGGCGGGAAGCGTCAATCGGACCTTGCGCAATTGCGCAGACTGACCCTGAATGTTGGGTGCGGAGCGCTCACGTTTCAAACCCCGGGAGTGAGTCGGCGTGCGCGTTGGAGAATGGATCAGACCCATTCGGATAGCTGGAATTGGCACAGTGCAGACAAAGCTTGAAGACGCTCACGCGCGCACCGTAGAGGACATTGCCGCTCACTTTGGGACCGATGCGGCGAGGGGCCTGGATCCAGCGCAGGCCGCGGAGAGGCTGAAGAGCCACGGCCCCAACCGGCTGCGCCGCCAGAAGACTAGGAGCATTCTCTCCATCCTGGCCCACCAGTTCCAAAGCGTCCTCGTCTGGCTCCTGGCGGCAGCGGCGCTGATGTCGTTTGCGCTTGGCGAATTTGCCGAGGGCGGGGCCATTTTCGTCGTGCTCATCCTGAACGGCGGTATCGGGTTCTTCACCGAAATCAGTGCGGCCCGGTCGATGGAAGCCCTGATGCGGATCGCCGATGTGAAGACGCGGGTCCGCCGGGGCGGGCAGGCGCGCATGATCGACGCGCACGGTCTGGTGCCCGGCGATGTCGTCATCCTGGATGCGGGCGATGTGGTGACCGCCGATCTGCGGATTGTGAAGGCCTCCAACCTGCAGGCCGACGAATCGGTTCTGACCGGCGAATCCCTCCCGGTGACGAAGTCCGCCGATGCCGTCAGCGGCGATGCAGTCCTGGGCGACCGCTTCAGCATGGCGTTCAAGGGGACGGCGATCACGCAAGGGTCGGGCGAAGCCCTGGTCGTTGCCACCGGCATGGACACCGAGATCGGCCGGATCAGCAATCTGGTCCAGACCGCGGAAAGCGAAGCGGCGCCGCTGGAAAGGCGGCTCGACCTGCTGGGCCACCGGCTGGTGTGGCTGACGCTCGGGCTTGCCGCGCTGACCATCGGGGCGGGCATCCTGCGCGGCCACGACCTGGTTGCAATGATCCAGACAGGCGTGGCGCTGGCGGTGGCCGCCGTGCCCGAGGGGCTTCCGGTGGTGGCGACGCTGTCGCTGGCGCGCGGCATGTGGCGGATGAGCCAGCGCAATGCGGTCATCACGCGGCTGTCTTCCGTCGAGACGCTGGGCGCCACCACGGTGATTCTCACCGACAAGACCGGAACGCTGACCGAGAACCGGATGACGGCGGTGCGCTACCTGCTCGATGGCCACGATGCAAGGCTCGAGGGCCGTGACGGCGAGCGCCACTTTATAAACGCTGCGGCAGGAACCCGGCTCGATCCTGCCGCCGACGAAGCTCTGATGTGGGCGATCAGGGTCGGTGGGCTGTGCACCAATGCCGAACTGGGCGACGGCAGCAAGGAGGGACGGACAGGCGATCCGATGGAACTGGCGCTGCTGCAGGCGGTCGGGACAGCCGGGCTCATGCATGCGGACCTTCTTGAGACCTATCCCGAAATCCGCGAGCACGCCTTCGATCCCGTCGCCAAGATGATGGCCACCGTGCATGCCGATGGCGATCGGTATCTGATCGCGGTCAAGGGCGCGCCCGAATCCGTCATCGACAGCGCCGCCCAGGTCATGGGCCAGAGCGGGACGCACCCGCTTGACGAAGCGGCGCGCAGGCGGTGGAAAATGCGCAGCTCGAAGGCCGCGCAGGAGGGGCTCCGGCTGCTCGGACTGGCCATGAAACACAGCCGGCAGGATGATGCCGGGCCCTACACGGGCCTCACGCTGGTGGGTCTGGTCTGTCTGGCCGATCCGGTTCGCGAGGATGTTCCCCCGGCGATTGCGGCGAGCCGGGCGGCCGGCGTGCGCGTCATCATGCTGACCGGCGATCACGCCGGCACGGCGGCTGCAATCGCCCGCGAGGCGGGGCTTGGGGACGGCGACCTCACCGTGATCGAGGGCAGCGAACTCGCCGGCATCGACGCCGACACGGTGAGCGACCAGGTGCGCGAGCGCGTGCTTGGCGCCGACGTGTTCGCCCGCGTTGCGCCGGAGACCAAGCTGACGCTTGTGTCGATCTATCAGCAGGCAGGCCACGTGGTGGCGATGACCGGCGACGGCGTCAACGACGCCCCGGCGCTGAAGAAGGCCGATATCGGCATCGCCATGGGAAAGCGCGGCACCCAGGTGGCCCAGGAAGCCGCCCACATGGTGCTGCGCGACGACAAGTTCGCCACCATCATCATGGCCATGCGGCAGGGCCGGGTGATTTTCGACAATATCCGCAAATTCGTGGTCTATCTGATGAGCTGCAATGTCAGCGAGGTGCTGGTTGTCGGTCTTGCCGTGGGGATCGGCCTGCCGATACCGCTTCTGCCGCTGCAGATCCTGTTCCTCAACCTCGTCACCGACGTCTTCCCGGCCTTCGCGCTGGGCCTGGGCCGGGGCGATGGCAATGTGATGCGCAAGCCCCCGCGCGATCCCGGGGAATCGATCCTTGGCGGAGCGCACTGGATCCAGATCGGCGTGCTCGGAACCGCGATCACCATCGCCACGCTCAGTGCCTTCCTGCTGTCGCTGTCCTGGCTGAAGCTCGACTCCGCCGCCGCCGTCACGGTGGCGTTCCTGACGCTGGCGCTGGCGCAGTTGTGGAATGTGTTCAACATGCGCGATCCCGATTCGGGGCTGTTCAACAACGACGTCACCCGCAATCCCTATGTCTGGGGGGCGCTGGCGCTCTGCCTCGGTCTGACCGGACTGGCGCTCTGGCTGCCGCAGCTTGCGGATCTTCTGGGCTTGCCCGATCCGGGCAACCGGGGGCTGGCGCTGGCCTTCGCTGCAAGCCTGACGCCGCTGGCGCTGGGGCAGCTCTGGCTGGCGCTGGCGGGACCGGGCAGGAGGTAGGTTCGCGGACGGTTCGCTTTTCAGCGAATATGGCGGTGCACAGCGGCGCTCAAGGGAAAAGCGAACCGCCCCTGCCTGCGTCCACGGCTTGCCCCTATCCCCTGAAGATCAGCGCCGCACCCGCGGCGATCAGCGTGAAGCCGCCGAGGTGGTTCCAGCCGAGCGGCTCCTTGAGCACGACCACCGAGAAGCCGGCGAAGACGATCAGCGTGATCACCTCCTGCATGGTCTTGAGCTCGGCCGCCGACCAGACCGCATGGCCGATGCGGTTGGCGGGCACGGCCAGGCAATATTCGAAAAAGGCGATGCCCCACGACACCGCGATGACGATCAGCAGCGGCGTCGACTTGAACTTGAGATGGCCGTACCAGGCGAGCGTCATGAAGATGTTGGAGACGGCCAGCAGCAGGACCGGCAGCCATTTGATGGCGAAGGGCGAGAGGGTCATAGGCAAGCGATTCCGGGGCGGGATGCGATGTGCAAATCACTGCTGATATTTGGGGCGTCGCGTCAAGAGGCGAGGGCGCTGTTGGGGTCGGGACCGGCGGACATGACGGCGGCCATTGCGAGGACACCCGGTTCAGTATACTCGAGGCTGCACTTTATAAATGCCAGACGAGGCCATGACAGGCGGACAGCGAGACTTGACCGGGAGGCCCGGCATGCTGTGAGGGAATGGCTAAGCTGGGGACTGCGGAATGCGCATAGCAGTCTTTGGCGACAGCCATGCGGAGGCCTTGTTCGCGGCCTATCCTTCTATCGATATCTATTGGGTCGGTCCGGTCACCATGCACAGGATCGGGCGTGACGGAATCGAGTCGCTGCTGGTCCCGCGTTGGGGCTTCAGCCGGATCGCCAAACATGGTCTCCGCGAATATGACCATGTCCTGCTGTCTTTTGGCGAAATAGACTGCCGGGTCCATGTCCCCGGGATCGCCGAGAAAAATTCGGTTCCCACGCACCAAGTCATGGAGGATCTGGCGGAGCGCTATGTCGCCGCAATCCAGAAATATTTTGGCCGTTCGGGAATTCCTGTCGTCCTGTGCGTTCCGCCCGTAACCCCCTATGCGGACACAGTGGAACAGAAAGACCTGCGAGACCGTTTCAACGCGAGTCTGGCCGGCAAGTGCAGCGAGCATGAGATCGCTTTCCTGGATTACCGGGAGTCCGCGTCGCTTGTGGACCGGTGCCTTGCCGAGGGATCTCATGACGGCAATGTTCATTTCGAGCCGCGGGCCACGGGATTTCTCGCCAGCCACCTTGCGCGGATCACGTCCTTTGCCGTGCGGCACGATCCTTCTTATCAAAGGCAGCCTGACCGGCTCCAGAAACATCGGACCGTGAGGTCAAGGCTCAAACACGGCCTGTTGCGCTTGTTCGGGCAAAACCGGGTGACATGACGCCTGCGCGCGCTCGACGGCCTCAATACCCCACCGTCGCAGCGCCTGGCCGTCGCGGGTCCGACGCGCCGAGCAGCAGGCCCTTGTCCGGGTCGGCATGGATCGACTGGGTCGAGCCCATGACGCTGCCAACCTTGATGCTGTGGCCCCTGGCTTCAAGGGCTGCCACCGTGTCGCGGCTCAACCCGCCATCCTCGACACGGATCTCGTCGGGCAGCCATTGATGGTGGATGCGCGCGGCGCTCGTGGCCTCGGCCACGTTCATGCCGTGGTCGATCATGTTGGAGATCACCTGCAACGTGGTGGTGATGATCTGCGAGCCGCCGGGGCTGCCGGTGACCAGGAACGGCTTGCCGTCCTTCAGCACGATGGTCGGGCTCATCGAGGACAGCGGCCGCTTGCCGGGCTCGACCGCATTGGCGTCGCCGCCGATCAGGCCATAGGCGTTGGGGACGCCCGGCTTGGCGGAAAAATCATCCATCTCGTTGTTGAGCAGCACGCCGGTGCCAGCTGCGGTCATGCCCGAGCCATAGGAAAAGTTGAGCGTGTAAGTGTTCGATACCGCGTTGCTGTCCTTGTCGACCACGGAGAAATGCGTGGTCTGATCGCTCTCGTAGGGTGCGAGATCGCCCGGCTTGATTGCGGCCGACGGCGTGGCGCGGTTGAGGCTGATGCTCTCGCGGATCTTTGCCGCATAGGCCTTCGAGGTGAGTGCCTTGACCGGCACGTCGACGAAATCCGGATCGCCCAGATACTCCGAGCGGTCGGCATAGGCGCGCTTCATCGCTTCCGCCATCAGGTGGATCGTGTCGGAGGAATTGTGCCCGAGAAAGCCCACCGGATAGCCTTCCAACACATTGAGGATCTGGATGATGTGGGTGCCGCCGGAGCTTGGCGGCGGCATCGAGACGATCTCGTGGCCGCGATAGGTGCCGCTGACCGGCTCGCGCAGCACCACCTTGTAGTTCGCCAGATCTTCGAGACTCATCGCCCCGCCGGCCTCCAGCACCGAGGCCGCGATCGCCTCCGCCACCGCACCCTTGTAGAATCCGTCCGGACCTTCGGCCGCGATCTTCTTCAGCGTCGCCGCCAGATCGGGCTGTTTGAACAGATCGCCGGGCTCGTAGAAGCCGCCATCCTCCTTGAAGAAGATCTTGGCCGAAGCAGGCCAGGCCTTGAGCCGCTTTTCCAGCGCCTTGAGACTGTCGGCGAGATCGGCGGTCACCACGATGCCGTCTTCCGCGAGCCTGATCGCGGGCGCCGCGGCTTCCGCCAGCGTCATCGTGCCATAGGTCTCGAGCGCCAGTTGCATGCCGGCCACCGTGCCGGGCACGCCGACGGCCAGGCCATGAAAGCGCGACAGATTGCTGTCGGCATTGCCGTCGGCGTCGAGATACATGTCGCGTCTCGCACTCGACGGCGCCATCTCGCGGTAGTCGATGGCTTTCGTCTCGCCGCTTTCGGCATCATGCACCAGCATGAAGCCGCCGCCGCCGAGGTTTCCGGCCCGCGGCAGGGTCACCGCCAGCGCCAGCGCCACGGCGACGCCTGCGTCGACAGCGTTGCCGCCATCCTTGAGCACCTGGAGTCCGACCTCCGCCGCCACCTTCTCCTGCACCGAGACCATCGCCGATTTCGCCCAGACCGGATGCACCGCGTCCATCGAGCTGTAGATCGCGGCTTCCTGGGCATGTGCCGTCAGGGGGGCGAGCGCGATCACGGCGGCTGCGGCGAAGGCGGCGATCGGGCGGATCAGCGGCGGGGGCATCAGGGCGGTCATCATGAGTTCCTTTCGGCACTGTCTGTTTTCCGACGCCAGGCCTTGGCGACTGTCGAGATCCATCGAAAGCCACATCGGCCGCGTCGTCAACCCGGAAAGGGCCTCATACGACGCGGCCGCGCGCAGCCTTGCCCCTGCCGCGGCGCTCATCCGCCCATCTGCCCCTTTGCCGCGCGAGGCATGCACCCTATCTATGGTGCATGATCAAAACCCGCAGTCTCAATAACTGACATGGCATTCCTCGGCATCATCGTGCTCGTGGCCGTGCTGGCGGCCATCTATGCGCCGCAATTCTGGATCGGCCACGTCATGCGCCGCCACGGCGCCGACCGGCCGGACTTTCCCGGCACCGGCGGCGAGATGGCGCAGCATCTGGTTGACCAACTGCAGCTCGACGGCGTCGGCGTCGAGGCCACCGAGGCCGGCGATCACTACGATCCCGAAAGCCGCACGGTGCGCCTGTCGAAGGCCAATTTCGATGGGGCCAGCCTCACCGCCGTGGCGGTCGCCGCCCACGAGGTCGGGCACGCGCTGCAGCATCATCGCGGCGAGCGCGGGCTGGCGCTGAGGCAGAAACTGGTCGGCGTCGCCATGGCGACCGACCGCATCGCCTCGGTGTTCTTCATCGCCGCCCCCGTGCTCGCCATCGCCTTGCGCGCGCCGGCCGCGATGCTGGCGCTCGGGGTGATCGGCATCGGCCTGCTGTCCGTCCGTATCCTGGTGCATCTGGTCACGCTGCCGGTCGAGTATGACGCGAGCTTCAACAAGGCGCTGCCGATCCTGCGCGAGGGCGGCTATCTGAGCGACGACGACCTCGCCGGCGCAAGCAGCGTGCTCAAGGCCGCGGCCTTCACCTATGTTGCTGCCGCGTTTGCGAGCCTGCTCAATCTGGCGCGCTGGTTCCGTATCCTGCGGTGAGCCGGAGCCCCGTCCGTCTGCCCCTTACCTCCACCCGTCTTGAAATTTCCCGGTCGTGACGCATCTGCAGGGATGGGAACCAACCAGCAACAGTGACGCAAAGGGAGAATGTCATGACCACCAGACGCAAATTCATCATCGGCAGTGCTGCAGCCGTGGGGGCCGTCACGGTGCTGCCGTCGCTCGGCTTCGCGGCCGCGCATGGCGCGAGCCTCACGCTGATGGACGGCAAGATCACGATTCATCCGGTCGAGCACGCCTCCTTCGTCATGGAGACGCCGGCGGGAACGATCTATGTCGACCCGGTCGGCGAGCCATCGCTCTATGAGGGCATGGCCGAGCCTGACCTGATCCTGGTCACCCACCGCCATGGCGACCACTACAATGCCGATCTTCTCGCGAGCCTGGCCGAGACGCCGATCCTGACCAATGCCGATGTCAGCGGGATGATGCCCGAGGACCTCAAGGCGCGCACCGAAACAATCGCTCCGGGCGGCAGCACGACGATGGCCGGCATCGAGATCGCGGCCATCCCGGCCTACAACATCACCGAGGGCCGGCTCGACTTCCATCCGAAGGAGCGCGGCGACCTCGGCTTCGTGCTGACCATCGACGGCAGCCGCATCTATATCTCGGGCGACACCGAGGGCACGCCGGAAATGCGGGCGCTCGAGAACATCGATCTCGCCTTCGTCTGCATGAACCTGCCGTTCACGATGACGGCGGAGCAGGCCGCCGACGCGGTGGCCGAATTCGCCCCTGCCATGGTGGTGCCCTACCACTATCGCGGCCGCGACGACGGCACCCAGGACCCCGCGGAATTCGCGCAGATGCTGAGCGAGGCCGGCGGCTCGACCGAGGTCAAGCTGCACGACTGGTACAATGGCGGGCTTGGCTGATCCTGCAGCGCCTTCGCAATGACGACAGGGCCGGCGCGTACCAGGTGCAGCATCCGCCGGCTCAGCTGAAACAAGGCCTGACCCCATGCGAGCGATCCCGACCGCGATCAGCCGCGCTTTACAGTGCGGGGCATCGCGGTCGGGGGGCACCGCTTTTACGAACCGGTCGAGGTTCCGATCGCGTCGAGCGCCGCATAGGCCTCGTCCGACAACTTGAGCGACGCGGCGGCGAGGTTTTCGGTCAGATGCGCCACCGATGACGTGCCGGGGATGAGCAGAATGTTCGGCGAGCGGCGCAGAAGCCACGCAAGCGCGACTTGCATCGGCGTTGCATCAAGCGCACGCGCAACGTCGTACAGGGCCTCGGACTGCAAGGGGGAAAAGCCGCCGAGCGGAAAGAACGGCACATAGGCAATGCCGTCGGCTGCCAGCGCGTCGATCAGTGCGTCGTCGCCGCGATGGGCGAGATTGTACAGGTTCTGCACGCAGACAATCTCGGCAATGCTGCGCCCTTCGGCGACTTGCGTCGCGGTGACATTGCTCAGACCGATATGCCGGACGAGCCCGTCCCGTTTGAGCCTCGCCAGCGCCTCGAGCGGCTCTTTGATCGAGCCTTCGGTTGGCTCCAAGCCGTACATGATCCGCAGGTTGACGACATCGATCTGCGCAAGGCTGAGATTGGCGAGGTTGTCGTGAACCGCGCGCTCCAGCGCCTCGGCCGACATTGCCGGGTTCCACGATCCGTCGTCACCGCGCACCGCGCCGATCTTGGTCACCAGCGTAAGGTTCTGTGGATAGGGCGCCAGCGCCTCGCGGATGAGGCGATTGGTGACGTGCGGTCCGTAAAAGTCGCTGGTGTCGATATGATTGACGCCGGCCTCGACCGCCGCGCGCAAGACCGCAAGTGCTGCGTCGTGATCCTTTGGCGGGCCAAAGACATGCGGTCCGGCAAGTTGCATGGCGCCGTATCCGACGCGGTTCAGGGTGATGCCTGTGCCGGGAAGTGTGAATGTGCCGCCAAGGTCGATGGTCGTTGTCATGGGATATCTCCTTTGATGTCGGAGAAATAGACTTTGGTCCGCTGTTCGGTAAGATTGGCATAGTTGCACGGTCTGCGCGGAAAGGGCGAACAATGGATGAGGTTCGAGATCTGCGGCTGTTCCTGGCCGCGGCGCGTCACGGCGGGTTCCGCGGCGCCGCGCGGGCGACGTCCGTGCCGGCATCGACCGTGAGCGAGGCCGTTCGCCGGCTGGAGGACAGGCTCGGCACGCGGCTGATGAACCGCACGACCCGCAGCGTGGCGCTGACAGCGGCAGGCACTGAGTTGATGAGCCGCGTCGTCCCGCTGCTCGACGGCCTCGACAGTGCCTTCGATGCCGTGGCGGGTTTCGGGCGCGGGCCAAGCGGGACCTTGCGCCTGAACGTGCCGGGTGCGGTCACCCGCACGATCCTGCCGCCGATTGCCACCCAATTCCTTCGCGCCTACCCGGAGGTGAGCCTCGACATCACGGTGGATGACGGGCTGGTGGACATCTTGTCATTGGGGGCCGATGCCGGCATCCGCTATGGCGAGACGCTGGCGCAAGACGCCATCGCCGTGCCGATCGGGCCGCGTCTGCAGCGTGCCGCCGCCGCCGCCTCGCCTGATTATCTGGCGCGGCACGGCACACCCGGCCACCCGCGCGACCTGCTGGCGCATGCCTGCATCCGCACCCGGTTTCCAGGCGGTGCGCTGACGGAGTGGACGTTCGAGAAGAACGATGAGAGCGTTACCGTCGAACCGACCGGGCCACTCACCATCAGCACGCAAGCCGCCGAATTCGCCATCGGAACGGCGATCGACGGGTTGGGTATTGTCGCCACATTCGAGGACTGGTTGCGCCCTGCCATGGATGACGGTCGGCTGGTGCCGGTGCTCGAAGACTGGTGGCCCATCTTCGAGGGACCATTCCTGTACTATTCCAGCCGCCGCCACATGCCACCGCCACTCAGGGCCTTCGTGGATTTCATAAAGGCGCTGCCGCGCGACGCGGGAGTCTGAACTCGCCTTCTAACAGGGGCAGCGGGCCCATTGAGACCACACCAAATCCGCAAATCCCGGTTTGCATCTCCGCCCCACGCGCGTAGAAGAAACCCGACCGGACACAGTCTGCCCAAAACCCGCCCATAGACCCCGAAGGAATTCCCTTGACCGCCCCCGACCGCATCGAAGAGCTGCTCACCGCCACCAGAGACGCATTCGCGAGCGGGTCGCTGGTCCGTCTCAAGCTCGGCGGCTATCACGGGCCGGAGCCGGAGCTGAAATCGGTCGAGATCAAGAAGATCACCACCAAGACCGGCGAGAAATACTCCTTCACCTACAAGTACAAGACGCGCGACACGATCAAGAATTTCGCTGAATCCGAGGCGCTTGAGCTGCTGCGCGCGGGGCTCACCGAGGAGTTTCGCAGCGCGCAGCTGGCGACCACCGGCTTCGACATGCTGTTTGAGCGCAATGGCGCCAAGCAGCGGCTCAAGCGCACCGAGGTCAAGGGCCGCGAAGCGCCCTCGACGGATCACAACCGGGCCAAGAACCGGCCGCTGACCGAGACAGACAAGCCCTGGCTCAAGGCGCTCGGGATTACCGGCAACAACGGCGTGGTGCGCCATGACGCGCAGGACAAGTTCCGCCAGATCAACAAGATGGTCGAGATCTTCGCGCCGCTGATCGCTGCGATCAAGGCCGAGCGCCCGCTGATCGTCGACATGGGCGCGGGCAAGGGCTATCTCGATTTCGCGCTCTATGATTACCTCGCCACCGTCGTCCGCCGTCCCGTCCGCATCGTCGGCGTCGAGATGCGGGAGCAACTGGTGGAGGACGGCAACGCCACGGCCCGCGCCTCGGGCTTCGGGGGCTTGAGCTTTCAGGCCGGGACCATCATGGAGTTCGACGCCTCGGGCGCCGACGCGGTGATCGCGCTGCACGCCTGCGACACGGCCACCGACGACGCCATCTTCAAGGGTATCCGTGCCGGGGCCGCGCTGATCGCGGTGGCGCCCTGCTGCCACAAGCAGATCCGCCGGCAGATGGAAGCGGGGCAGGCCGACGGCCGGCTCGAGCCGCTGCTCCGGCACGGCATCTTCCTCGAACGCCAGGCCGAGATGGCGACCGACACGCTCAGGGCGCTGCTGCTCGAACTCAACGGCTACCGCACCCGCGTCTTCGAATTCGTCTCCGACGCGCACACGCCCAAGAACAACCTCATCGTCGCCGAAAAGGACGGGCGGCAGGGCCGCGACCGCGACGCGGTGCTCGCGCAGATCGCCGAGATCAAGATGATGTTCGGGATTGGAGAGCATTATCTCGAAGGGCTGCTTGCGGGGTGAGGGGTCGCTGCGCGCCGCTACCTGAGCAGTTGCAGAATCATGTCCGCCTGGGAATTGGCGATGGACAGGGACTGGATCGCCAGCTGTTTCTGCACCTGCAGGGCTTTCAGCCGGGTTGACTCCTCCGCCATGTCCGCATCGACCAGCCGGCCCAGCGCTTTCTTGGAGACCTCGATCAGCGTCTTGGTAAAGGCCTCCTGCCGTTCGATGCCTTTCGCCTTGACCCCGAGCAGGGCATTGGCGTCGATCAGATCCTGTTCCATTTCGTCCATGGCCTGAACCATGCCGCTCAGCTCATCGGCGGTGGTGCTGGCGTCGAGGGTGATCTCTTTTGCCGTTCCAGAGGTTCCCGACCCGAGCAGATAGAAGGTTTCCGCGGCGCCGCCCGCGGTTGTCACATCGTGGTCTCTTGTCAGCAGTCCATTGGCGTTGTCGGCAGGGTCGATCAGCGTCGTCCGGCCCTTGTCGATCTCGATATAGCCAACGCTGGTGAAGCCGCCATAGTCCTTGATCGAGGCCGGCATGCTGACGGTGCCGGGCGAGCCGTAGAGCCAGTTCTGACCATTGAAGGACGAGCTCTGCGCAACATTTCTGAGTTGCTCCTTCAACTCGTCGAGTTCGCGGTTGACCTTTGTCTTGTCCACCCCGGGTTCGCTGGCAAGCACCAGCCTGGCCTTGATTTCGCCGACCAGTTCGACAGCCTGGCTCATTCCGGCGGAGGCGACATCGGTCATGGCGCGCGACAGGCCCAGCGTGTCGACAACGGCGTTCTTGGCCTTGATGTCGGAGCGCAAGGTGGTTGCGATGGACCAGTAGGCGGCATTGTCGGACGCATCATTGACCCGCAACCCGGTCGAGATGCGTTTCATCGTGGTTTCCATCTGCGAATCGATCCGCCGCAGTGTGGCAAGCGCGGTCATGGCTGTGCGGTTCGTATGAATGCTGGTCATCTGGCGCATTCCGGCAATGGAAAAAGTATAGGCCCTGAAAATCTACCCGTGATTGTATTTGCTCAATGCTTAAGGATTCCTGAGCGTGGGCTGAAAATAGGGTGACTTCCGCGGACCGTTTCGCCTGAAACGGGTCAACCACCCGGAATGCGGCAGGTTTGACGGCCATTGCCAACGCAGGCCCGAACACCGCACGCGCGGTTCCAATCCGTGGTGACAGCCCAGGGTTGGCTTCGGCCGATCCTGCCACAAAAAACGCCGGACAGTCCGTGGACCGTTCCGGCGGCTTTGGCGCACCTGGTTTCCTCCGCCCCGGCCGTCAAGGCGGGGAGGGTGTCACAGTCAGTTCGATTTCTGCAGCATGTTGCCGATGGCGTTGACCGCGTTGCCGACGTCGTCGATGGTTTTCTGCACCCTCTCGGCTTCCAGTTCGGCCTCGGTCCGGGGCCGGGCGGCTTCCTCGGCCGCGGCCCGGGCGGCTGCCTCCTCGTCGGCTTTCCTTTGGGCTTCCCGGCGGGCAGCGAGCGCCGCCGCGGTTTCCGCCGCCTGCTTCTCGGCTGCCATTTCGGCGCGGACTTTCTCTTCCGCCTCAAGCCGGATCCGGGTGCGGCGCTCGGTCTCCACGCGCAAGGCTTCGTCGGCCTGAAGCTTCTGGAAATTCTCGTCTTCGGCTCGGGCTTTGGCTTCCGCATCGGCCCGGGCGGCGGCGTCCCGGGCGGCCCTTGCGGCAGCCTCTTCCGCGGCCTTCTTTTCAGCCGCCAGCTCGGCGCGGACCTTTTCCTCGGCCTCCAGCCTGATCCGCGCCTCGCGCTCGGCCTTCGCCTTCAGTTCGGCTTCGGCCTTTTCCTCGGCAGCGGCCTGCTCGGCCTGCGTGGGTTCTTGTGGCGCGGCTTCGGTGGTTGCCGGTGCGGCGTTGGTCTCTTCTTTCTTTTCTTCGCCGCAGGCAGCGAGAACAAGGGCGAGCGAAGTCACGGTCAGGAGTCTGCGGATCATGTGATGTCCTTCCGGGGTCACGCCGGCGCATGCCGGCCGGTCTGTCTCAGACCCCTGTTGAACACGTCAATCCTGAATGTAGGGTTAACAGGCGGTTAAGAGACCGCCCGGTCCACATCGCCGATGCGCAAAGGCCACCGCTCCCCATTGCATGAATGCATGGCCGTTGTCGTTCGAACGGATCCCTGGACCGCGCCATGCATTAGCGAACCTGATCCAGCGCCTGCCTCAGCGCGTCATCGGTATAGGGCTTCTTCAGCAGCACCGAATTGGAATCGGCCCCGTCGGGGATTTCGTTCTGGCCGGTGGCGAAAATGATGCCGGCATCGGGCTTGAGCAGCCGGACCTGCCTGGCCAGTTCGCCGCCCTTCATGTCCGGCAGGCCGAGATCGGTGACCAGAATGTCGAATTCCTGCGTCCCCGCCGCTTCCAGCGCCTCGGCCGCGGTGCCGGCCTCGATCACCGTGTGACCCATGTCCGCCAGGATGTCGGCGGTGTTGATGCGGATCAGCGCCTCGTCTTCGACCAGGATGATGGTCAGGGCGCCTTGGGCCGGCGATGCGGCCGGTGTGATCGGTGGCACGTGGTCTTGTTGGGCAGCCGCAGATGGTTGAATTTGCCTGGCCGCCGGGGCTGCGCGCTGCTTCCTGTTGGCCAGCAGATGGCGGATCCGGCCGTCCAGTGCCTCGCGCGTGTAGGGCTTGGACAGGAGTTCGACGCCCGGATCGAGCTTGCCGCCGTGCACGATCGAATTCTCGGTGTAGCCGGAGGTGAACAGCACCACCAGGCCGGGTTTCAGCGCCTGGGCGATCTTGGCCATTTCCGGGCTCTTCAGCGTGCCGGGCATCACCACGTCGGTGAACAGCACATCCACATTGATGCCGCTTTCGATGACGGCGAGGCCGCTCTGGGCGTCGCGGGCGGTCAGCACGCGGTAGCCAAGGTCGCTCAGCGTCGCCACCACCGTGGCGCGGACATCATCATCGTCTTCCACCACCAGAATCGTCTCGGAGCCGCCGGTTGCCGGGCCCACCGTAACCGGCTGGGCTTCCAGGTGCTCCTCGTCCAGCGAACGCGGCAGATAGAGCTTCACCGTCGTGCCGTGGCCGGGTTCGCTGTAGATCTTGATGTGGCCGCCCGACTGTTTGACAAAGCCATAGACCATCGACAGGCCCAGCCCGGTGCCCTTGCCTTCGGGCTTGGTCGAGTAGAACGGCTCGAAGGCGCGCTCGAGCGTGGACTTGTCCATGCCTGAGCCGGTGTCGGAGACCGCGATCAGCACATAGTCGCCGCTGCTGACATCGTCGTGGAGATCGGTGTAGCTGTCATCGAGACGTGCATTGCCGGCCTCGATGGTCAGCTTGCCGGCGCCGTCCATGGCGTCGCGGGCGTTGATGGCGAGGTTGAGCAGGGTGGTCTCCACCTGGGTCGGATCGGCCGAGGTGTTCCACAGCCCCTCGGAGACGATGATCTCGCAATCCACGGTCTCGCCGACGGAGCGGCGCAGCAGATCCTCCATGCCGCTGACGAAGCGGCCGACATTGATCACCTTCGGCTCCAGCGGCTGGCGGCGGCCGAAGGCCAGGAGCTGGCTTGCGAGCTTGGCGCCGCGCTTGACGCCCGCCAGCGCGTTGGCGACGCGGGCTTCGGCGCGCTCGTTGCCGTCCACGTCCTTGGCCAGCAATTGCAGGTTTCCGGACACCACCTGCAGCAGATTGTTGAAGTCATGGGCAATGCCGCCGGTCAGCTTGCCGATGGTTTCCATCTTCTGGGATTGCTGCAGCGCCTTTTCCGATTGCAGCAATTGCTCGGTGCGCTCGGCGATCCGGTCCTCCAGCGTGGCGTTGAGCTCGGTCAGCGCCGCTTCGTTGAGCTTGGCGTGCTCGATATCGGTGTTGGTTCCCACCCAGCGGCGAATGACGCCTTCACCGGTCTTCACCGGCGTCGCGCGCACCACATGCCAGCGATAGGCGCCGTCATGACGGCGGATGCGGAACTCGGTCTGGTAGGTCTCGCCGGTGGCGACGGACTCTGCCCAGGCAGCCGCCGCGCCGGGAAAATCCTCGGGATGGACGATCGCCGACCAGCCATTGCCATAGAGCTTTTCCCGGGATTCACCGCTGAAGGCCACGACCTGGTCGTTGAGCCAGTCGATCATGCCGTCGGGCGTCGCGGTCCAGACATGGTTGAGCATCGACTGCGCCAGGGTGCGCAACTCCTCCTCGCTGGCCTTGAGCACCATCTCCGCCCGCTTGCTGACGGTGATGTCGCTGAACAGCACGGCGACCGAGTCCGAGCCCGGGCTGTCGATGGAAAAGGCCTGCACCTGGAACCAGCGATGGAGCGCCTCGGCCGGATATTCGATGTTGACCGGTTCGCCGCTGCGCGCCACCTTGCCGTAGAGATCGAACCAGTACTGCTCGTGGTCGGTGGCGACATCGCGGCGCATCCACTTGCCGACCGCATCCTCGATGCCGGTGTGACGGGCGAAGGCCTTGTTGACCTCGACGAACTCGTAATCGGCCGGATTGCCCGCCTCGTCCCAGATCATGCGGATGATGCAGAAGCCCGATTCCAGGTTCTCGAACAGGGTGCGGAAGCGTTCCTTCTGCGCCTCGGCCTCCATCTCCGCCTGCCTGCGGGCGGTGACGTCGAACAGCACGCCCGGAAACCGCGCCGGCTTGCCGTCCTCGGCCTCGACCAGCTTGCCCTGCGCCAGCACGTGGCGGACATCGCCGCCCGGACTCAGCATCCGGTATTCGGCCGCATAGGCGCCGCCCGATTCGATGGTGCGGACCATTTCGGCGGCCACGCGCGCGCGGTCGCCATGGTGGATCCTGTCGATGAACTCCTGCAGCGGCAGGCCATGCTCGGCCTTGTCGGCGTCGACGCCGAAGGTGCTGGCGAAGCGGCTGTCGGTGAAGATCAGCTCCCCCGCCACATCCCAGTTCCAGGCGCCGATGACATCGGCGTTGGTCATGGTCAGGTCGAGTCGCTCGAGAAGATGCGTGGTGCGGGCGTTTCGGAGCGCGATGACGCGGCCCTGGTCCGGGGTGGGGACCGAGACCGAATCGAGATCGACCGGCCCGTCGGCGCCGATGAAGAAGCCGCGCTCGTCGTAGATTTCCGAGAAGGATTCGCCGATCACCCTGCTGGCGTCCCAGCCCAGCAGACGCTTGGCGCCCTCGCTCCAGCCGGTGACCAGATCGTCCTGGTCAAGAAAGATGAGCGGGGCGGAGAGGGATGTGTCCATGCGGTCTGTTCACTGGGCTGCGGCGTGCGCCGGAATGGGATCGAATACAGGCTGAGGATGCTGATGTGTGTACCATATTCCGCCCCCCTGCCTAGATACAGAATTTGGGGGCGCGCGGGGGAACCGCATTCCCCGCCGCGGTCGTAGGACAGGACGGCGGTGGGCGGCCGCCGTCGCCGATCCTGCTGACACCTGCTGTCAGTATGGCGCATACCCGTTCCCCATTTGAGCCGCCGCCTCTTTCTTTCGCCATCGACTCCTCCCATATTGCCAACATGGCAAGATCCCCTGCAAAAAACGCCCGCCCCGACGGGTCCGACCATGACGGCTTCGAGGAAGCGCCGCAGCGCGAGTTGACGGGTGCGCCGCTGGCGTCGTCCGGCTCGATCGCCGACTGGGCCGCCGATCTGGCGAAGGAGGCGGAGCTGGACGCCGTCAAGGCGCGGCGCAAGGCCGAGAATCGCGAGATCCGCTCCAAGGCCGGCAAGCACCGGCGCAAGGCAGGCCAGATCAGCGCCGAGGAGGCTGCGGCAACGCCGCCGAAAGGCAAGGCCGCCACCAGGGCCGCGGCGAAGTCCGCTGGCAAGGACAGCGACAGGAAAACCGCGCGCGGCACCTCGATCGGCAGTTCCAGCGATCCGCGCGAGCGCGCCGCTGCGGGCCTCAACGCCGTGGCCGGGCTCGACATGTCGATGGAGGAGGCCGAGGCCTCGGGCGCCACGTCCGCCAACACCGCCACCGTGCAGGCGCTGTCGGACCTGATCGAGAGCGGCAACCCGCTGTTCAAGAACGGCAAGACCTGGACGCCGCACCGCCCGGCGCGGCCGGAGAAATCCGAGGGCGGCGTGCCGCTCCGCATGGTCACCGGCTACAAGCCCGCGGGCGACCAGCCTACGGCCATCGCCGATCTGGTGGCGGGCGCGAACGAGAACGAGCGCAACCAGGTGCTTTTGGGCGTCACCGGCTCGGGCAAGACCTTCACCATGGCCAAGGTGATCGAGGAGACGCAGCGCCCCGCCGTCATCCTCGCGCCGAACAAGACGCTCGCTGCCCAGCTCTATTCCGAGTTCAAGAACTTCTTCCCCGACAATGCGGTCGAGTATTTCGTCTCCTATTACGACTACTACCAGCCCGAGGCCTACGTTCCGCGCACCGACACCTTCATCGAGAAGGAATCGACCATCAACGAGCAGATCGACCGCATGCGCCACTCGGCGACGCGGGCGCTGATGGAGCGCGACGACGTCATCATCGTCGCTTCCGTCTCCTGCATCTACGGTATCGGCTCGGTGGAAACCTACACCGCCATGACCTTCCAGATGGCTGTCGGCGACCGCATCGACCAGCGGCAATTGCTGGCCGACCTGGTGGCGCAGCAGTACAAGCGCCGCGACATGGATTTCCAGCGCGGCTCGTTCCGGGTGCGCGGCGACACGATCGAGCTGTTCCCGGCCCACCTTGAGGACATGGCCTGGCGCATCACCCTGTTCGGCGACGAGATCGAGAGCATTTCCGAGTTCGACCCGCTCACCGGCCAGAAGACCGGCGAGCTGAAGAGCGTCAAGATCTACGCCAACTCGCACTATGTCACCCCGCGGCCGACGCTGAACCAGGCGACAAAACACATTCGCGAGGAGCTCAAGCACCGCCTGGCCGAACTGGAAGCCTCGGGCCGGCTGATCGAGGCGCAGCGGCTCGAGCAGCGCACCCGCTTCGATCTCGAAATGCTCGAGGCCACCGGCGTCTGCCAGGGCATCGAGAACTATTCGCGCTATCTCACCGGCCGCGCGCCGGGAGAACCGCCGCCGACCCTGTTCGAATACATCCCCGACAATGCGCTGCTGTTCATCGACGAGAGCCATGTCTCGATCCCGCAGATCGGCGGCATGTACCGGGGCGACTTTCGGCGCAAGGCGACGCTGGCCGAATACGGCTTCCGGCTGCCCTCGTGTCTGGACAACCGTCCGCTTCGCTTCGAGGAATGGGACGCCATGCGGCCCTCGACCATCGCCGTGTCGGCCACGCCGGGCACCTGGGAGATGGAGGCCGCCGGCGGCGTCTTCGCCGAACAGGTGATCCGCCCCACCGGCCTGATCGACCCGCCGGTGGAGGTGCGCCCGGCGCGCGCCCAGGTCGACGACGTGCTGGGCGAGATCCGCGCCACGGCGCAGGCCGGCTACCGCACGCTGTGCACGGTGCTGACCAAGCGCATGGCCGAGGACCTGACCGAGTACCTGCACGAGCAGGGGGTGCGGGTGCGCTACATGCATTCCGACATCGACACGCTGGAGCGCATCGAGATCATCCGCGACCTGCGGCTCGGCGCCTTCGACGTGCTGGTCGGCATCAACCTGCTGCGCGAGGGGCTCGACATCCCCGAATGCGCGCTGGTGGCCATCCTCGATGCCGACAAGGAGGGTTTTTTGCGCTCCGAGACCTCGCTGATCCAGACCATCGGCCGCGCCGCGCGCAATGTCGACGGCAAGGTCATCCTCTACGCCGACAAGATCACCGGCTCGATGGAACGCGCCATGGAGGAAACCTCGCGCCGCCGCGCCAGGCAGGCCGAGTACAACGAAGCCCACGGCATCACCCCGGAATCGGTCAAGGCGCACATCTCCGACATTCTCGATTCGGTCTACGAGCGCGACCATGTCCGCGCCTCGATCGCCATCCCCGGCGGCAAGGCCAATGCCGGCGGTGAGGGCGCGCTGGTCGGCTCCAACCTCAAGGCGCATCTGGAGGCGCTCGAAAAGCAGATGCGCGATTCCGCCGCCGACCTCGACTTCGAGACCGCGGCGCGCTTGCGCGACGAGATCAAGCGGCTGAAGGCCGTCGAACTCGACCTGATGGACGACCCCATGTCGCGCGACTCCGGCATCGAGAACACCAAGGCCTCGCGCAAGGCCGCGGCGACGGGCAAGCCGGCGCGGGGTCCGAGCAAGGAGCCCAATCCGGACATCATGCGCAACCGGGAATCGAGCTATTTCCAGAAGCCGGCGCTGGACGAAATGGGCAGCTCGGGCGCTCACGCCGTGCCGGCGGGCTCCGACAGGAAGTCCTATTTCCGCAAGAACGATCTCGACGAGATGACCGTCGGCCGCACCGAGAAGCCCATGCCCGGCAAGCCGCCGTCAAAACCCGATGACCCGATCGTCAAGCGCGCCAAGCCCGGCGCCGGAAGTTACGAGGACCCGGCGGAAGCCGCCCGCCAGAAACGCCGCCCCGGCAAGACCGGGCGTCCGGGGCGCTGAGGGGGCGGGTTCAGCCTCGTCCCTTCGGGAGGAGCAAAGGAGCGGGAGCATCCTCCCCCGTCATCCCGGCCTTGAGCCGGGATCCAGCAGCGCCTGCGTCCGCAGGCGCGGGAGACTCTTTGCGGGCCTGCTTTTGTAAAAGGATCATCCGGCTCGCGGACGCTCGCCCGATGGATGCCGGATCAAGCCCGGCATGACGGAAAGCGGGTTCATCGCCACGGGCCGCCCGCGCCCGCAAATTTGCCTCCCCTT
>NZ_JACIYP010000479.1 GCF_014359905.1 Hoeflea sp. | reverse complement strand
CCGCGGCCCGAACCACGCAGGTAGCCTTCGACAAGACCGGCACGCTGACCCTTGGGCGCCCCCGGATCACCGACATCGTGCCGATCAGCGGATCGCAGGCCGAGGTTCTGTCACTCGCCGCAGGGATCGAGGCGGGCTCCAGCCATCCCCTAGCCGAGGCGATCCTGTCCCGCGCCGAATCCGACGGTGTCGCGACCCAACCCGCATCCGGCGCCCGCGCACTGCCCGGCAAGGGCGCCGAAGCGATGGTCGGCGACGGACTTGCATGGGTCGGCTCGCCGCGCTTTGCCGAAGCGGCGGGTGTGTTCAACGATGCCGCGCGCCAGACCGCTGCGACGCTTGAGGACGAGGGCAAGACCGTCGTCGCGGTCTTCCGGCCGGATCAACTGGTCGGGCTTCTGGCCTTGCGGGACGAGCCGCGCCCGGACGCAGGCGACGCGGTCCGCCAGCTGAAGGCGCTCGGCATTGGCGCGGTGATGCTGACCGGCGACAACCGACGCACAACAGCAGCCATTTCCGGTGGGCTGGGCATTGAGCATCGCGCCGAACTGATGCCTGAAGACAAGGTCGCGGCGATCCGCGAGATGACGGCCACGGGCCATGTCATGATGGTGGGCGACGGCATCAACGATGCCCCTGCGCTCGCCACCGCCCACATTGGAGTTGCCATGGGCTCGGGAACGGACGTCGCACTGGAAACCGCCGACGCCGCGATCCTGCGAAATCGGGTGACCGATGTCGCCGGCAAGATTCGCCTTGCTCGCGCAGCCATGGCGAATATCAGGCAGAATGTGGCGATCGCCCTCGGCCTCAAGGCGGTGTTTCTGGTGACGACCATCCTTGGCATTACCGGGCTCTGGATTGCCATCCTTGCCGATACCGGCGCAACGGTACTCGTCACGCTGAACGCGCTGCGGCTTCTTGCGTTTGATCCGGAACGTGAGGCCTGAGATCAGATCATCGGCAGGGCGGCGGTTCCGCTGCCCTGCCGCAGCACCATGGTTTCAACGGACTTCCTCAAGAGCTGCCTGGCAGGCATCGGCGCAGCGCTTGCATGACTCGGCGCAGATTCGGCAATGCTCGTGCTTTTCGGCATGACTCTGGCACTCGTCGCCGCATCGGCGGCAAGCTTCGGCGCAGGCCTGTACCGCCGCCCGAAGAACCTCGACATTGGAGCCGGTGCGTCGGGAGGCCATTGCTCCGGTTGCCGCACAGATATCGGCGCAGTCGAGGTTCAGCCGGATGCACTGCCGGAGTTCGGCCACCATTTCTTCCGCCAAGCAGGCGTCAGCGCAGGATGTGCAGGTCTGCGCACAGTCATACGCCTCCTCGATGAACTTCAGGAGCTGGTCGGCCGTGTTGCCCTGAACATGAGGGTGGGTACTCAGCATCTCGCGAACGTGCATTTTTCTTCCTCCTGCATCAGTCTGTGAACGTTGAAAACAAACGCCAGAGAGCATTGTTCCAGCGTTGGGCTTGCCGCACCCGAATTAGGGCTTCCTATCGGCAGACCTTCTCGAAGATGCCGACGAGCTCGCGGAATTTCTGCCGCTGTGCTTCTGGGTCGCTCGAGGCGATGGCTGCGTCCACGCAGTCGTCTGCATGGTCTTGCAGGATGAGAACCTCCACCTGTGCGAGGGCGGAGCGGATGGCCAAAGTCTGGTTGAGAATGTCCACGCAGTTGCGATCTTCCGCGACCATCCGGATGACGCCACGAACCTGCCCTTCAAGTCGGGCCAGGCGCTGAAGGGCTGCTTGCTTGCGATCTTTCATGGTTCCGCTGCTCTCTC
>NZ_JACIYP010000478.1 GCF_014359905.1 Hoeflea sp. | reverse complement strand
AATTTAGGTGTTTAGTGTTAATCAAAGTCATTTTCCCGCCCAATGGTGCGTCGCTCGTCTATTAAGACACAAGGTCTCTTGTATCGCGGCATGGTTTATTATGAGCTATCGCTGAATCTGGGTGACGCGACCTGATCAAGCGGCGCGGTTCGCGTTGTCGGTTCTTGCGACACCGTCGGTGAATGTGACGCCTTCGATGACCATTGGCAACTGGTTCGCGCCCTTCAGGCGTCGCCAGGTCTTTGCGGCGGCCTGGACAAGCTTGAACACCATGAGCTTTGCGGTCGTCTGCGACAGCGCTCCCTTGGTCCGGACGGTCCTGTGCCGGACGGTGGCGAACACGCTCTCGATCGGGTTGCCCGTGCGCAGATGGTCCCAATGGTCGGCCGGGAAGTCGTAGAAGGCGAGCAGGGCTTCGCGGTCCTTTGTCAGGCAGGTCACCGCCTTCTCATATTTGGCACCGTACTTCTCGGTGAAGACGGACACGGCGCTGTCAGCTGCGGCCCGGGTCTCGGCCTGCCAGATCTCCCGCAGATCAGCCTTCACGCCCGGCTGCATCGATTTCGGGACCTTGTTAAGCACGTTGGCGACCTTGTGCACCCAACAGCGCTGGTGCCGGGTGCCGGGGAAGACCTCGTCCATTGCCTTCCAGAATCCCAGCGCCCCGTCTCCTACGGCCAGTTCCGGCGGCACGGCGAGCCCGCGGGCCTTGATGTCGACCAGAAGCTCGCGCCAACTCTGCGCGCTCTCGCGCATCCCGACCTGGAAGCCGAGCAGTTCCTTCTTGCCCTCGGGCGTCGCCCCGAGGAGCACCAGCATGCATTCGGCCTGCGGTTCCATCCGAGCTTGAAGGTAAATGCCGTCGGCCCAGATGTAGACGTAACGGCGGGCGGAGAGATCGCGGCGCCGCCAGCGGTCATAGTCCTCCTGCCAGCCCGCGGTGAGGCGCGAGATCACGCCAGGCGACAGGTTCGGCGCGTCCACCCCCAGCAGCGCCGTCAGCGCCTCCTGGAAATCCCCGGTCGAGACCCCGCGCAGGTAAAGGACCGGCAGCAGGGTATCGAGGCTGCGGGAACGCCGTGCCCATTTCGGCAGAATGTTGGAGGTGAAGCGGATCTTCCCCTCGGCTGGCACGCCGGCGGCACGGTCGCGCACCTTCTGGCGCTGCACCGGGATCGGCCCGATCCCGGTCTGGATCGTTCGCTCAGGGCCCGTGCCATGCCGAACGACGCGCTGGCGACCGTCAGGCAGCCGCTCGTCCATGAGCTGTCCGACGAAGCTCGCCGCCTCGGCCTTAAGTGCCGCGGCTAGCATCTGGCGCGCGCCCTCACGGGCGATCTCGGTGAGCGGATCGAGGATCGATCCAGGCTGGTGAAGCGGGGTGATCGTGGTATCGTCTCTCATGGCGTATCGCTCCTTCGGGAGGTTCTGGCAGGCTTCAGCACCCGCCACGATACGCCGCCTTCTCAGGCCTCATCACCCATTTTCAGCTATAGCTCGTTTATTATATATAACATATAAGGGAGCGCTTTTCTGAAGTTGAGGCGTCCCACCCATTGACGTTTTCTGCCCTCACCATCCATCAATTTGGGTCACCCATAGTGGCGGTATGGGCAAGAGGCGTGTGATGGCCCTTGCGATATAGCGCAAACCTCTGGTGAAGAAGGATGTTCTGGAGCGCTCGATTTTCCTGGGCTGGCGCCGAACATGTTTTTTTCGGCGGGCAGCGGATTGGTTTTGGCGTCCCACCGTCCGGTGGAGACGGCGAAGTAGAGGGCCAGCGCCATGACGAGGATCAGC
>NZ_JACIYP010000477.1 GCF_014359905.1 Hoeflea sp. | reverse complement strand
TCTGCGGGCACATAGACCCCCCGGTTGGTAAAGGCAAAGGCATCCATGAACATCGACGCATCGGCACCGTCGCCCCGGAACTGGTTGGGCGACGGCAGCACCGCCGTCATCACGGTAAAGATGATCAGGATCCAGATAAGCACCGGGATGTTGCGAAAGATCTCGACATAAAAGGCCATCAACTTGCGCACCAGCCAGTTGGGCGAAAGCCGCAGAACACCGGCCGTGACCCCGAAAACCGTCGCCGTCGCACAGCCCAGAACTGCCACGATCAGCGTGTTGAGCACGCCGACCATCGCGGCGCGCAAATGGCTCGATTGACTGTCATATTCGATGGGCCGCTGGTTGATGTCGTAATTTGCCGGGCTGCTCAGAAAGCCGAACGAAATGTTCTGCCCCTGCGCGGCAAGGTTGTTGACCAGGTTGGCCCCAAGATAGCCAAGCAGCAGCATCAACAGAACCAGCGCGATGAATTGAAAGGTGTAAGAGCGATACCTCGTGTCGTAAATCAGCATAGATAGCTGAAACGACGCCTTGGGAGGGTCGGTCATCGTTGTCATCTGGGATTTCCCTGTGTTTCGACCCGGATTTTTATCGGCATCGCTGCCGTGGGCCGATTTTTGAGTGGTCTTCTGGTGAAAAGGGCGCGGGAGGTATCCCGCGCCCCTCGTCAGGTTCGCTTACCGGAACGGCGGGGCATACATGATGCCGCCCTGTGTCCACTGTGCGTTCAGACCACGGGCCAGACCGATCGGGGTCTTTTCGCCGATGTTCTTTTCAAAGATCTCGCCATAGTTGCCACCGACGGCAATCGCGCGCTTGGCCCACTCGTTGTCGAGACCGATCATCGCGCCCAGTTCACCTTCGGTGCCGAGGATACGGTTGATCTCCGGGTTTGCACCGGCAGCCGCCGACAGCTCGCCGATATTGGCCGAGGTGATGCCCATTTCTTCGGCAGCGACCAGCGCGTAGAACGTCCAGCGGACGATATCACCCCAGTCGTTGTCGCCATGGCGCACCAGCGGGCCCAGCGGCTCTTTCGAGATGATTTCCGGCAGAATCACGTGATCCGTCGGGTTCTCGAAGGCGGCGCGGGTCGATGCCAGGCCCGACGCATCGGTCGTGTAGGTATCGCAGGCACCTGCCAGATACTGCTGCTGACCTTCGGCGTTGGTCTCGATCGGCACCGGCTCGTAGCTGATGTTGTTGGCACGGAAGAAATCCGCAAGGTTCAGCTCGGTGGTGGTGCCGGTCTGGATGCAGACCGTCGCGCCATCCAGCTCCTTGGCAGAGCTGACACCCAGCGACTTGGGCACGAGGAAGCCCTGACCGTCGTAGTAGTTCACGCCGACGAAATCGAACTTGAGGTCGGTATCGCGCGAATAGGTCCAGGTGGTGTTGCGCGCCAGCAGGTCGATCTCGCCCGAGGCAAGCGCAGTAAAGCGGGTCTTGCCGGTGGTCGGCACGAATTCAACGGCATTCCCATCGCCCAGCACAGCGGCGGCAACGGCGCGGCAGATCGCCACGTCAAAACCTTCCCAAACACCGTTTGCATCGGGGGCAGCAAAGCCCACGAGGCCGGTGGTCACGCCACAGTTCAGCTTGCCGCGGGCCTTCACGTCATCCAACGTGGCAGCCGCAGAAGCGCCAGCCGCAAGGCCAGCCACCGTCAGCGCGCCCAAAAATACGGTTTTTTTCATGTTTACCTCTTCCTGATTATCCGCCCTTCAAGAGCGGTTTGTCGGGCCAAACGGCCCATTGTGACACTGTTGTCAGGGCTTTCACCCTACTCAGTGACGCCAAGTTTG
>NZ_JACIYP010000476.1 GCF_014359905.1 Hoeflea sp. | reverse complement strand
TCTTGCCCGCGAACGGGGCAGCTCTTTTACTTTCACCTGTGGTCGGGGGGCGGCGAATGGCGCGTAGAAAGTCGTTGGCGGCGCAGTTGTTGCAGGCGTACCGGGACAGCCAGAAGGCCAAGGCCGCAGCGGCCAGGCGCGCTGAGGCGGAGCAGGCGCGTCAGGCGCGGGCCGCGGAGCGCGAGGCCGCCGAGCGGGTAAAGCAGGAAGCACGTCGAGAACGCGAGCAGGCGCAGGCGTGGATGCGCGCACAGAAGGAGAAGCAGGCACAGCGGACTGCCGAGTCGCGTAAGGCCGAGCAGATCGTGCGGGATCTTGAGAAGCGTCAGGCTGCGCGGGCGAAGGAACTCGAGCAGAAGCGTCGCGCGGAGGCCCGCGAGAAGGCTGCGGCGGAGCGGCGTGCGAAGCAGGAGGGCGTTGAGAATTTACGCCGGGAGGCTGCAGGGCGGACGGCCCAGGTCGAAGAACGGCTCGAGGAGCTGACTGCTGTCCTGATTGACCGCCCCGGTGGGCTGCCCGGGCTGCGGCTGGAGGCGGAGCAGGCGCTCGGTGAAGGAGACTTCGAAGGGTTCGCGGTCGCAGTGGAGAGGACGCTGGGCTCCATCAGGTATCCGGAAGGCCTTGGTGGCGCTCGGCGGGCGGCGTTCGCTCCTGAGTCCCGGGAGCTGATTTTGGAGATCGAGCTCCCCGTCCAGGCGGTGGTTCCCTCGGTCACGCAGTATCGGTTCAAAGCCTCTGCTCCCCCGGCTGTGGTCCCGCAGCCACGCAAGGAGAGTGAGTGCAAGGCGTTGTACAGGGATTTGGTGGCCAGACTCGCGCTGCGGGCGATCGACGAGGCCTTCGCTGTGACGCCGCCGTCGCTCGTGGACGGAGTTGCGTTCAACGGGAAGGTGCACGCCAAGGACCGTGCTACCGGCAAGTCGATCGAGCCGTGTCTGATCAGTGTGCGGGTCAGCCGGGAGACATTCGGTGAACTCGTGCTGGACGAGCCGGAACTCGCCCCGGTGCAGAGCCTTCACCATCTCAACGCGATCGTCTCCCAGCACCCTTACGACCTTGAACCGGTTCCGCCCGTTGTCACGTTCGACCTGACCCGGTACAAGATCGCCCCGGAGCGCGACGTCGTCGCCGGCCTCGACAGCCGGCCCGACCTCGTCGCGATGGACCCGATCGATTTCGAGCATCTCATCCGGCGCCTGTTCGAGAAGATCGGGCTCAAGTCGTGGGTGACCCAGGCGTCTAGAGACGACGGCATCGACGCTGTCGCGGTCAATGAGGAACCCCTCATCGGCGGGCTGTGCATCATCCAGGCCAAACGCTCGAAGAACGTGGTCTCCGCCGAGACGGTGCGGTCGGTCGCGGGCATCGTGAACGACAAGAACGCTTCGAAGGGCATCGTGGTCACCACCGCGTGGTTCGGCAAGGCGAGCTGGGACTTCGCTCCCCGTAACCGCGTCGAACTCATCGACGGCCGGCATCTCAAAGCCCTGCTGCTGGAGCATCTCGGCATCGACGCTCTGATCGGCCTGCCCAAGCTCCCGCCGGGCTGGCAGACACGCGACCTGAACTGACGCCACCCTCGTGTCCTTTCGTGCCGGTGTGCGGTTGGAGACAGCGGTTCGACACGAGAGGAACAAGCATGTCGTACGGATATGGCGGCGGGCCGGACTGGCCGATGATCCAGGCTAGGCGCCGAGCCGAGGAAGCGGCGCGCTCGGCTGCCGGCCAGGCTGTGGCCCACCAGGCGTCGGCTGACCGGTGGAAGGTTGCGTTCGAGGCTTTGGCCGGCCAGGTTCAGGCAGCAGTGGGC
>NZ_JACIYP010000475.1 GCF_014359905.1 Hoeflea sp. | reverse complement strand
ATCGGGTGGAAAATCGGAAGCTGCTGGTCGACGAGGACACCGCCGAGCATGTCCGCCGGATCTTCGCCCGGTTCCTCGAGATCGGATCCTGCACGGAACTGGCGCGCGAGGTCGCGAAGCGCGGCATCCGGACACCGCGCGGTAACCGGATCGACAAGAAGTACCTCTACCGGATGCTCAGCAATCGCGCCTACATTGGCGAGGCGGTCCACAAGGGCGAGAACTATCTCGGCGAGCACGATGCCATCATCGACCGCGAGATGTGGGACCGCGTTCACGCCATCCTGCAGGAGAGCCCCCGGAAGCGCGCCGCCCGCACACGCGCCGACACGCCCGCGCTGCTGAAGGGGCTACTGTTCGGGCCCGATGGCGCCGCGTTCTCACCGACGCATACTCGGAAGGGGGATCGTCTCTACCGCTACTATGTCAGTCAGACCGTGCTGAAGCATGGTGCTGGTTCGTGTCCGGTCGGCCGCGTGCCTGCGGGCGAGATCGAGGGCGCCGTCATCGACCAGCTCCGCGCCGTGTTCCGCCAGCCGGAGATCGTTGCGGGGACGTGGAAGGCGGCGCGCGTCCATGCTGACGACATCACCGAGGCCGACGCGCGTGCGGCCCTGCAGCAGCTCGATCCGCTTTGGGACGAGCTTTTCCCCGCCGAGCAGACGCGCATCGTGGCGCTGCTGGTTGAGCGCGTAGACATTGGCACCGATGGCCTGAACGTCCGGCTGCGCGTGGACGGCCTCGGCGGCCTCGCGCGCGAGATGTTGGCTGGGGACATGGGGGCGGCCGCATGACCCGCGGCACGCCCATCCCCGAGACAGTGACGCTCCACGTCCCATTCCGCATCGTGAGGCGCGGTGGACGGAAGGAGATGCAGCTGCCGGACGGCGTCTCGCATCAAAGACGGACGGACAGCACGTTGGTCAAGGCGCTGGCCCGCGCATTCCGCTGGAAGCGCCTGCTGGAGTCGGGCGAATTCGCCACCATCACCGAACTGGCCGAGCGCGAGGGGATCGCGTCTTCCTTCCTCTCCCGCAGTCTTCGAATGACGCTGCTTGCGCCACACATCGTAGAAGCGATCCTGGAAGGGAAGCAGGTGCCTGAGGTCACGCTGGAGCGGTTGCGGGAGCCTTTCCCGGTTGAGTGGGACCAGCAGCTCCAAACCGATGGATAAGGGCTGACCTGCACGAACTCCATCGACGAGTCGCACCGACTTCAGCTAAGAAGGAAGAAAAGAGTGACAACGAGGGGTCCTACAGGCAACCATGACATCAGATCCTAAACCTCAAGAAAACGCTCGATCAGCTATTTTTGTCGACAAGCGTTCCGGGCAAGATGTCCTAAAGGGCTTGCGCACCAATGAAGTATTTGTTGCCATAGTCGGCCCCGCCGGGTCCGGTTCTGGGACTGCGGCAAAGATCCTTAAGGCGTTTCTCGAGGAGATTGACTTTGAGGTCGAAATAGTAAAGGCTAGCGCTCTAATTCGAGCGGCTGCCGAACGCGCCGGGCGGCCCGTGCCGCCAACTGGTGCGCGTAAATCCATCGAAAATGTCGAAATGATGCAGGACCGCGGTGACGAGCTTCGGGAGGGAAAGTTGTACTCTCGCCCAGAGGATCATTCAGCAATTGCACGTCTCGCTCTAAAGCAGATCGCCGAACTGCGAGCGACGCTTCAAGGGCAAATTTTCTCGGGTGCCCCAGTAGAGCCTGACGGGAAGCATAGGGCCTATATAATTGATTCGCTCCGACACCCTGCGGAAGTCGCCATACTCCGCGAGGTTTACCAAGATGCCTTTACGTTGCTTGGAATTATATG
>NZ_JACIYP010000474.1 GCF_014359905.1 Hoeflea sp. | reverse complement strand
GGCGCGCGGAACCCGCACCGTTTCGGTGCCGAAGGTGCCCACGAGCTGCCGTTCGCGATGCCCGTTGCGGTAGCCCTTCTTCGTGGTGCCGCCCCGACCATAGCGACAGCCGGCCGATGAAGGCGGCCAGTTCTTCTTCGAATACGGCTTCGATGGTCGCGCGGACGTTGGTCCGCAGCCGCTCCTCGATCGGGTCAAACCCGGCCTCTCCGGCCAGTAGCGCAAGGCTCGTAGCGTTGGTAATCTGGTTCATGGCGTGATCTCCCTGGCGGTTGCTGCCGCCGGTTGGGTGGGTGGATGTTCACCCGGAGATTACGCCGCCTTCAAATTTCCACCACTTCCGAGACACGACCCGCACCATGTTGACCACATCATTCCGGTGATCCATCCTCTAGTCTGCGGCTGGGGCGTCCCTTGGAACCTTCAGGTGCTGACCGCCGAGGAAACCGTCGCAAGTGGAACTCATTCGACGGGACTCTAGACAACGACGGCTGGCGCGTTTAAACGCACGAACCGGCGCCCGCGTAGCATAGCTGGTTATTGCGCCCGATTCGTAATCGGGAGGTCGTGTGTTCGAATCACACCGCGGGCACCATCACCAACATTTGTGATCGAGCGCCCTTGCCGAGTCGCTGATGCGGACTCACATGCAAGAAAGAGTCAAGCATTTTCGTTACAAGGTGCAGTTACCGCTGGCTTCGTGATTCTGCCTTGGTTACAAGGGTTCGGAGAGGGACTTCATGCGCCGACCTGACCACCGCCGGACTTCACCGACCCACCTCTGGACGAGGTGGTCCTTGGCGTGCAGTTCGCGCCTGTGCCGGGCTACGCGTCCGTCCACTCCAATGATGGCCGGCCAGCCACTCAAAATGACCGCCTGAAAGTCAACCAAGAGGCGACAACTACGTTGACAGACGCCGACCACGTGGCGCGGAGGGTCTCGTTTCTGGCAGTCGCTGCCGGGCAATCCTCTTTCCAGGGCCTGCCGTTCTTGCGGGTGGGAATGATAGCGATGGCCTGCCGGGTGTCATGAGCGCCATCAGCGGTCACCGCGCCGATCTCTTCGCCCTCGGGGATCTGACCGAGCAGTTCCGGCAAGACCGGACTGTCGCCGTCGCTGCCGGGAGTGAATTCCACGGCCCGGATGTCCGAAGTGGCCGTATCCATGGCCAGATGGACCTTGCGCCACTGGCGCCGGCCCTGGACGCCGTGCTTGCGGGCCTGCCATTCGCCGTCGCCGAGGAACTTGATCCCCCTCGCCATGGTCTCTCGGACCGGTGGCGTTCCCATGGCTCGATGTCCACCAGCAGGTTCAGCGGACTGTCGGTGCGCCGATACGGGGTCTGGACGGCGAGCGTCTTTTGCCTCCGGCACAAGGTCGTGTAGTCGGGCACGTCACAGTCCAGGCCGGCCAACTTCAGCAGGCTGGCCACCATCCCGGGGGGGTTGCCGGAGCGGCAGCTTGAACAGGACCTTGATGGTCAGGCAGAACCGGATCGCGGCATCAGAGAACACGGCGGGGCGACCGGGCTTGCCATCAGGCGGCGCAAGCCAGGACATGTCCTTGTCCAGCCAGATCAGCAGCGACCCGCGCTTGCGGAGCGCCGCGCTGTAGCTGGACCGGTTCGTCGTGCGATAGCGGGCGGGTGATGACTTGCTCATGCGGACCGTCTCACTGCATGGATTAATTAGTTCGGTCTGAACAATCCGTTCAGGCTGCTGTGACAGCCTGATACTGGCGGCCTTGGGGGTATGCGGCATTCCGAATGGCGGCGAGAATCCAGGCAAGCCAAGCCCTGAGGTGGGCCAGGATCTT
>NZ_JACIYP010000473.1 GCF_014359905.1 Hoeflea sp. | reverse complement strand
ATCCTGCTGTCATTCGCCCAATTCGAGCGCGAAGTGACGGCGGAACGTATTCGGGACAAGGTCCGCGCCAGCCGGATGAAGGGCATGTGGATGGGCGGCGTGCCGCCAATGGGCTACGAGGTGAAGGACCGAAAGCTGATCATCAAAGAGGCCGATGCCGCCAACATCCGCTGGATTTTCGCCCGCTTCATCGAAATCGGATCGGGCACAGAACTGGCTCGTGAACTGGCGGCACGGGGCATTCAGACCAGCCGTGGTAATCGGATCGACAAGAAGTACCTTTATCGTCTGCTGAACAATCGCGCGTACATTGGTGAGGCGGTCCACAAGGGCGACAGCTATCCCGGCGAGCATGACGCCATCATCGACCGCGCGATCTGGGACAAGGTCCACTCCATCCTGACCGAAAGCCCCCGCAAGCGCGCCGCACGCACCAGAACCGACACGCCAGCATTGCTGAAAGGGCTGCTCTACGGCCCAGACGGGGCGGCCTTCTCGCCGACACACACGCGCAAGGGCGGCAAACTCTACCGATACTATGTCAGCCAGTCGGTGCTGAAGCATGGTGCCGGGTCATGCCCGGTTGGCCGGGTTCCAGCGGGCGAAATCGAAACCGCCGTCATCGACCAGCTCCGCGCCGTGTTCCGCCAGCCTGAGATTGTGGCGGGCACATGGAAAGCGGCGCGCGCCCATGCCGACGACATCACCGAGGCCGACGCCCGCGCTGCCCTGCAGCAGATCGATCCGCTTTGGGATGAACTGTTCCCCGCTGAGCAGGCGCGCATCGCGACCCTGCTGGTAGAGCGGGTCGACATCGGTACCGATGGCCTCAATGTTCGCCTCCGCATGGATGGCCTGAGTGGGCTGGCACGCGAAATGATGGCAGATCTCGGGACGGCGGCATGACCCGCGCAACGCCAGCACCGGAAACGGTTACAGTGCATGTCCCGTTCCGCCTCGTGAAACGAGGCGGCCGCAAGGAAATGCACCTGCCGGATGGGGCATCAAGCCAACGCAAGATGGACAACACTTTGGTCAAGGCGCTGGCACGTGGGTTTCGCTGGAAACGGATCTTGAAGTCGGGGGACTTCACGACCATCGCCGAGCTCGCAGATCGCGAAGGCATAGCACTCTCCTACATGACGCGCGTGCTGCGCATCACTCTGCTGGCCCCTGACGTCGTCGAATCGATCCTGATTGGTCAGCACGGCCGCGAGATTACGCTTGCTACTCTGATGAACCCGTTTCCACTTGATTGGAGCGATCAGAGGCAAGCATATTTCTCTGTAGAGAGATTACTGCATCTCGGGGATTGACAGCACGACCCGCACGACCTAAATCTCTGTAATCGAAATACAGAGGTTCAGACAATGCAGCTCGGAGAGCTATGCGACATCCATTCAGGCTACACCGCGCGCGGTCGACTAGAGCCAATTCCTGAAGGCGGCGTGCCAGCCATCCAGCTGCGTGACGTCAGTCCGCACGGCGACGTCTCTGACAGCTCGCTGCTGCGATATGATCTCGCAGACCTTTCGGATCGCTACCTTGTCCGAGGCGGTGAGGTGATCTTCAGATCTCGCGGCGAGCCGAACACTGCAGCCGTCGTGAGTGCCGCGCTCAGTGAGCCCGCAGCTGTCATTGTTCCGCTCATCATCATGCGCCCGGATCAAGAACGCGTACTTCCCGCGTATCTCGCCTGGGCGATCAATCAACCCGACGCGCAGCGAAAGCTCGGCTCAGAGGCTCAGGGAACAAGCCTGCGCATGATACCGAAAGCTGTGTTGGAGCGGCTGGAAATCCCTTTACCTGACCTCGAAACCCAGCACCA
>NZ_JACIYP010000472.1 GCF_014359905.1 Hoeflea sp. | reverse complement strand
GTGCCGTTAGACCACAACTTGCCCTATAACGTCCATGAGTTTTCCGGGTGCTGTCGCGGAAAACTGGCACTTGGCGCTGTCTGCGCCGAGCCCACTTTGACAAGTCCTGCGTGGTGTTCGCGCCCGGCTGTCGGCCACTTGGTGTCTGCATATGGACAGAAATCGTGTTTCTTCCATCGAACAGAGCAGCCTGCCGTCCACCTGAACAAGTGTAGCTGGGGGTGGCACCCCCTCTTCAAATGACCGCCACCCTGCGCCACCCCGCCACCCTTGTCGTCATGCATCGCTTGCCTGGGGCGCGAATCCACGCCTCATGGGATGACGAACGGAGGGTGAGTTGCATGGTCAACCGATTGCGCTTGAACGAGAAATCCGTGCGCGAGGCCGAACCGGCCAAGGGGCGGGACTATCAGATCTTCGACACTGATGTGCGCGGATTTGCCGTCTGCATCTATCGATCCGGCAGCAGGGCCTTCACCATCGACTATCGCCATGCCGGGCGGCAGCGGCGGATGACCATCGGGCGCTGGCCGGAATGGTCGACCACGGCGGCGCGGGAACGGGCCAAGGAGCTGCGGCGGGAGATCGACGCCGGGGGCGATCCGCTGGGGCAGAAAGAGACCGGGCGCGATGCGCCACGGTTCAAGGATCTGATCGACCGCTACACCGAGGTGCATCTTCCGCACTTGTCCGCCCTGAACGCCTCCGACCAGAAGTCGATGTTGGCGAAGATGGTGGCCCCGGATTGGGGCAACAAGCTGGTGACGGAAATCACCCCCTATGATGTCGAAAAGCTGCTGAACAAGGTGGCGGCTGGGCGGGCCCGGCCATCAAAGGCCAAGCCGAACAACCGGGCGCGGAAGCTTCAGGGGCCAAAGCCAACGCCGGTGCGTGCCAACCGCACGGGCGAGGTGCTGCGCAAGATGTTCACCTATGCGGTCGGCTGGGGCTGGCGCGACGACAATCCGGCCTCCAGTTTCCGCCGCCGGATCGAGAACCCGCGCGAACGCTTCCTGAACCACGGAGAAATCCGCAAGCTGGCCGAGGCACTGGAGACGGCCGAGGATCGCCGGGCCGCCGACATCATTCGCCTTTGCATGCTGACCGGGGCGAGGGTGGGTGAAGTGCGCCAGGCGCGGTTCGAACACTTCAACCTAGAACACCTCAGCTGGTCCAAGCCCGCCAGCATGACCAAGCAGCGCAAAATTCACCGCTTGCCGATCTCGGACGAGGCGGCTGCCATCGTGCGCCAGCGCCAGTTGTTGGTGCCGCGCGGCTGCGCCTTGCTGTTCCCCGGCGACGTGCCGGGCCAGCCGGTGAAAGAAATCCGCCGGTTCTGGGCGACAATCCAGAAAACGGTGGGGATCCCGGATGTGCGGATCCACGACCTGCGCCACACTTTTGCGTCCTTGCTGGTCAGCGGTGGTGCCTCATTGGAAATGATCGGCAAGCTCTTGGGCCACAGCCAGATGCAGACCACCCAGCGTTATGCCCACCTGATGGACTCGCCCTTGCGCGCAGGTGTCGATGCCGTCGCCAGCGCCTTCCGGCCCCGGCCAAAGCTGGTGCATGATGCCGATGAGGCGCGGAAGTCGGCCTGAACGACCCTCCGCGCCTGCCGCCCATAACACCACGCCGGTGATCACCAGGATCCCCGCAGTGCTTTCCAGATCGGGGTCAGCCTGCGGCGGATCGTGCGTTCATCCGGCACTTCCCCGCCATCGCCGTTGGCGACAAACCACTCCTGCACCTCGCCCAACCATTCGGCTTGGGTCGCGGGCAGGCCCTGATCTTGGATCCGCACCATCAGGGTGATGTACATGCCCTAG
>NZ_JACIYP010000471.1 GCF_014359905.1 Hoeflea sp. | reverse complement strand
GGGGTTCCAGTTCGAGAGGAGGACTGAGACGATGACTGACATGACATCAAACCCGCCCCGTGTGCGCAGCCGTCAGGCGCGGCGCCGTGGTCTCGAGTTTCAGCTCTATTTTGCTCTGATTTTTGCGTTGGCTCTGCCCTTCGCAACCGTGCGTTGGATGCGCGAGGCGGTTCAGTACCGCACCCTCGACCTGCGGGGGCCGCTGGCCCGCGCCTGGGCCGAGGCGGATCGCACCACGCCATTGATTTTCTCGGCCTGACAAGGGCCGGGATCACGGACTGCCTGTCCCATGATGGGGCGGACAGAAACCTGCGGGGCCATGCAGGCCTCGAAGGACCCGGTCGCGGGGCACGCGACGTCAGCATAACGTTCCGGAGGAAAGTTCATGGCTGATAAATCTGACCTGTCGTTCACAGGTCTCACCGACGAGCAGGCCCAGGAGCTGCATTCTGTGTACATGAGTGGCCTTTGGCTGTTCACGGCACTTGCAGTGGTTGCACACATTGCAACCTTCATCTGGTTCCCGTGGTTTTAAGGATAGGGGATAGACATGGCAAAGTTCTACAAGATCTGGCTCATTTTCGACCCCCGCCGCGTTTTCGTGGCGCAGGGTGCGTTCCTGTTCCTTCTGGCCGCGATGATCCATCTCGTGCTGCTCAGCACCGACGGTTTCAACTGGTTTGAAATCGCCGCTGCCAAGTATGGTCAGTGATTTCACTGTCCCAATGATCGCTGCGGGCGGGGACAACGTCGCCCGCGGCTACCTAACGAAACGAAACGGCTGAGCGGGCACCCGCGATGGCCGGACAACGCGGGGACCACGAGATGGCTTTGCTCAGTTTTGAAAGAAAGTACCGTGTCCGCGGAGGAACGCTGATTGGCGGCGATCTGTTCGATTTTTGGGTCGGGCCCTTCTATGTCGGCTTCTTCGGGGTCACGACCGCATTTTTCGCAGCCCTTGGCACGATCCTGATCTTTTGGGGAGCGTCGCAACAGGGGACGTTCAACCCATGGCTCATCAACATCGCGCCGCCTGACCTGAGTTACGGTCTGGGTCTGGCACCGCTGATGGAAGGGGGGTTGTGGCAAATCATCACCTTCTGCGCCACCGGGGCCTTTATCAGCTGGGCGCTGCGCGAGGTGGAAATCTGTCGCAAGCTGGGGATGGGCTATCATGTGCCCTTTGCCTTCAGTTTCGCGATCCTGGCCTACATGACGCTGGTGATCTTTCGCCCGCTTCTGATGGGGGCCTGGGGGCACGGGTTTCCCTACGGGATCTTCAGTCACCTCGATTGGGTCTCGAATACCGGATATGCCTATCTGCACTTCCATTACAATCCGGCGCATATGCTGGCGGTGACGCTGTTCTTTACCACCACCTTCGCGCTGGCGCTGCATGGCGGCCTGATCCTTTCGGCGGCCAATCCCGAGAAGGGCGAAGAAATGAAGACGCCCGATCACGAGGATACCTTCTTTCGCGACTTCATTGGCTATTCAGTCGGCACGCTGGGCATCCACCGCGTCGGATTTCTTCTGGCGATCAATGCGGTCTTCTTTTCGGCAGTCTGTATCATCATTTCCGGCCCGGTCTGGACCAAGGGCTGGCCCGAGTGGTGGAACTGGTGGCTCGACCTGCCGATCTGGCCCTCTCAGGTAGGGATGTGAACCATGATTGAATATCAGAACATTTTCACCCAGGTGCAGGTAGGGTCCTCGTATACCTGGTCGTCGTCGAAGAGCACCGCCGCCTCCGCCCCGGTAAGATGGGCCGCGATGAGGCAGAAATTCCGGATGTTGGAATATCCCCGCAGGGAGACGAAACGGGCATGCGC
>NZ_JACIYP010000470.1 GCF_014359905.1 Hoeflea sp. | reverse complement strand
GCCAAGGATGCCATCCATACTGATTGTTTTGTCTCTACCTACCGAGGCTGCAAGACCATGCGAATTTGGATAGCGATAGTTCAGGTCAAAAGAACCGTTTTTGTATGGCTTGACCTTAAAAAGGGACGTCAGATCGACGCGCGGAACGAATTTCTCTGCACTGTTAGTGACATCAACTCTCACCGACGGAGGTCTAACAACCGGAACCTCCCCCGGAGCAGAAAGACCTTTCAAAGTCTGAATCGGTGCCCGGTGTACTGGGCGGCTTGGTCCTAGGCCATTGGACGGTGCACTCAGCATCATGGTACCGCCGATTTCGGCACCCAGCGCTATCGACTCTTCATGGGAGAACCCGAAGGCGCGCGTCGTCAATGCAGCGACGTGTGAGAATGGCCAGCTCTGTGCAAAGCCGATCCGGGACAACGTCTGTTGCCTCCGGTATTCACGTGCATGGTTGGTACTTTGATTTATCGGACCAACGGAAGAGCTGAAGCGCTGCTCCGCCGCAAGTTGTTGTGAAGTCAATCGGGGAGCACGATCAAGTGCGTCAAGCGTTGGCCAAAGCATGCGTCCTCCGTCCATGAGCGCTCGAACCCGCTCGCCGGCCGCATAGCTGGATATCTGAAAGGCAAGATCGTCAGCGTCGAACTGGGCTGTCACACTTACTGGTTCAAGCTCCCATGCGCCTTCGGCGTTCCGAGTCGCGCTGGTTCTATAGCCGTTGGTCTGCGGTCCCTTCAATTCAAGGTCGTCAGGGTACTGAACGCCGAATGACGGATTCGCAGCATTCGAAGCTCTCGGGCCGATGACCTCGTCCAGATCCTCTCGCGAGTTTCCATTTGCGGCCAGCAAGACAGCGCGGGCAGGATCAAGCTGTTTTTCAGCACCGGCTATCCAATCGATGTCCCTATTCGGATTCGCCGCTTGCGTACCTGATTGGGCCGCGCTGGACAATCTTCCGACCACACCTCCTGCTACCGCCCCCAATCCGTCCGCCGCAACCGCCGACCAATTCAGCTTGCCGCCCTCGATGGCGATGCGCGTCAGTTGCGAGGCCACCCCGGTGACGACGCCTTGCACGCCGCGGGTGACGAGATCTGCAGCCTTAGTTAGATTTCCCGCCTTGTCCGCCAGGCTACCGGCAAGCGCGCCACCGATCTTGGCACCTGCCCATGCACCGACTGCGCTACCGGCCACAGCCGCCCAGCTGAACCCGCGTTGCTCACCGGTGACGTTGGCTACGCCTTGGCGCACCACGCTGCTCAACGCAGCAGCGCCCATCACCGAATCGCCAACAAGCTCACCCAATGGAGTATTGCCGAGCAGTCCGTGGGTGATGCCCGCGCTGAGCACGTCGGTCGCAAAGCCCCGGAAATTGAAACCGCTCTGCACGCCGACAATGTTGCCAGTGATCTGTCCGGCGACGTTGGCAATTGCTGCGACCGTTGCGGCCTTCAAAACGGGCGTCATCGCGGGAAGATACTGGGGAGCGATGACCGCCACAGCAATCGTCACCACCGCCACAATGATCCCGCCCAACCCGCCGCACTTTTTCTTCTTCCTCGGCGGAGGCGGCGCATCGGGCAGCGTCGGATTCACATCCCCCATGGCCTCGGCCGGGTTGTAGGGCCGGAAGGTGGTGGAGTTGTTGTGGATGTTGGTGACCTTGTTGGGCAAGGTCAGCACGGTGTCGGCGGTGAGGGCTTCCGAACCGGTCAGGCCGTTGGCGTCGGCGAGGAGGTACCACATCGCCGCGTCGCCCCAGATGGCGCGCGCGATGCTCTGCAGCGTGTCGCCGTTGCGCACCGTGTAGCTGCCGGCTGCCCATCCGGG